>JACRFC010000005.1 GCA_016234355.1 Ignavibacteriales bacterium
AATTAAATTTTGAAAATTGATCAGCTCACTTGAACTGATTACTTTTTTAAGTTCGGGTTTATAATCGCTTGTGGTGGATTTAATAATTTCTATTTCTTCCTTAAAGCTTGGATAATCTAACCACAAATTGAACATGAAACGATCAAGCTGAGCTTCCGGTAAAGGATAAGTTCCTTCCTGCTCGATTGGATTTTGTGTAGCTAGTACAAAGAACGGTTCATCAAGAGTTCGTGTTACACCTGCGGCGGTTACTTTGTGTTCCTGCATTGCTTCAAGAAGTGCGCTTTGAGTTTTTGGCGGAGTTCGATTTATCTCATCTGCTAAAATAATATTTGCAAAAACGGGACCCTGAATAAATCTGAATATACGTTTCTTAGTTACGGGATCTTCATCAATAATTTCTGTGCCTGTAATATCGCTTGGCATTAAATCCGGTGTAAACTGAATCCGGCTGAATTTAAGATCGAGAACTTCCGAAAGTGTTTTTATTAATAAAGTTTTCGCTAGACCGGGAACGCCTACAAGCAGACAGTGACCCCTAGATAGAAGACTAACAAAAAGATCATTAACAACTTGATCCTGACCAATAATTACTTTTGCAATTTCATGTTTGATCTGTTTTACTGAATGAGCTAACTGCTCAACAGACAGTACATCATTTGTGTTTTTTTGCTCTGTCAATATTTTTCCTATAATTATACTTTAGTGAATGAAAATATTTTTGCAGTTATAATTTAACTTCCCAATAAATTTTATTTTTTAATTCATCCATCCACTTAGCATACAATTTTTGTTTCTTGTAATACTCAGCAATTCGTTTTATTTCCGTATAGTCAATATCAAGATTTGCTTTATGAGCCGGAATTCTTTTTTTCAATTTAACGATATGATAACCGTAAACATTTCTATCTACTTCAAGTCGTTTTGGAAAACTTATCTCACCTTCCTTTAATTTATAAATAACATCAAGAAGAGATTTGTCAAGCTGGCTTGTTTCAAACGTTCCAAGCTCTCCGCCGAACTTAGCAGATTCTTTATCATCGCTATACTGCCGAGCATAGTATTCTATATTATTTTTACCACGAACAATACTATCTCTCAAATCTGTTAAAAACTCAATTGCCTTTAGGTCAGATTCTTCATCACTCTTAACTTTAATAAGAATATGTCTGCAATGGATAGATTCTCCGCGTCTTTCTAAAAGCTGAATTATATGAAATCCAAAAACAGTTTCTACTACACCGGATAATTGATTTGGTGCTAATGCAAATGCGGCTGCTTCAAACTCGGGTACCAACGCACCTCGTTTAACTGAACCAAGATCGCCGCCTTGCGATGCGTTGCCAGTATCATTAGAATATTTTTTTGCAAGTGCAGCAAAATCAGCACCTTGCTTAAGTGAATCCAATAAGGATAGAGCAAAATCTTTTGCTTTCTTTTTAATACGCTCTCCTGTTTTAGGATTTTGGAAGATATGCTGTATAACAAATTTCTCCTGAACGTCCGGCAAAGAATCACGGAAAGTTTCAAAAAAATTTTCAACTTCTTTTCTAGTAGCATCAAGTTGACCGAATTTTTTTTGCTGAAGCATATAAGACATTAATCCTTTACGGGTATCATCCTGGAGTGATCGTTTTATTTTTTCATACGGCATTCCGTAAATTTGTTCAAGCCGATCACGTGAGCCATATTGCTGAATAAAATAATTCATCTGGTCTTCAAGGCGCTGTTTCACTTGATCATCTGTAACAGTTATCGAATCAAGTTCTGCCTGTGCATAAAGCAGTTTTTCTTCTATCATTGCATTTAGAATCTGGCGGCGTAAATTTATATCAGCCGGATTTAGATTCTTTTGTGCAGCTTCCATATTAGTTCTGAAATCAAGCTCTGATTGTAAAATGATTTCATTATCAACAACAGCAACAATTTTATCTATTGCTTGCTGTGCATTTATTACTCCTGCAATTACCAACATAATTAAAAATATTTTCTTCATTCTGAATACCTCTCAACTACTAAATTATGATCTGCGATTAGTTTATCTATATACTCTTTTATATACTGACTTCTTTTTACAACTGATAATCTTTCTTTTACTTCATTCTTAACCATATCAAGCGGCGGGATAAGATCTTTGCCGAGCTTTTCAAGAAGTTGAACAACTGTGAATTTCATCGGTTCCGTTTCTAAAACAACACTTACTTCGTTTACACCTAATGTTGTGATAACGCGAAGCAATGCAGCCGGTTGGATCTGATATTTCAATAACAATTTTTGAGGTTGTAATTCTATTATTGATTGATCATTACGATATTGATTTAATGCCCGATTCCATTCGGTCTCAAGTAAAGAATTTCTGAATTCAACGGCTTTATTATAATCGTTAAATTTAATTTCATTAAATCTGTAAGCATCATCAACAAGTTTGAAATCATCTTTATTGTTATCAAAATATTTTTTTATTTCGTCATCAGTCGGTTCGATTCTATTCTCATCAACTATTTTCCTAATGAATAAAGCAGAAGCTAATTCTTTTTTAGTGCGGTCCAACAATGATTTGAATTCTTTATCATCTAATAATCCTTTATCAGCCGCTTCTTGAAATAGAATTTCGGTTTGTATCCAGTTGTTGATATACTCTTCTCTATATATCCCTTTATTACGTTCTTCCGATAAAGCTGATTTTACATCATCTTCCGTTAATACGGACTTATTTACTTTTGCTATATACTTTGACGGTTTTTCTTCTTTAGAACAACCATACTGAGTCAAAGCAAAAACAAAAAAAATTATAATGTAATAATTGTTACCGCTTAAATGCTTTGCTAAGATTTTCATAATAAAGTTTTGGTTTATAAACTTTTTTCAGCTTATTCAAATATTCATCCTCAAGGCGTTTACTTTCGCTTTCCTGTAATTGACTGCTTGCTTCTGCTTTTGCTTCATCAAAAGTTTTTATGCGAGCTGAATCGCGTTTAACTAGTTTTACAATTGACCAACCGTTATCAAAACGGAAAGGTTTAGAAATATCACCTAAGTTCTTCAATTCGTTTGATTGTTTTGCTAATTCATTGAAATCAATATCAACTAAACCATGATAGCCGGGTGTGTTATCATATCCGGTTCTTTGATTATACTTTGAAAACAAAGTATCATAGTTAGCACCTGATGCTGCAAGTGAATAACATTGATTCATTAGAGAATCTGTTTGGCAATATATCTCCTTGAATTCAACACGATCTTTCCATTTATAGTTTTGTTTATTTTGTTCCCAAAAAGAATAAACTTTTGCACTGTCAATAGAAATTTTAGACCATACTTCTTCTTCAAGAATTTTGAATAAATAAATTCCTTTTTCGTATTCGTCAATCAGTTTTGCAAATTCGGGATTCTCATTATCGTATGTTAAAGCTTTTTCTTTGATCAGTAAGTCGCTGGAATATATTTTCAGCGATTCATCAAGTATCAATGAATTTATAATCATATTTAAGCTAATATTACGTTTGATCATAAAAGCGAACAAACTATCGCATGGATAAGATTTATTATTCATTCTAAAAAGCTCCTGGCTTCCAACTACTTTTTGCAGATTACTTTTCCAGTAACTCTCGGCGATTCTTGTTGTATCGCTGTTAGCCATTATCTTAGCAAATGTTTCTCCATTTAAGGAATATTTCAATTCAGTTTTTAATTTTTCTGCTAATTGTTCATAGTCTGTTTTATAACGCATCCGGTCGTAAATCTCTTTAAGTTCTTCTTTCTCTTGTTCGTAGGTTGGATATGAAAATTCATCGGCTAATCTTATTAAGTGAAAACCAAATTGCGTTTTAACAATCGGAGAAATTTCACCTTTCTTTAATTTGAATGCAGCTTCATCAAATTCTTTTACAGTACGTCCGCGTTGAATTGATCCAATAGAACCTCTCTGCATTGCGCTTCCTTTATCTTGAGAATATTTTCGCGCCATTTCACCAAAGTCAGCACCATTTTTAATTTGTAATTCTATATCTTGAATTGTTTTGAATGCTTTGGTAGTATCAGCTTGACCTGTTGAATCAGCGAAAGCGATTAATATATGTTCAACTGCGATTGATACTCTGCGAGGATGTTTTTCTGTTATTTTGATTATATGATACCCTGAACCGGAAAAAACTAATTCGGGATAAATTTTTCCTAGTTCGGTCCCATAAACAGCATCTTCAATAGCAATATTATTTACTAAACCGGCAGTAAAATAGTAAACATCTCCGCCATTATTTTTTGAATTGGTGTCTTTGGAATATTGTTTAGCAAGTGCTGCAAAATCTTCTCCGTTTTGAATACGCTTTATAAGTTCTTTACCCAATTCTTTCACTTTACTTTCGCTCATAGTAGAATCAGGAAGAAGAAAAATATGACTTGCTCTAAATTCCGTTTTCCTTCTTTCATAAAGCTTATGCATATTCGGTTCATATAATTTATCATTTAGATATAGTGTAGAGCCGATATTCATCTTATAATCACGTAATTCCTTTTGCATATCTGAATCTTTAGTATAACCACGGACTTCTGCATCGCGTAATTTCATCTTATAGTTAAGAAAGAGATCGAGAAATTTTTGATAAGAACTCAACGAATCTGTTTTAACTTTTTCATATCCGCCGGAATTTCTTTCGTATGCCTTTTCGAAATCATCTAAATAAATTTTGTAGTTGCCGTATTCTGCAACAACTATCCTCTGGTTTTGGGATGTGCATGAGAAGAAAACAAATAATGGTAAAATGAGTAAAAGTAATTTCGCCCTATGCATTCGGAAACCTCCATTAGTGTGATTTTTTAGTGTGCTATTTTACCCATTGAGGGTTTGAAAATCAAGGAATGAAGCGGTTGTTCTTAAGTACTAATGCTTCTTTCGTTGAGTTTTTATACTGATTGGTGCGGTATTGCGTTCCCAGAAAACACCAAATTCATATCCTTGAATTGATTTATTTTTTTCTGCTTCTTCAAGCCGCTTTTCGGCTATACAAGCAAAGAATCTGTCTAATTCTATACCAACAAATTTGCGGTCTAACTTTTTGGCAACAACCGATGAAGTTCCCGAGCCAAGGAAAGGATCAAAAACTAAATCCCCATTGTTGGAACTAGCGAGAATTAATTTAGCAATCAGCTTTTCCGGCTTTTGAGTCGGATGAGGAGTGTTCTCATCCATAGACCAAAACGGAACTGATATATCATTCCATATATTAGAAGGAAAAGTTAAACGATAATCGCCGTTTTTAAGTGAGCTCCAATCTTTCGGTTTCCCGTTTGAATCGCGATACGGGGCAAGAACTTTTCTGTTCAATTTAACAGTATCAGTATTGAATGTGTATTTATTTGAGTTAGTGCAGAACCAAATATCTTCGGAATTGTTCTTCCAATTTTTTTTAGCTCC
>JACRFC010000056.1 GCA_016234355.1 Ignavibacteriales bacterium
AGTTTACCCGAACTTCATCAAGCTTTTGATATGACATACAATTGGCAGTTAAAAGATCTTTTTGTTGATTGTGCCAAGGGAAATAAATCCGCAAACGATTTTTATGAATATTTCAAAAAAGAAAAAAGTGAATATCCGACAAATTCTTACCGGATGGTTTTTACTTCTAACCATGATGAAAACACCTGGCATGGTACAGACCGGGAAAGATTTAGAGATGCCGCAGAAACATTTGCCGTTCTTACCTGTCTTGTACCTGGAATGCCTCTTGTTTATAACGGGCAGGAAGCTGGTTTGAATAAAAGTCTTAATTTTTTTGAAAAAGATTTAATAAATTGGGATGACAATGTAATGCGTAATTATTATGCGTTACTATTCAAGACAAAAAAAGAAAATAAAGTTTTATGGAACGGCGCTGAAGGCGGCGAGCTGCAAAAGCTCTCTGTTAATGATGGAAATGTTTTTGCATTTATAAGGGAAAAAGATAACAGCAAAGTAATTTCAATATTTAATCTGTCTAAAGAGATGAAACAAGTTACAATAACAAGTTCTAAACTTGAGGGCATTTACAAAAATCTTTTTACAGATAGTTCCGTATTGCTAAATACTCAATATCAATTAACTCTTGAGCCATGGGATTATCGGATATTTATTAAATAAATGATTGCATGGAAAATAATTTTTAAAAATGTTTTGATCAATGGACCACAAGCGAAAAATAGCTTCTTCAAATAGAATAGTATATTATTTGATATTAACAGCAGGGTTGTTTATGTCGCTCGCGGTTCTCTACGGTTTATTTATCGGTTTAAGAATTAATTTTATTTACACATCTCTTCTTGATTCTTCGCTGGAAATAAAAAGCAATGTCACTAAAGCTCGTTCAGAATTTTTGAAAGAGCCCGGAGCCCAAACACCGTCAACTTTTAGACAGGCAATGGAATATCTTGATGTCGCAGAACTTAAGGCAAGCTCTTTGCTTGAAGAAAAAGAACTTCTCAATATAATCTCAATCCCGATTGATAAGGTTGCACTTTCCGAGGAAGTTCAGAAACTACAAGTACTATTGCTCAATTATCGCGGACTATCAAGTAAAGTTGCATCGAAAGATTCTACACAATCAAAAACTAATATTCGTCAAGAGTGGGAATCTCTTTATTCTAATGTGGAAGCCCAAAGCAACAAAGTAGAAAAAGAAGTAAGAAATGTTCTTGGCTCTTTTGTTAAAGTCTTCCGCATAACCCAATTGGGACTTGCGGCCATAAGTTTGGTACTTTGTTTAGTTACTATAATAATTATTTATAGGTCGGAAAAACAAAGAAATCTTTATACGCGGAAATTAGAAGGTGCCTCACTCGATCTTCAAAAAGGATTACACAGGACAACTAAGGTTGAGAAAGCTTTAAGCGAAAGCCAAAGAAAATTAAGTACACTCATTCAAAATTTACCAGGCATGGTTTACCGCTGTAAGTTAGGACAAGTCTGGGAATTCGACTATTTAAGCTCAAAGTGTTTTCAAATTACGGGTTATAAAGAGGAAGAGTTGTTAGGAAATAAAATAATTTCCTACTATGAGGATCTTATTCACAAAGAAGATCACAAAAAAGTAATTGAACAAATCCACAAAGCTGTTGAACAAAAAAAACCATATCAACTTGTTTATCGAATTAATACAGCACTCGGCTACGAAAAATGGGTTTGGGAACAGGGCGTTGGTATTTTCTCCAATTTAGAAGATGAATTGATTGCCCTTGAAGGATTTATAACAGATATAACGGAACAGAAAACTGTCGAAGATCAGCTTTCACTTCAGAGCAATGCGCTTGAAGCAGCCGCAAACGGAATTGTTATTTGTGATAAAGACGGAACCATAATCTGGGCTAACACCGCCTTCACAAGTTTAACGGGTTATTCAATAAAAGAAGTCGTCGGCAAAAAAACAAACATCTTTAAATCCGGTGTTCATGATGATAATTTTTACAAACATATGTGGGGCAAGATAAACGTTGGCGAAACATGGCGCGGTGAAATTGTAAATAAAAGAAAGAATGGAGCTAATTATTGGGAAGAAATGCAAATAACTCCAATTAAAAATCCCAGAGGAGAAATAACAAATTTTATTGCAATCAAACAGGATATAACAGAGCGTAAAAAGGCAGATGAATCCTTAAAAGAAAGTGAACTCAGATTTAGAGGACTATATGAAAATGCTACAATAGGAATTTATCGTTCTACGCCTAAAGGTAAGATCTTACTTGCAAATCCAACACTTATTAAAATTGCCGGTTATGATTCTATTGATGAATTATTAAATCTTAATGCGAAGGACACTTATGCAGAGCCAGAAGCACGAGAAATTTTCAAGAAAGAGATAGAAAAGAACGGAAAAATTTTCGGACTTGAATCCAAGTGGAAAAAGAAAGATGGTTCTATAATATATATCCGCGAGAGCGCGAGAGCCGTTAAGGATAACGAAGGACGTTACATTTATTATGAAGGAACAATAGAAGATATTACAGACAAAAAACTAACCGAAGAAGCGTTGATAGAAGCAAAAGAGCGTGCAGAACAATCAGACCGGCTTAAATCTGAATTTCTAGCTCAGATGTCTCACGAAATTCGAACACCTCTTAATGTTATCTTAAGTTTTACCGGAATGATGAAAGACGAACTTCAAGATAAGGTTGAGGAAGAGCTTGCAAAAGGTTTTGATGTTATTAATGAAGAGGGCAAAAGAATAATGCGTACGGTTGAATTAATATTGAATATGTCAGAGCTTCAAACCGGATCATATTCCTACCGCGCAAAACATTTCGATCTTTTTAATGATATTATCCAAAAACAGTTTAAGAACTTTCAACCGGTTGCAGCTACTAAAAAAATTCAGTTTAATCTTAATAACCCCGGTGTAAATACAACAATTGAAGCGGATGAATATTCGATTAATCAAATTTTTCATCATCTGATTGATAATGCCATTAAATATACTCATAAAGGGAAAGTTGAAATAACAATCAACCGCAGCCCGCGAAATAATTTATATGTTGATGTTTCCGATACCGGAATAGGAATAGCAGAAGAATATCTTCCGCTGCTTTTTACTCCATTCTCTCGCGAAGAACAAGGATATACAAGAAATTTTGAGGGAAATGGTCTTGGTCTTGCGCTTGCTAAAAAATATTGTGAGCTTAATGGGGCAGAGATTAAAGCATCAAGCATTAAAGGAAAAGGGACAACATTCAGAGTAACCTTTCCTGATCGCAATTAAACTTTTATTTTTAATATCGGGAATAGTATGAAATCAAACAGAGCTATTGTTCTATTATTGTTTTTCTTTTCTTCATTTACCTTTGCTCAGGACGATCTGGAATTAACAACACTTTTAAAAGTAGGAAATAATCTGCCTGCTTTTACAACTCCGTCGCTTTCCGGTAAAACATTTTCATCGGATGAGCTTAAGGGTAAAGTTGTGCTTATCAACTTTTGGGCAACGTGGTGTCCTCCTTGCAGAGCAGAAATGCCGCTCCTTCAAAAAAATATTTTTGAAAAAATTAAGGATAAAAATTTCGCATTGCTCGGAATTTCACGTGGAGAAATTGCCGACACTGTTAAAAATTTTATAAATAAGTCTAAATATACTTTTCCTATTTATCTTGATACTAATTCAAAGGTATATAAATTGTTTGCAAGTAAATATATTCCCCGAAGTTTTGTAATAGGCAAAGACGGAAAAGTAAAAATGGCAACGGTTGGATTTAAGAAAGAAGAATTTGAAGAGATGAGAACTTTGATACAGAAAGAATTAAAGAATTGATATAGAAGTAATTTGTTATAAAACGCACGTATATTATTTATTTTAATATTTACTGATATATTATTTTTCTAATATAACCTCAACACTGCCCGAAGAAAATTTTTTAATAAATCCTTTTTCCATTAATGTTTTGTTTGTTTGCGTAATGATGAATTGATAAAACCAGATAAACCATTCACGGAAAGAAGTTTGATCTTTATATACAGAGTTTAAGTAGAGCTTTACAAATAGCTGCCGATTTCTTTCAAGATAGTTTAGCAGATCCTGTGTTATGATAAGGGCAAGTTCTTCAATTTTTTTTTGATCTGATTCTTTTACAAGCAGTAGTGTTGAATTCTTTGTTCTAAATAAATTATATAATTCTTTTTCGGTATAAGAAGGAAGTTCTCCGCTAAATTTATTCCCGTATAAATTAATTGTATAACTGCCGACTTTCTTAAATCTGTTATTAAATAATCCAAATGGTTCAGAATTGTTTCCGTTTTGACTTTGTAATAATGCTAAATAATATCTGCTGCTTCCTCTCTGCGGCGGGAAGGATTTGAGATATCTTTCTTCAACAAATTTCATCTGCCAATAATTATGCAGAACATTTCCGAGAATAAATAAAGATGCGTTTTCAAAAGGAATTTTTTTGAAAGCGGGTATTTTTGCATACGCTTCTTTAATTTTTCCAATACGGTCAATGACTATACCGCTCATCTCGCGTCCAAGTGAATCAGCAGTGTTCTTAATTACTTTTCCTTCATCCGCATCTATGATCATGCATGTAGGAATAAAATCACCATCGCTTGTTTTTTTAATAAGTCCTTCGCCAAAGAGGTCGTTTATGCGTAGGTTGTAAACACTATCATTCATATTAAAATATTCTTTTATCTTTTCTGCGGTAAAATTATAATGCAGAAGGAGAAGTATTTCTTTTAAGTAATCTTTCTCAAGATCAATAGCCGGTATAGAAAAATTATTCGATATTGTTCTGATCTCATATTTATTTTGAAGAACATCGGAAATATTTTTTTTGCTGCTGCATGCTGTAAGCAAAAGAATTACTACAACGACAATTATTTTTTTCATCTGGGTTACTCTTTATAACCGATCATTAACGATGATCCGAAACTTGTATCTTTTCTTTCGATCTTTTTAATTCCAGCATTGATCAGCCAATCTTTCATCTCCAATTCCGTATAAGTGTCTCCTTTTTCTGTCCCGACAAGCATATTCAATGCAAAGAATGCCCCGCCCGCCGGCTCCGTTCTTTCTTCATTCATAATCCAATCTTTAATTACAATTTGACCGTTAGCATTTAGTGAGTTATAACATTTTTTTATCAGCATTTTATTTTCTTCAAAACTGTTTATATGAACTATTGCTGAAAGAAGAATCAAGTCGTAACCATTTCCGAAATTATCAGTAAGATAATCTCCTTCAATTAGTTCGATCTTATCGCTCAGCTTTTCATCATCAACATATTTTTTTGTAATTGGAATAATATGAGGAAGATCAAATACAACAGCTTTTATATTCGTGTTAGCTTTTATAAACTCCATTGAAAATGCCGCCGATCCTCCGCCTACATCAAGCATACGGTTTACATTAGAAAGATCAAGCATCATAGAAATAATTTTTGCTTCTTTAATTCCACGGTAATGCATCGCCGCTATAAATGCTTCAGACCAACTGATTCCCGTTGAAGATGGTTGACGTTCTGCTACAGATGTCCCCGCTTTTACAGATTCAGTTAATGAACTCCACGTATCCCACAAACCAAGTGAATGATAAAGTCCGCCCATAAATTCCGGTTTGCCTTTAACTAAATAATTAGAAGCATTCTCGCAGTTGTAAAATTTTCCATGAACTTTACGTAAGAATCCCAATGCAGCAAGTGCATTCATCAAACGATCCGTTGCACGTTCATCTGCATTGATCTTCACGGCAACTTCTTTTGAGGGCATTATATGTTTATCAAGTACGGTGAAAAGATCCAACTCAACAGCAGTCAAAAGAATTCTGCTCTGCTGAAATGAATTTGCAAGCGAGCGGATTTCTTCCGGTTTTAAGTAATTGTTTTGAGTGTTCATAATATTAATAGAGTAATTTGTTCTTGTGAAATCTAATTTATTGAGCTTAAGAATTCCACTTTGAATATAACAATGAGATTTTTTAACTAAAAGGCAAACACATCATTAACTCAATTTCAAAAATACTTGACTATCAAAAAAAAAAAAAACATATTTAAATAGTAGAAATTTGACATAATTGTTAAATAACTAAAACTGGGGAAGGAATGAAACCCTTCTTTTATGCAGTAACTTTTCTTTCTTTATTTACAATTCTTATCTCTTGTAGCGATCAGGGTACTAACCCTAACAAGTTACTTAAGAACCCTTTTGAAATGGCCTGGACTGCCGATACAATTGCTTACGAAGGAAGTATGCAAACTTTCTTAACTTCTATGTGGGCTAGTTCTCCTAATGATGTTTGGATAGCCGGGCATAACGAGGTAGGTCTAGGCGAAATCTATCATTTCAACGGCAGTAACTGGAAAGAAATTGATCCAATGAATGATGTGCCTAGAAGTACAAAGTCTATAAATAAAGTTATGGGATTAACACCAAACAATATTTGGATGATTGGTGATAGAAGGGCTTATACTAGGAAAGATCTAATAATTAATTGGGATGGCACAAAGTGGAAGGAACACGACCTTAATTTGCAAGTACGCCCAATAAGTTTATTTGTAAATAAAACTAATGATATTTGGGTTGGATGCGATAGTGCTGTGGTCTTGCATTATGATGGTGTTAAATGGGAAAAAGACATCCCAAAATTAAATATTCCACAAGGGGCAGAGTATTTTATAAATGGATTAGTTGTAAAAGACAATTCGGCATATTTAAACGTAACCTCATACGATATCCAGGGGCATAGGTATATTCTTTTTTTTGTAAAAGGAACAATGAAGAATTGGACAGTATTAGATTCAATGGAAATAAAAAATCCGCAATCAATTATCAAATGGGGAAATTGGGGCTTAAGTTTAGGGAAAGAAGGAAGTCTTTATTCATTTGGTGATTTTGGAGTTTGGGTATTTATAGATAATAGTTGGGTTCATACGATACCAATAAATTATACAATGCAAAACGTTTTTGCATTAAATGAAAATTACAAGATAGCCGTTGGTGTTTACGGAATGGTATGGTTTAATGATGGAGCTTCGTGGCAGCAAATAACAAAATTCTTTGCACCAAATGGTGATATTGTCATAACAGATGCGTGGTCAGACGGGCAAGAAATGTTTCTTTTAGGTCATACTACTTGGCCTCAAAAAACAATTGTGTGGAGAGGAAAATAATTTGGAGGATTGAAGTAAAAACAGCAGTAAAAAAGTTGTAAATAAAAAACTAATTAATTAACGGGCAGTGCGCTAACACTGCCCTTATAAGCAAATAAATTATTAGGCTGCTTCACCTAATTCCGTTAGTACGGTTTTTTATTTGCTTATTAAAAATAACAAAATAAGGAGAATTATTATGCGATATTTTCGTTTAACTTTATTAGCATTTTTTTTATTGCTAACTTGTTCATCATTAAAAGCAAACGACTGGGAATTTCAGTTTTCAATTAAACAATCAGGTCAATTCATAAGTCAAGGCATATCGGTATATTATTATGATTCAAGTGCAAAAAAATATATTGGATGCGGCGGCGGCACTTCCTTAAATTATGGAAACTGGCAAAGTGGTACGTGGAATGCCGTTGGTAATATCTCTGGAGTATCTGGAGATCAGGAGAATGCAACATTTACAATACCTAATTATGATGAATACGTTGTTGTAATTGGTACTAAATATGTTAGGATCCAAAATTGTTGTGCGGATCAAACATTTTATTATTCCGACGGATCGTTAACTACAGAAGGAAATAACCAGGTTGTGGCATCGGGCACATGGGCAGATTACTCAATTACATTGAAGAATAATTTTGCCGGCGGGGGAATGTATATTAATAGTGAATATCATTCAAATATTCCTCTAAGCGGTATAACTGAATCCAGAGAAGGTTCAACGTTTCCACATACATTAACTGCGGTTGATGGGCAAACCGGATCGGATAGTTACAAAAGACTTTGGAAGATTTGGTCTAATAGTTATTCCTCTATTAGCCAAGATCTTAGTAGTGCAGGTAACTATACTACACTTGAAGCACAATTTGATAAAGAGTTTAATCTGACTTTTCAAGCAAGCGGCAGTATGTATATAAACGGTTCAACAAGATCATCATCGTGGACAGAATATGTCAGAGATCAATATTCAATTTCTGCATATGGTAATGGCTATACATCAAATGGATTGGACTATACATTTACAAACTGGACAAGCGTGGGGCAATCGTATTCAAGTCCCGTCACTGCTACTGCACATAAAACTTATACTGCAAGTTACACTGTTAAACCTACAAACAGCGGAGAATATGCCAGCGCCGGTGGTACAGTAGGTCAGCCGGTTGTTGTTACATGGACGGATAACCCAAATACAGCAGTTAATCAATTCCAAATTTGGAGAAGAGTGAAACATAATGGTGTTACCGGGGATCCTGTTTTATTAACAACAGTTGGCAGAGGAGTACAAACTTATACGGATTATGATTATGCTGTAACAAGTGGTTATACTAACGATCTGCTTTGGTACGATGTGCGTGCTTACTATTCCACAGGAAACACATATTCTGATCCGGATTGGACGGCTGTGTATGGTATGGAAAATCCCAACATCCAATCGCAAGATGGACAGTTCATTACAACAACGACAGAAATTCCAACGGATTATTCAATTGCAAATTATCCCAATCCGTTTAACCCAACAACATCAATTAATTACCAGTTACCGGAGAATGGATTTGTTACAATTAAAGTTTATGATATGCTCGGTAAAGAAGTAGCAGTGTTGGTGAATGAGAACAAGTCTGCTGGATACCACAGAGTAAATTTTGATGCAAGCAAACTAACAAGTGGAGTTTATGTTTATACAATTACAGCAAATAATTTTATCCAATCTAAGAAAATGTTACTGATGAAATGAGTGCCAAGCTAAACTTGGACTATTCTAATTAGGTGAGGTGGGAAATTGCGAACCCATTAAGTCCTAATCGTGGTAAAACTCTATAACCACGTAGCGAGAAGCCGGGTGGTACTTGGAAACGAATACTA
>JACRFC010000057.1 GCA_016234355.1 Ignavibacteriales bacterium
CTATCTCGCATATATATAATTTTGAAGGACTTCAATAGTTTCTTTGTGATCTTTCAGATCAACTTCCAAAAGATCTTTAATTGATAAAATTCCAGCTAACTTTTCTTTATCAACAATTAAAATGTGACGCGTGCCTTTGTCTTTCATCTTCTTTAAGCATTGATCGTGGGATTCGTTGATGTCTGCAACCAAAAGATCTTTAGTCATTACTTCATCAACACTTGTTTGTTTCAGATCCAATCCTTTTGCAATAACGCGACGCACCAAATCTCTTTCGGAAAAAACTCCTAATAATTTTCCATCCTCTGCCACTACCGGTGAAAGTCCGATATTATGCTTTGCCATAAAGCAAGTTGCATCGTAAATATTAGTGCCTGTTTTAACTGTTAATATATTCTTCGAACCTATTATATCTTTCAATGATTTCATTTACTCCTCCATTAAAAACTTTGATAGTCTTTCGGGAGTATCTTACGATTTCAAAAGATTTATTGCAAGTAAAAAAATAAAATACATAAAAAAACCCCGCATTTAGCGGGGTTTAGAATAGAATTATTTTTCAGACATGAACGGATAACGGTAATCATGAGGCGGAATAAAATTTTCTTTTATTGTACGGGCAGAAACCCAGCGCAGAAGATTCAAATAACTTCCGGCTTTATCATTTGTTCCGCTTGCACGTGCACCGCCAAATGGCTGTTGACCAACAACTGCGCCGGTTGGTTTATCGTTTATATAAAAATTACCGGCTGCATTTAATAAAATTTTATTTGCTGTTTCTATTGCGTATCTATCTTGTGCGAAGATAGCTCCGGTTAGTGAATAAGGAGAAGTTTGATCGCAAATATTTAAAGTCTCTTCATATTTATTATCATCGTAAACATAAAGAGTTAAAACGGGACCGAAAATTTCTTCTTCCATTGATTTGAATTTCGGATTTGTTGTTTCGATAATAGTTGGTTCTATAAAGTATCCTTTTGAGCTGTCATAATTTCCGCCGGAAATAATTTTAGCTTCGTTCGATTTCTTTGCGTAGTCTATGTAACCGGTAATTGTATCGAATGCACCCTTATCAATTACGGCATTCATAAAATTGGTGAAGTCGCGCGGGTCGCCCATCTTAACTGTTTTTAATTCACTGACAATAAAATCTTTTAACTCAGGCCAGATTGATTTCGGAATATAAGCGCGTGAAGCTGCAGAACATTTTTGTCCTTGATATTCAAATGCACCGCGAATTAAAGCAACACCTAGAGCTTTTACATCTGCACTTGAATGGGCAAAAATAAAATCTTTTCCGCCTGTCTCGCCAACTATTCTTGGATATGATTTATACTTCGGTAAATTGTTCGATGCTGTTTTCCACATACCTTGAAATACTGAAGTACTTCCGGTAAAATGAATTCCTGCAAAATGCTCGGAGTCCATTACAGAATTTCCAACTTTAGAACCTTTACCCGGAACAAAATTGATAACACCTTCAGGTAATCCGGCGGCTTCAAATAATTTCATTAACCAGTAAGCAGAATAAACCGCGCTTGAAGCCGGCTTTAATAATGCAACATTTCCCATCAATGCAGGTGCGGCCGGTAAATTCCCGCAGATGGATGTAAAGTTAAATGGAGCTACTGCAAAAATAAATCCTTCAAGAGGACGGTATTCCATTCTATTCCACATTCCGATAGGAGAATGAAGCGGCTGCTCTTGGTAAATCTTCATTGCGTAATAAGCATTGAAGCGGAAGAAATCAACTAATTCTGCAGCAGCATCAATTTCAGCTTCAAATGGATTTTTGCTTTGTCCTAACATTGTTGCTGCGTTGAGAATATATCTCCACTCAGTTTGACTTAACAGATCGGCAGCTTTTAGAAAAACGGAAACTCTATCTTGCCAATCCATTCGTGACCAATTTTTGTGTGCCTGCATTGAAGCATCAATAGCCATCTTAACTTCTTTCTCAGTTACCTTATGATATTTACCGAGAATATGTTTATGATCGTGGGGCATTACACAGTTGTCGGTATCGCCGGTTCTAATTTCTTTTCCGCCGATAATAATTGGAATGTCAATAGTCTGTTTTGCCATTTCATCAAGCTTTGCTTTCAGCGCAGCTTTTTCCGGTGATCCGGGAGCGTAATTTTTTACTGGTTCGTTTGGTGGAAGTTGAACATTAAATATTGCATTTGCCATGTTTATACCTTTTGTTTCAAGAGGAAATAATTTGATAAACGAAAATTAGGAAAAATTATATGATATCAAGTTGAATAAAATATATTTATTTAATTGGAAAGATACTTCTGTACTCATACGTGTTAGCAAGTCTTCCTTCACATTCTAAATATATATTACGTGTTTTACGTTACGTAATTAACGTAATAGTTATATGAATATACAAACCCCTTTATAGTATCTGGATATGTGTCTCCCGAGTTTTTGTTATATCAACAATCCAGAAGTTACTAAAATTTGTTTTAGCTGCTGTTTATCTGTTTCACTTAATACAGAAAGCGGCGAGCGTGGTTCGCCGCCGAAATAGCCAAGCATATTCATTGCCGCTTTTAATCCCGCAACACCATACGTAGCGGTTATTGCTTTATTAACCGGCAGCATTTTCTTTTGAAGTTCAATTGCTTCTGTATGTTTTCCTTCATCCACAAATTTTTGAATCTGCACACACTCATTAGGTGCAATATTAGCAAGTGCAAGTATTCCGCCGACTGCTCCGGAAGATAATCCGGCATAAAGAACGGAAGCAGTTCCAATTATTACAGCAAAATCTTTTGGTGTTTGATCAATCATCTCTGTGGTCTGCCGGATATTTTCAGAACTGTTTTTGATACCAACAATGTTTTTATGTTCAGCAAGTTTTGCTACCGTCTCGGCTTCAATATCAACGCCGGTAAACTTTGGCACGTTGTAAATTATAACCGGAATTTTTGTTTTATCGGCAACAGCAGAAAAATATTTGATATATGCGGCTGGTTTCATTTCCGACTTATAGAATGATGGTGTTAGAATCAAAACATAATCAGCACCGCGATCAGCTGCATCATTCGATAATGAAATTGTTTCTCTAATAGAATCTGAACCGGTGCCTGCGATCAACAATTTATCTTCGGAAATATTTTTCTTCACTTCTTCAACGAGTTTTAACTTTTCATTTCTTGTGAGGAAAACCGATTCACCGTTTGAACCCATAACTACAAATCCGCTTAATCCGGTTTTGTTCCACTTAGAAAAATTTTGTGCAAGTTTTTCGTAAGCAACTTCATCATTAATAAACGGAGTTGCTATTGGTGGCATTATACCTTGCAACTGTTTCATGTTTTATCCTTTAAATTCTGAGGAGTCCGGATCGGACGACGAAGAATCCCGCACGATTTTAGTTAGGAGACACTTCGCTTCGCTCAGTGTTTTAAAATATTTTTCAAAACAAACCAAACATTGGATGGACGTTCAGCTAATCTTCTCATGTACCACGGATACCAGAAGTCGCCGTAACTGATGAGCACTTTTAATTTATAACCGAGTTTAACCAACTCATTCTGGAAATTAGATTTAATTCCATACAACATTTGAAATTCAATTTTGTTTTTGGGAATGCCTAAATATTTCGATTCTTGAATTATTGCATAGATCAAATCTTCATCGTGAGTTCCAAAGGCAACACGAATATTTTTTTCTTTTGCGGCAGTCATCATTTTTTTTGAAATCTCAAAAAAAGAATGATCTACATTCTTCTTTTTTGGAAATGCAATATCATGTGATTCTTTGTACGCGCCTTTAACCAATCTTATATGAGGATTGACACTTAGCAGATCATCAAGATCTTTTTCAGTGCTGTACAAATATGCTTGAAGACATAAACCAACATTTTCATATTCGCTATTGATCTTCTTATAGAACTCAATTGTTTTCTGCGTATAAGAACTGCCTTCCATATCGATCCATATTACATTGCCGAGTTTTTCTTTTACTTTTTTAGTGATGGCTTTAAATCTTTCGTACGTTTCATCAAAAGAAAGATCAAAACCAAGCTGAGTAAGTTTTAAGGAAAGTTCTATATCAAGATTACGTTCTGCAATTTGATCTATTAATTTTAAGTAATGATCGAGTACAACTAAACCTTCGGAAAGGTCGGTGATATTTTCTCCAAGTTTCGTAAAAATTGTTGAAATAGTTTCAGTCTGAAATAATTGTGCAGCATTTAAGGCATCTTCAACTTTCTCTCCGGGCATAAATTTTTTTACAGCACTTTTTACAAATGCCCATGACGGTACATTTTTTCTCATCCACGGACTTTCTGAAGCCCAGAGCAGAATGTTGCGTGATAAACTCATAAAAGAATCCTTTCAGTTTTATAAGCGAAATGTAAATGATATTAGAAATTCCAAATATTTAATTATGAGTTATGAATTACAATTTAGTTCTGGTTGATTTTTTTATTTTGTATTTGTTTTTCTTTTCGTTCACAAATAAATTTAACTGTGTAGTTTGTCTGTAAAGAGGATGAACCAATTTATATTTTATGACAACTTCTTCCGGGATCCCGAGTCTTTCTAAATTCCTTGGTTCAACTTTAATTGCCCCCGAACCATAACTTTTGCCAACTAAAAATAAATTTTTAATCGTATCTGGATGATTTAAAACTTTCCAAAGATTATGAACAAAAATTTCATCTTTATGAATCGGATATACACAAAGAAATCCTGTCAACGGTAACGCACCCGCTTGATTCAAGATGAATCGAGAATTACGGCGACCCAAATACGCAAAGAGTATTGGGGGAATTTCTCTTTTTTCCATTTTAAACCATGGCTTCCTTTGTTGTATGAGCGCTTTATCGGGCAATCCAATCTCTTCGCCAACTTTCAAATACGCGACCAATGCCTTAGGCAAGGTTTCTTTTTTATCATCAATTGAAAGAAGAAACGTTGGACGCTGTTTTCCTTCAAGTTGTTTTACATCATTCGTTTTTAATATGTCGTCCGAAACATCTTTAGTTCTTCCCACTGCTACTTTAAAATATTTTTCGGGGATCTTTAATTTTTTCACTTGGTCATTTGTTAAAAAGAAAAATTCGTTTGAACCGGTTGCGATTCCACGCATGACTTTTGCAAAGTCAGAAAGATGATATTTAAATCCATTACCATTTTGTTGCGGTCTGGAAAATCCTGTTTCTAAGGCTTCCTGAATTTCTCTTTGCGTAACAGATATTGTTTTGTAATGTCTTGTTTGAAAACTACTTTTTACAAACAATGTCAGATCATCCGGATGTAGTTCATTTACTCTAACCCAAATAAGATTTTCCAGCGGTTCTGCTTTTTTAATCAAGAAAATTAATGGATTTGTATCAACTGATGGGAAAGGAGTGGCTGATCCGTCGAAGGTAATGACGCATTCAATCGCATATTTTTTTGAAATCCAGTTCCATAATTTTTTTGCGAATGTCCCTTCGCACGTATCCGCTGGCATGATAAAAGCAAGTTTTCCATTCTCTTCAAGATGATTCAGAGCTTGCAGCAAAAAGAAAATGTGATAACCTGTTCTTCCATCTAATGTAAACCCGGTAATGTTTGCAGTAAGTTTTTTTAAAAAAAGTTTTGTCGTACTATCGATGCGATGATGACGAATATATGGTGGATTAGCAATGATTGATTTGAAAAGTTTTTTCGGAGGGTCTTTAATGAAATCTCTTTTTTCAACAGAACAATTATTATCGCTAAAAATTGTATCACGCAAAACATCTTGGTCAATATCAGTTCCGTAAAAAGAAATTTTTTTATTTGTAATTCTTCTTAACGCTTCTAAAAATGCGCCTCTCCCAACTGCGGGATCAAATATTAATTTTGTATCATCTAGAACATAACTAACCATTGCATCTGCAACCCATGGCGGAGTCCAGAACTGACCTTTCTCTCTCAGCTTTTCTCTTTTATCCCGGTTAGTTGAAATTAATTGAACCGCTTTATTTGTCATCGTAACCTTTCTAATTCTTCTAATGCTTCGTTCATAATTTTCAAATGACCGCCTTCAAACTTTACATAAGGGAGTATATGACCATTTTTATCTTTAATGTAAGCAGATATTAACTTTGGTTCTTGCGTCGAAACTCCTAATGGATAAGCATAGTGATAATAAACTTTATAAATGATTTTTTTTGTGGTTGCACCCCCAGGCGCTTGAAAGACTTGCTCGGTTGGAAGTATCAGTTTTCTGGAGATTAAGTTTTTTAATTTATTATAAGAGATTCCAAAAGCTAAATCATAGAAACCATGCCAAATATGAATCGTTTTTTTATTACTTGTTTGCCATCGAGTTAGCGGTTTTAAATCCTCTTCTTTTACAATGATTGTTGGAAGAACGGCAGATTTTTTTAATCCTAATTTTCCGTTCAATCTTTTTTGTGGGGTAAGTTCACTTCCATAAGCGGGCATATCTTTCGCAACCCAAAGCGAGTTTTCACATTCAACACCAGTTAATGATTTTTCTATGAGTGGTCGTAAATCTTTTTCTTTTATGAATGGTAACTCCTGTTCCCCTCCAACATCATTGAGAAAATTGTCTACAAATTCTCGGTATTCAATTTTATAGATCAACAAATCTGGTCGTTTGATATTTCCTAGTCCTGCTTTATCTAATCTTTCAAAGTATAATTCAAATTCTCGTACATCATCTGATGGTGCAGCGCTACTTGGTCCATATTGAACAGCAAAATATTTTTTTGTTGAGTTCACTGCTTCAATCAATCTGTGTTCGCTCCAAACACCTTGCGACCAACGCATCAAGAAGTCGCTTCCACGTAATCTTCGCGGATTCAACAAAAAATCAGACCATTCAATTTTGCCAATACTCCGGAGTAGAATTGTAATTTCTTCTTTGCTTACACTTAACACTTCTTCAAATGGATGCATATTCCCTCCATATTAATTTTGAGGTTCCTCTCCTGATATATCGTGAGAGGAATGATGTATATGTTAAATCTTATCAGAAGCTACAGCTTCAACATCTTTAACTGTTTTCGGAATTGGTTTGCCAAGTACACGGCTTCCTTTCTTGGTCACAACAACATCATCTTCAATTCTAACGCCGCCGAAATTTCTGTACTGATTAACTTTGCTGTAGTTGATGAACTCGGTAAACTTTTTCTCGCCTTGCCATTTATCTATCAATTGCGGAATAAAATAGATGCCGGGTTCAACTGTAATAACAGTTCCGGGAACGAGTGGTTTGGCATAACGTAAATATTTCAAACCGAATTGTGTGCTTCGTTTTGTTTTTTCATCATAACCAAGATTATTCTCGCCATAATTTTCCATGTCATGAACATCGAGACCCATTAGATGCCCAAGTCCGTGCGGGAAGAACAAAGCATGTGCTCCGGCTTCAACTGCATTTTTCATATTTCCCTTCATCAATCCAAGAGCTTTCAAACCTTCTGCAATTACTCTGGCAGTTTTAAGATGAACCGATTTAAAATTTACATCCGGTTTAATTTCTGATATGGCTACAAGCTGTGAGAGGAGAACTATTTCATAAATATCTTTTTGGCGTGGAGAAAATTTACCGTTGACCGGAAATGTTCGTGTAATATCACTTGCATAATGTATAGTTGATTCGGCACCTGAATCATTTACAACCAAATCGCCATTCTTAAATTTATTTCCATAAAAGTGATTGTGAAGAGTTTCTCCGTGACGGGATAAAATTACCGGGAATGATATTCCGCTTCCAAGCGACATTGCAAGTCCGGCAATAAATCCCATCACATCGCGTTCATACATGCCGGGTCTTGCAAAACGCATTGCAGAAGTCTGCATCTGATAAGAAATTGCAATAGCTTTTTCGATCTCTGCAATTTCTTCGTTGGATTTTATCACTCTCTGCTCTGCGATCACTTTTATCAATTCTGTTGAAGCAAAATTATTTATACGGCTGGACATTATTCCAAGAATTCTGTGAAGAGTGAAAACATTATCATAGCGGTATTGAGGGACAAAATGAATTTTTCTTCCTTGTTTAATTGCATTAGCACACATAGTTTCAAGATCATTCAGCGATGCAGTCTGTTTTATTCCGCATTTCGAAGCAAGTTGTTTAATGGTTTGCTGCGGTCCCATCCAAACGATATCATCGAGCGAGAAATCATTTCCGAAAACAATTTCTTTGTTCTCATCAACATCAATTACTGCAGCTAACTCTGATCTATCCAATCCAAAGTAATATAAGAATGTACTGTCTTGACGGTATGTGTAAGTGTTGTCTGTATAATTCATCGGCGCTTCATTGTTGCCGAGAAATAAAATTAATCCATTACCGATTTTCTTTTTTAATTCTAATCTGCGTTTGATGTAAGTTTTTGAGTTGAACATGATCTATCCTTTTATTTTAATTTATGACCGCTCAGCAATTAAGCGGACAACCTTTGAAAAAAACGGTTGTGCAAATCCTTGCTCGTCATTGACCAAGAACTTTTTGATATTGAAGATGTTGCCTTTTTCTTGTACTGTAAATTGGGCGTAATTATTCTTTTTTGTGCGGTTAATATAATTGAAAGGTGAGTAAAGTTAAACCCGAACACCCCTTTTTGCCGAAGCCATCTCTTTGAGAAATTCCACCTCTTTACTATAGAAGAGAATATTGGATCGGTTTTGTTAGTTTAAACGTCTATCAGATCTCTTGTTGTCATATTTGACTTTAGAAAAATCGAGTTTTATTTTGAAAGTAAAGATTAGGTGAAAGAATGGAGACAGTAAAAAGAAAAACAAAATATAACCGTAAACTTCCACTTCTGATTGAGAAAGGAGAAAACGGCTGGTACGTAGTTGAATGCCCGCTTTTTAGTGGTTGTTATACACAGGGTAAAACAATAGACGAAGCAATTGCAAATATTAGAGAAGTTATTGAACTAATTCTTGAAGAAAAAGATGCACAAAAGATTTTACGTAATTACAATCCGCAGGAAATTAGTTTACATACAATAACAATGTAACATGTCGGAACTACCAATTCTTTCAGGAAAAGAAATCATTAAAGTATTATCCAGGATAGGATATTACGTAGTTCGGCAGAGGGGAAGTCATATTCGTTTGTACTGTTTAGATAGAAAACCGATTACAATTCCTAATTATAAATCCATAGACCGTTCCCTATTAAGAAAAATTCTTAGAGATGCCCAAATTTCCGATGAAGAGTTTTTGAAATTTTATAGATCAGCTTAATACAAACGTCTGCCCTATCTCATCAAGACCTATTTTAATATTATAATTTACAGCTGATCTTTTCATCCAGTCAATCGGTTCATTGAACGGTTCAACGCCCTGTTGAAATGTTTTTGTATGAATCGGAATAAAACACTTTGCATTAATCTCGTTTGCCATTTGCAATGCTTCTTCCGGATTGCAGTGATTTCTTTTCCAAGGATTGTATGCGCCGATCGGCATTAGTGCAACATCAATATTTTCGCTTTTAAGCTGCTGAAACTTATCAGTAAACGTTGTATCTCCACCGAACAAAACTTTTTTGTTTTTGTATTCCATCAAATAAGAATTATAACTTCTTCCGTCTTTCATATAACCGCGTGAGCGATCTTTCTCCCATGGAAAACGCCAGCCGAAATGTTTTGTCTCATTTGCTCTAAATCGAATATCTTGAAGGATTAACTCATCGTTCCAATCCATTACATGAAGAGACTTCCACGGTAATTCATCAATTACATCTTTGGTAAGGTACGCCGTAATAACATCTATCTGATTTGGATATTTTTCTGCGAATATTTTTAAGGTCGGGTAATCCATGTGATCCATATGTGCATGCGAGAGAAGAATAATATCCGGTTTGGGTATTTCATGAATTTCAAGAGCTGGAGGAGTTACGCGTGCGGGACCAATACTACCGCCGAAGAAGTATAATCCGATTCTTTCAAATAAAACAGGATCTGTCAAAATCCATTTACCGAAAAAATTTATCAGAACAGTTGAATGCCCGATCCAGGCAAGAGTCAATTCACTGTCATTCCATTTATCCGGTTCGGGTTTATAATTTAGCTTAACAGTAGGCGCTGCACTTGTTTTTGTTTGGATGAACAGCGGCGTAAAAACAGAGGCTGCAACAGCATATAAACTTCGTTTTATAAAATTTCTTCTTTTCATAATATTAAAAACAGAAAGGGATTCAAAAAAGTTTACAAACTATATTATGCAACTTTTACAGAGCGGACATGAGGAATTTCGTTTTCAGATACAGGTCTTATCCGAGATGCGTAGAGAGTTTCGACAGAAATAGTTTCTCCAGCGAACGTTGCGAATTCAACTTCGTAAGCAGTACCTCCTTTATGAGAATATACAATAGTCCCTATATCCCCTGCTTTCAAATTCTTTTTCTGAATATCGACTGTTAAAACAACAATATCATTCTCTTTTAATTTCATTCTATTTACCTTTAGGATACGCAGTAATAAAATATGGTATTGTTCCATCTTTTTCAATAAACCATACCGTAGTTATTTCGGTATTATTTTTCTCTTTAGCTTTAATTTTTCCATGGACAATAAATTTTGTTCCAAATTCATTTTCAATTATAAGTTCATAGTCATTTGTTGAAATCAAAATTCGAAATTCTTTAATGAGTTCTATGAAGTTGTCTTTATTGTATCCTAATGTGTTAAAAAACTTTGCCTTGTTTCTACCGGAAGGATGTGAGTTCGAAAGCAAATAGTCAATTATTTTAGAATCATTAATTATAGCTTTATCAAAATTCGTTATTTTCATTTATCCGAGTCTTCATGATTATTTAACCTCAACTTTATTGGAGAGCTCATTCGTATCGCCTGATTTTATAGGAAAGTGATTCGAAAGAATTTTACCAACTCTTTCGATTCCCCAGATTAATCCGTCGCAAAAATTTCCGTTTTGAAAATGATTCTGTATTTCATCACGGACTTTATGCCATGTTTCATCACCGACCTTCTTGTGAATACCTTGATCGGCAAGAATATAAAATTGTCTTTCATTCAACAGTAGATACAGAAGTATTCCGGTTTTATCGCGAGTGTTATGCATATTGAGTTTGTAAAATTCTTTCTCTGCCAGTTGTCTTATCTGTTTCCTACGATCGAAGAAAGATTTTTTCTCTTTTACAGCAACGCGGATTTCACCGGAAGTATTTTTCTCCATCTCTTTAATCTGATTTGAGATGCGCAAAAAATCATCATCACTAAAGAAATTATAAATCAAACGATCCATCGGGCTCACACTTTTGCAGCAAAGATAACAGAAGACGCAATCAAAAGAAACTCTCCTCTTTTCAAAATTTCCTATATTTACCGAAGCATTTATAACAATTATGGAAATCAAACAATGTACAAAGTAGTATTACTAAGACACGGTGAAAGTGAATGGAACAAATTAAATTTATTTACCGGATGGACGGATGTTGATCTTTCGGAAAAAGGATTAGAAGAAGCAAAACAAGCCGGGATTGTTCTTAAACAAGAAGGCTATACTTTCGATATTGCATTTACGTCTGTTTTGAAACGTGCTACTAGAACACTTAACATTACCCTGGAGGAATTGGATCTGTTGTGGATTCCGGTCATCAAATCATGGCGATTGAATGAAAGACATTACGGAGCGCTTCAAGGATTGAACAAAGCAGAGACAGCAGAAAAATATGGTAATGAAAAAGTAAAATTGTGGCGAAGAAGTTATGATATTCCGCCTCCGGCTCTTGAAGAAAATGATGAACGATATCCGGGCAAAGACCGGCGTTATTCCGATTTGGAAAAGAAAGACATTCCGTTAACAGAAAGTTTGAAACTTACTGTTGACCGCTTCTTACCGTATTGGCATGATGCAATCGCTCCGACTATTAAAAGCGGAAAACGTGTTATCATTGCAGCACATGGAAATAGTTTACGTGCGCTTGTAAAATATCTTGATAATATTTCCGAAGCAGAGATAACTGAATTAAATATTCCTACGGGCGTACCTCTTGTTTACGAACTTGATAAGAATCTGAAGCCGATCAAACATTATTATCTCGGCGATCAAGAAACAATTAATGCGGCAATTAATGCAGTTGCAAAACAAACAGAGAAAAAGTAATATTGCAACAACGAAAGGAGAAAACTGATAGTTATTTCTACCATAACTACTTCAAAAGGAAGATGTATATGAAAAAGATAATCCTTGTTGTATTCTTTCTCCTTTGCTCAATCACATCAATTCATTCCCAAACAGTAATTGGTAAATATGCCGGAGAGTTTTTAGCTATTGGCGTTGGCGGACGCGCGCTTGCTATGGGCAGCGCTCAAACTGCTATTGTTAATGATGTAACATCCGGATACTGGAACCCTGCAGGACTTGCTCGTATTAACTATCCGCAAGTTGCTTTAATGCACGAGGAACATTTTGGAAATCTTGTTAACTACAATTACGGCGCAGTAGCAATTCCTTACGGAAAAGATATGAGTTTTGGTTTAAGTATTATGCGTTCAAGTATAGACGGCATACCGGATTCACGTGATGCCGGCTTGGATATTAACGGAGTTCCATTATCTCGAGATCAGTATCAGAATTTTTCACGTTTGGATTATTCAAAGATCACCGAATTCAGTAATACCGATTGGGCAATGTATCTAACATTCGCAAAACGTTACTCGGATGATTTTTACTGGGGTGCAAATGTTAAATTGATTTCAAGAAGTCTTGCTGAATATAGCGCTTTTGGAATCGGCTTTGATATTGGTGCGGTCTATATGCCGATGGAAAATTTATATCTCGGTGCAAACATTCAAGATGTAACAACAACGCTGATTGCCTGGAGTACGGGACGTAACGAGTTGATCTCTCCTACAGCAAAAGTTGGTGCGGCATATGCTTTACAATTTCTTGGCGGAAGGATAATGCCTGCTGTTGATTTTGATCTTCGTTTTGAAAATAGAAAAACTGCTTCAACATTTAATATTGGACCCGTAAGTTTTGATGCACATGCCGGTTTTGAATTCAATTATAAAAATATTTTTGCCGTACGTGCCGGATATAATGATGTAAAACAATTTACAGTTGGTGCAGGTATATATTTACCAAAACTTCAGATTGATTATTCCTTTGCACGGTTTAGTCAATCCGAAACGGAGCGGTTACCGGATACGCACCGAATTTCGTTAATCCTAACACTAGAGCAACCGAAGTTCATGCGTGATGGGATGTAATTTTTTTTGTAGAGACGCACGGCTGTGCGTCTCACTGTTAAAAGAGACGATTAGCCAATCGTCTCTACAGAAATTCAACCATTCAAAATCTTTTTCGTATTTTTCTACTATAAATTATTATTTTATAAAAAAATTATTTACAGGAGATAAACAAGATGTTAAAAATTGGTCAAGAAGTTCCGGACTTAAAATTTGATGTTTACCATAACAATGAGTTCAAACAAATGAAGCTTTCGGATACACGCGGCAAATGGACAGTGCTTTTATTTTATCCGGCAGATTTTACTTTTGTATGTCCAACTGAGCTGGAAGAAGCCGCACATTATTACGAAGAATTCAAAAAAGCCGGCGCAGAAATTATTAGCATTAGTACCGATACAAAATATGCTCACTTCGCCTGGCATGATTCATCAAAAGCAATCGGTAAAATTAAATATCCTATGGCTGCAGATCCGACCGGAACTTTATGCAAAGCTTTTGGAACTTACATTGATGAAGACGGTCTTTCTCTCCGCGGAACATTTATTATTGATCCGGATGGAATTTTGAAGACGATCGATATTCATGATAACAGTATTGGCAGAAGTTCGAAAGAGATTTTAAGACGTGTTAGAGCTGCTGCATACGTACGTCAACATCCCGAACAAGTTTGTCCTGCAAGCTGGGAACCGGGTGATAAAACTCTTGTACCGGGTGAAAATCTTGTTGGAAAAATATAATTAATAATTTATGTTACGCATTGATAAACATAAAAACCCGATTTCTGAAAAAATTTCTCTCAATAGAAGATTTCCATAAAAAAGAAATCGGGTTTTTGCGTAATAATTTGAATCACCAAATTAAAATACCACTCTTTTTTATTCTGCTAGTTATAGTTCAATCTTGCTCAAGCGGATTATCCTCGTTGTATGATTCCAACTATACACTTACTAATGAAATTGCAAAAGCAAAGACAACTCAGCTCTCAGTTAAAATTCCACAAGGTTGGTTCACCGCCGAAGACAATGAAAACAAGTTGATAGATATCTGGCTCGTAAAAGATGATTACTCCGCCACGCTAAATTTTGTTTCACTTAATCTTGATTCACTTACTATGAAGGAAATTCAAAGCGATGAAATAAAATCCGTAGTTGAATTCAGTAAAGCTTTTAAGAAAGCAAAGTATGGAAAAACATTTGGAGGTTTTGTAAATCAAGAATCCTTCGAGATCAACAAAAAGAGATTTTATGCTTACGAGTATTTTGATGATGCAAAGAGAAATATTCGTGTGGTGGTATTTAAGACGGGCAATAGATTTTACGAACTAACAGCCATTCCGGTAAAAACGCAAAGCCTTCAAGAACTCTATAAAATTCAGAATTCTGTTTTATCTTCTATAAATTAAATTTTTGTAGGGAAAGGTCAGTGACCCTTCCTCTTAACGGAATGGTTATTAACCATTCTCTGCAGAAAAAATATTTTTTACCAGGCAACATTTCTTAATTTCAAGCATCTTTAAGTAAAAGAAAAAACCGGTTTTGAGCGATTCCTCAAAAAATATCGTTGAGTTTACGCTGATCTACAATCAGCATAAGGCGAAGCTCTATAACTACGCGTGTAAAATGCTCGGCGATAAAATGATGTGTGAGGACATCATTCAAAATGTATTCTTAAAATTTTTTGAAAACATGTACCGCATAAGAAACAGCGAACGTGTTGACGTGTGGCTTTTCAGAACAACACGAAATGAGATTTATACAGTTTATAGAAATAAGAAAATCCATGTAGATCAATTTGGTGTTTTAGATGCGGATGAAATTGATATTGATTCTTCAATCAAACTTTATGAAGATTATGAGTTGAAAGAGATGAACCTACTTGTAATGAAGGAACTTGAAAAGATTGCTATTGAACAGCGAGATGTGTTTCTTCTTAAAGAATACGGCGGACTCTCTTACAAAGAAATTGCTAATATGATGAACATAGATGAAGATTTGGTTAAAAGCCGTTTATATAAAACCCGGCAGAAATTAATTTCCAGACTTTCAAAAGTTGTAATTGTTTGAACGGAGTTAAAAAATTGAGAAAGAAAATTATTTTGTTCACGGTCTTCATTATAATACAAAGTTCCAATATTATTCACGCTCAAAACAGCTCAAGACCGGTTAATGATAGTTTACTTACACTTTCCAAGAAATTTTATAATGAAAGTCTTTTCAAAGAAGCGGTTGAAGTTTACAAAGATTCAAACTTCAAAAAACTTACTGCCGAGGAATTATTCTACCTAGGATTATCATACGGCAATTTGCGCGCAACTATAAAAGCCTCTCAATATTTTGCAAGAGCGGTTGAATTAACGCCGGATCATAACGGATATAGATTACAGCTTGCACGCTTGCTTTCGCAACTGGGTAAAACAAATGAAGCTGTTTCAAATTATAATGTGATAGTTCAGAACGACTCAAACAATGTAACAGCACTCTATGAACTTGCACTAATCAATTTCGACAAAAAAGAATATGGAAAGGCAATACAGATATTCAGCAAACTTGAAAAACTAAATGAGAATGATTTTCTAAGCAGTTACTATTTAGGTTATGCAATGCTGATGTCTCCAGATCCAAATGCCGCAGAACTTATCACGAAACATTTGGAACATTCCGTTGCAATAAATCCGGAATATATTCCGGCAATCAGCTTGCTTGCTTGCTTCCAATAAATTTAGTCTTCAAAAATATTACGATGCCAATTTTTTGTACAGCATGGCAAGAAGACTCCGTCCGGAAAATGCGGACTTCCATTTCAAATCCGGATTATGTTATGAAAGATTAAAACTCTATAGAGAAGCGGCGAATCTTTATTATCATGCGATTGCTTTGGATACAAACGAGGCCAATTATTTTGATCATCTCGGCTTTGTACATTTTAATATGGGCAATTATGATTCGGCAGTAACTGCTTACAGAAAAGCGGCGGCGCTTGATGATAACCCGACTTATTTTGTAAATCTCGGCTTTGCCTATGCAAAATTGGATTCAGTTAAGAGATCAATTGAATCGTTTAACAGTGCATTAAAGCTGATGCAATTAGATAAGATTGGCTATATCTATAATCAAATTGCAGC
>JACRFC010000063.1 GCA_016234355.1 Ignavibacteriales bacterium
ATTCATGCAGAAGCTTATTCTATGGGTTTGAAATTTGCTCTTTGGTATGAAGAATCAAAAAGAAATATAATACGACTTCAACACGCAATTGATTCAGTAAGTACTGGAAAAATCTCCGGTGCGGTTGGAACATTTGAACATCTTTCGCCAAAGGTTGAAGAATATGTTTGTAAAAAACTTGGCTTGAAGCCAGAACCGGTAGCAACACAAGTAGTACAAAGAGACCGCCATGCAGAATTCATATCTGTTCTTGCAATAATAGGTTCTTCATTAGAAAAAATTGCAATCGAAATTCGGCATCTTCAGAGAACGGAAGTTTTAGAAGCAGAAGAATATTTTTCGAAAGGACAAAAGGGCTCTTCAGCAATGCCGCATAAAAGAAATCCAATAGTGAGTGAAAGAATCACAGGTATAGCAAGAATTCTTCGCGGAAATTCTGTCGCTGCATTAGAGAATGTTGCTCTTTGGCATGAGCGTGATATTTCACACTCATCCGTTGAACGTGTTATTATTCCCGATTCTTGTATTGCACTTGATTATGCTTTGGGACTTACAATCAAACTTGTAGATAATTTAATTATCTATCCGGAAAACATGTTGAAGAATCTTAATCTAACACGCGGATTAATTTTCTCTCAGACTGTACTTCTTAGACTTACAGAAAAAGGAATGTCGCGGGAAGACGCTTATCAAATAGTTCAGACCTCAGCAATGAAAGTTTGGGAGGATAGATCTAAGAACCTCAAAGACGAACTATCAAATTCATTGCAAGTGAAAAAGTTCCTATCACAGAAAGATATCGATGAATTATTCGATCCGGATAAACTCTTGAAAAACGTAGATTATATTTTTTCAAGATCAATAGAAAGTGGCTGATTTCATTATTACAGTTTAACGGAACAGAATCATCCCTCTCCAGTAATGATTTTCTTCATTTTCTGCTTATTTTCTTATAATTCTTGACAAATAGATTATCCTTCCATATATTGGCACTCGCTAATTTAGAGTGCTAATCAAACAAATCATAATAAGGAGGTCTAACTATGGCAGATTTTAAAATCAAACCATTAGGCGACAGAGTAATTGTTAAAGCAAAAGAAGCAGAAGAAACTACGAAAGGTGGGATCATTCTTCCGGATACAGCAAAAGAAAAACCAATTGAAGGAACTATAGTTGCTGTTGGTGCAGGAAAAGTTACGGAAGAAGGTAAGCTCGTAGCAATGAGTGTTAAAGTTGGAGACATCGTATTATATGGTAAATATTCCGGAACCGAAATTAAAATTGATGGTGAAGAATATTTAATCATGCGTGAAAGTGATATTTACGGAATAGTTAAATAAAAAGTTTGAATAATAAAATTGGAGAATAATTATGGCAGCAAAAATTGTAGAATACGGCAGCGATGCAAGAAGCGCTCTCAAAGCGGGTATTGATAAACTTGCAAACGCTGTTAAAGTTACACTTGGTCCTAAAGGAAGAAATGTAATTATTGACAAAAAATTCGGTGCACCAACAGTAACAAAAGATGGCGTTACCGTAGCAAAAGAGATCGAACTTGAGAACCCGGTTGAGAACATGGGTGCTCAGATGGTTCGCGAAGTTGCTTCAAAGACAAGCGACGTTGCCGGTGACGGAACAACCACAGCAACAGTTCTTGCACAAGCAATCTACCGTGAAGGATTAAAGAACGTAACAGCCGGCGCAAATCCTATGGATTTGAAACGCGGTATTGATCTTGCAGTTGTAAAAGTAATCGAGTTTTTGAAATCAAGCAGTAAAGAAGTTGGCGGACGTGAAGAAATTGCTCAAGTCGGTTCTATCTCAGCTAACAACGATAAAACAATCGGCAACTTGATTGCTGATGCAATGGAGAAAGTTGGTAAAGATGGCGTTATCACAGTCGAAGAAAGCAAATCTGCAGAAACTTCTCTTGACGTTGTTGAAGGTATGCAGTTCGATCGCGGTTATCTCTCCCCTTACTTCGTTACAAACTCAGAATCAATGGAAGCTACTTTAGAGGATACATACATTTTAATACACGACAAAAAAATCTCTGCTATGAAAGATCTTCTTCCTATCCTTGAAAAGATTGCTCAGGCAGGTAAACAACTTTTAATTATTGCCGAAGATCTTGAAGGTGAAGCTCTTGCAACATTAGTTGTAAACAAATTGCGTGGTACATTGAAAGTTTGTGCTGTTAAAGCTCCGGGATTTGGCGATAGAAGAAAAGCTATGTTGGAAGATATTGCTGTTCTTACAAATGGAACTGTAATTTCTGAAGAACGCGGATTCAAACTTGAAAACGCTACACTCGAATATCTTGGCAAAGCTAAAAAGATCACTGTTGATAAAGACAATACAACAATTGTTGAAGGTGCAGGTAAATCCGACGACATCAAGAAAAGAATTAACGAAATCAAATCTCAGATTGAAAAGACAACTTCAGATTATGACAAAGAAAAATTACAGGAAAGACTTGCAAAACTATCCGGTGGTGTTGCAGTATTAAAGATCGGCGCAGCTACAGAAATTGAAATGAAGGAAAAGAAAGCTCGTGTTGAAGATGCACTTCATGCAACACGCGCAGCAGTTGAAGAAGGAATTATTGCCGGCGGCGGTGTTTCGATGGTTAGAGCTATTACTTCCTTAGAAAAACTACAAGGCGAAAATCCGGATCAGAATACCGGCATCAAGATCATTCAAAAAGCTCTTGAAGAACCGTTAAAACAAATTGCTGCTAACGCAGGTTTTGAAGGCGCAGTAGTATTGAATAAAGTTCTTGAAGGTAAAGGTGATTTTGGATTCAACGCTGCAACAGAAATATATGAAAACTTAATTAAGAGTGGTGTTATAGATCCAACAAAAGTTGCAAGAACTGCACTTGAAAATGCTGCATCAGTTTCTGCATTATTACTTACAACCGAAGCCGTTGTCTATGAGAAAAAAGAAGAAAAAGAAGCTATGCCTGCTATGCCTCACGGCGGCGGTATGGACGGGATGTACTAAGAGCTAGTATTTAGTATGTAGAAAACCCCGATTGAAAGTCGGGGTTTTTTTATAATCTGATTTGTAGAAAAAAAATTAAAATCTGCTTACTACTTTTGTTTCAATTCCCTCTTAAAATATTCTAAAGTAATTCTAAGCCCTTCTTCCCTATTAACCTTCGGTTCCCATCCTAATATTAATTTAGCTTTGCTTATATCAGGTTGACGAACTTTTGGATCATCAATCGGTAATTCTTTATAAACAATTTTACTCTTAGAATTAGTTAAATGAATCACTTCTTTTGCAAAACCTTCAATTGTTATTTCATTTGGGTTGCCAATATTCACAGGCAATGTTTCATTAGATAAAAGAAGCTTAAATATTCCATCAACCAAATCATCAACGTAACAGAAACTCCTTGTTTGCGAGCCATCACCAAAAACAGTAATATCTTCATTCTTCAAAGCTTGAGAAAAAAAAGCCGGTAGTGCACGACCGTCATCAAGACGCATTCTTGAACCATAAGTATTGAATATACGTACTATTCTAGTATCAAGATTATGAAAGTTATGATAAGCCATAGTTAATGCTTCTGCAAAACGTTTTGCTTCATCATAAACTCCTCTGGGACCAACTGGATTAACATTTCCCCAATACTCTTCGCTTTGAGGATGAATAAGCGGATCTCCGTAAACTTCCGATGTAGATGCTAATAAAAATGTTGCATTCTTTTCTTTGGCTAAACCAAGAGCTTTATGTGTTCCTAATGAACCGACTTTTAATGTTTGAATGGGATATTTTAGATAATCTATTGGGCTGGCAGGAGATGCAAAATGCAGCACATAGTCAACATCAGAAGTAATTTGGATATAATTAGTAACATCTAAATTGATATATTGAAAATTTTCATTAGTCAATAAGTGTTGAATGTTTTCAATTCGTCCTGTGAGCAAATTATCTATACAGATAACCTTAATACCTTCATCTATAAGTTTATCACAAAGATGAGAACCAAGAAATCCAGCCCCGCCGGTAACTACAGCAATTTTATTTTTCATTTACTATACTTTAATTTTGCTTTTCTTAGAGCCATTAGTTGGACGTGAGTAATAATAGTAATATTTATAATAAGAACCGTAACCGCTTCTATATGTAAAGTTATTAAGAAGAACCCCGATGAAAGAACTATGTTCATGACTCAATAATTGAACTGCTTTTTCCATCAACTCCATTTCAGTATTATTAGCTGAAACTACAAGAAGAGTCCCATCAACTAAACTAGATAATATTTCAGAGTCAGTTACGGCTATGATTGGAGGAGAATCAATAATAATATAATCATACTTAGTTTTTAGTTTTTCCAGAAATGCTTCCATCTGAGTAGAGCCAAGAATTTCTGAAGGGTTAGGAGGAATTGTTCCAGCTGTTACGTAATCAAGATTATTGACTTCTGACTTTCTCACAACCTCATCAAATGTAGCTTGACCAAAGAAATAATCTGTAAAACCGGGGAATCTTTTCTGATTGAATATAGAATGTATTCTTGGTTTTCTTAAATCGGCATCAAGAATTATTGTTTTAAAATTTGCAAGGGCAAAACTGCCGGCGAGATTAATTGCTGTGGTTGTTTTTCCTTCTTGAGCAGTTGGAGATGTAACTAAAATTGTCTTGAGAGTTTCTTTATCAAGTTTGGAAAATTTGATTCTTGTTCTTAAAGCTCTAAATGCTTCGCTAGCACTTGCATCCGGTTTTTTTGCAACAATAAATTCAAAATCTTTATTCCCGGATTCTATTCCTTCAATGCGTGGAATCCATGCAAGTATATTAATATTCCTATTCGAAATATCTTCCGGTGTTTTTACTGTGTTATCCAGGTAATTTCGAACAAACGCAAATCCAATTCCCATTCCTACCCCAAGCACCAAACCAATTATAACAATTAATAACCTATTCGGTTTTGCCGGTCGAGTAGGGACTAATCCTTCATCAATTATTAAAACATTACCGGGAACTGATTGTTCATTAATAATTGCTTCTTGATACCTCTCTTCAACAAGAGTATAAAGTTTTTCGTAAGCTGATTGTTCTCTCTCAAGGCGAACAAGATCAATTGAGCTTGTAGGAAGTAGATTCATCTTTTTATCGTAGTCACTAACTATTTCATTTAATTTCCTAAATGAGGCTACAATTGATTGATTTTTGATTTCTTCTTCTATCACCTTATTAGTTAATTCTTTTATCTCGGTAGGACTTGATGCTAATATTCCGGCTTTATAGACTGATAACTGATTGCTAAGTTTATCCTGTAGATCATTGATCTTAGTATCGAATTCTTTTTGCATTCGCTGAGAATTGGCTCCTGAGCTAGAAACCGCTCTATCTCTTTGTACTTTTAACTCGCCCAGTTGATCATATAGTTTTTTAATGTATGGTTCAGTTGCTAAATTCTCTATGTAATTGGTTATATCCGGTGCTTTTTTCTTCAGTTCTTCTTTGTATTGATTAAGTGTTTTTTCTGACATGGTGAGATCAATCTTAGCCGCATTCATCTTAGCTTGGAAATCGGATGATTGTCTGATCAGCTCCTTTGTTTGTTCCGGTAATTCAACAATTCCACGCTGCTCTTTATAATTTTTTAAAGTTTCTTCTACACCGGCAAGTTCAGATAATTTATCGTTCCGTTGCTGAGCTAAGAAATTTTTAATCACGGTAAGTTGCATTCGATTATATGAAAGATTTATTTCTTTATACGCAGCAGCATAGCAATTAGCAATTAATGCAGATTCTGTTGGAGATGGAGATTCCACAGAAACTTCAACAATATCCAGTCCGCGTTTTTGATCAATTGAAACTCTAGAACTCAACATACTCACAATAGACGGTACGGTTTTAATTTGATTACTGCCAGATTGAAAATTAGACGACTCTTCAAAAATTAGTGAGAATTTATTTTGGGAATTGCTAATCTTAAAACTATCCAAAAGTGAATTAGCTACTTTTTCTCTTAGACGGTAGCTTTTTAGAATTTCTATTTCATTAGCAATAAAGCGATCACTTCCAAAATCTTGAAATTCAGGTAGAAGTGAACCCTGAAGTACACTTCCTTGCGGCTTCGATAATTTCAAGACAGTCGTAGATTTATAAATATTCGGAGCGTTTATAGCATAAATGATTGCTACTAATAATCCGGTAAGACTAATTAGAAAGATCGGGACAAAATTTAATTTGACAAGATTTATATAATCTCTTAATGTATGAGATTCATGAGTATTTGTATTATTCATTTGAATATTATTCACGTCCACTCCATTATTTCCGAATGATGTTAAGTACAAGAATTGTTAAAGAAATTAATACGCTGAACAATGACATCCAAATACTGAAATGATCTCGAAAATACAATCTTGGTTCACCGGGTATGACCAAAATATCTCCGGCGTCTAATTTAGGAACCTTGCGGTATTTAGATTGTAATTTGGATTCATAAAGGAGATCATTGTAATTAAATTTTATCATAGATTGAGTTGAATCTTCATTAACTCTATAAATCCTTAAGTCTTCAAGATCAGAACCATCGGTTGGACCTCCTGCTAATGAAAGTAGATCACTTACTGATGTATAACTTGGTACTGTATATTTACCTGGATACTTAATCCATCCCCAAACTGCAACTTTAATATTAACAGCTTCAGGATCCGAATAGTTAAAATATCCGCCTTGTGGAGCAAATCTCATCCCGGCAACATCAGCACCTAATTCATAATCTTTAATTTGTGCTTGTATAGTGTTAATAAGAATGATGAATATTATTAAACTTAAGATCTTCAGCTTCATAAATACCCCATTATATTTTATTTATTGCTCTTCAAGCAATTTTGAAATTTTTAAAGACGAGATAAAGCTGCCAACAAAACCTAATGTAATTCCGATTAACAGAATAACTAAATCTATCAGTTTAATCGGACTGATAAAATTAAGATTAATTAGAACTTGAGTCAATAAAACAGAAATTACATTGAACAAGATCATACAAATTAGAGAAGATATTATCCCAATAATTATTCCATTCAATATCAGTGGAATTTTCATTGTACTAATTTGAGCGCCAACTAATTTCATAGTCAGATAATGATTTCTATTACCATACATCTGTATTTTATTATTACTATAAACAAGATAAGTCGCTAAAAGTATTAATGTGATGGATAGAAAATAAATTACGTACTCAAATGATTTTAATAGATTCAAAATTCGCAAAACTGTTTTATAATCATAGATAACTTCGGTAACCCCGTTCATTTTTCCAATTAGATCGGTTAATCGCTCTATATTTGTTTCATCCAACGGCTGAGGTTTGAATTTAACAATAAAAGAATTAGGTAAAGGATTTTCATCTATCACGGATCTAAAATCCTGTCCGGTTTCTTTTACAAAATTTTTAACAGCTTGATCTTTATTAACAAACTCGGCTGAAAGTACAGATGTAATTTTCTGAATTTCAATTTTTAGTTCATCTATATTGTTTTGTGTTAAATCATCATCTAAATAAACATTCACCTCGATGGAGCGTTTTATTTGATCAGAGAATTTATTTGCACTGAATACGAGAAAAATTGAGATAGTGCTCAAGATTACTGCAATAGTAGTTATAGTTATTGTAATTGCAGTAGCAAGAGATGATTTTCTAAATATTCTAAATGCTTCTTGAAAATAAAATATTATCATAATGTCTAGAAGTTTGATTCATCTGCCCAACGAAGTATTTTCCATTTTTTATTTTCATCTTTAGCAAGAGTCAAATTCACTCTGCCGTCTACAAAAATAATATCCGTCGGGTTAAATGTTATAGTTAAATTAAAACTTCTTATTATTCTTGTTGAATCGCCTGTCATTGAAACAATATTATTCCAAATAAGATCCAGCCGTTGAGAATTTTGAAATAAGCCATTCGTAACTTTCATCTCATCATCGCGTCCCCAAGAAATATCTGCACCAAGATCGTAATCACGATATGTAAAAGTAAAGTTTTTATCTAATACTTGGCGATAAATCAAAGTGTCCTTAAATGTATAGGCATATTGAAAATTTTGGAAAACTCCTCCAATCTCAGTCTGATTGCTTATCAATCCTTCATTGCTTCCTAGATTTTCATCAATGCTTGGCGCAAACGGATTAACACAGCTGTTCATAGCAATAATTATTAAACAGTAAAAGAATACCCGTTTAATATAGCCTCCCCTTTAATTCACTCCAACTAGAAAAATTATCTTTTCGCAGATCAAACCATTCACCTATTACCCATTGATTTCGGGAATCCAAATATATTTTAAATTGAACCGAACCTTTGTAATCGCCGGAAACTGTTTGATCATTTGCCGGAAAAGATAATGAATAATCATACTGATAAACAGCACTATCTCCAAGCTGTGTATTATTGCCGTTGCTTAAAGTAAGAGAAATTGATTGACCACTTTTTGCTATAGCTTTGAAATTTTTAAAATATTGTCTTTCAGAATCAATATTCCAACCGATTAGTACAGGATACTGTGATACTGATCCTGCAGAAGCAATAAATTTATATTTTTTGTTCGAAAATGAAGGATCAATAAAACAAATCAAATAATTCTCCAATATTTTATCCTGTATAGATGAAATAAAATTACTGAACAATATATCCGGCGTTGTTGCGGGTATATTACTATTACCTGCAGTATTGGGCTTTTCGGGATCTCTTGTAGTTAATAAATCACATGAGAGAAGAGAGAATATTAAAAATGCAGCTGTTATTTTTTTCATTTTTTGAAAAATAATATTAAGCGTGAAGAGTTTTGTTCATCATAATTGGTTCCATCATAGTTACCGAAAGCCGATACCGGAATAAAGCCAATTTTTTTGAATTCTCTTTCTATTTCTATTTTTGAATATAACCGCACCGATTCAATAAAATGTTGTTCTTCAAGACCATTTTTAATTTGGATCTCTTTTATAATTCGATCATTAACAACTTTTCTTCTTTCGATGATTATTCTGCCGTCAATTAATTTTTCATTTTCGGCAGTTAAATTTGCCAAGAGATAATTTTTGTTAAAATAATCTAAAACATAAAAACCATTTTGATTCAACAAACTGTAAGCAGTGTTAATAAATTTGAAATTCTCTTCATCATTTTTAAAATAGCCGAAGCTTGTAAATAGATTAATAATCAGATCAAATTTCTTCCTAAAACAAATATTTCTTAAATCGGCACATACAAAATCATTCTTTACAGATCGTTGCTTCGCATACTCTTTTGCTTTGGAAAGAAGAGTTTTACTCAGATCGAAGCCAAAAACATTAAATCCCTTCGATGCTAAATATATAGAATGCCTGCCTGCGCCGCATGCTGCATCTAGAACAGAATTTTGTTTAGTTAGATTTGTTTTTTTAAGAATTAATTCCAGCAGCTTAGTTGCATCTTCATCATCTCGGTGCTTATAAACATTTAAATATTCTTCAGAACTGAACCAATCCTTAAACCAGTTTTCCATTAAAGCGAAATTCTTCCTATAAATGCACGCCCTATTGTTGCCGAATCGGCAAATTCCAAATCACCTCCGATTGGAAGTCCTCTTGCAATTCTAGAAATTTTAATGGGCAGATCTTTTAAAATTTTTGTAAGGTAGAGTGATGTAGTATCACCTTCCGAATCGGGATTCATGGCAAGTATAATCTCTTTTACTTCATCGTTCTTAAGTCGTGTGAAAAGTTCTTTAATTTTTAGCGAATCAACTGTTATTCCTGCTAATGGATTTAATACACCGCCAAGTACATGATAAAGTCCATTGTATTCATTTGTCTTTTCAATAGCAATGACATCGCTGGCATCTTCCACAACACAAATAATTGAGCGATCACGTTTAGCGCTTTTGCAAACATCACATTTTTCTTCTTCGGATATATTAAAACATTCATCACAAAATCGAATCTTTTCTTTTAAATCAATCAACGATCTAACTAAAGCATCAACATTTTGCTGATCATTTTTTAGAATATGAATTGCCAATCGCTGTGCAGTTTTTCTGCCAATGGATGGCAGCTTACTTAATTCATCAATTGCTTTTTGTAATGGCTCGGCTATTAGCATTTAAAATCCCGGTATATTCATGCCCGGAGGCATCATTCCTTTTGTTATCGCACCCATTTCATCTTCAGCCATTTTCCCGGCTGACTGCAGTGCTTTATTTACAGCGGCAACAACCAGATCTTCCAACATTTCTTTATCACCGCTTTTTGCAATTTCTTCATCTATCACTATCGAAATGATTTCCTTTTTACCATTAGCTGTTGCTTTTACCATTCCGCCGCCGCTTTCCTCGGTAACAGTTTTATTTTCCAATTCTGCTTGAACTTTTGCCATGTCAGATTGCATCTTCTGAACTTGTTTTAACATATCCTGCATATTCAACTTCATTCTTCCTCCAGATTACAAATTGATTAGCTTTTTTGTAGAATTTAATGATTTCATTCATGTTTCTTGCGGACGAAAGTTAGCAAAAAAAAGTTTCACAAGAAATTAAACGTAGAAAATATTACATTTGTGCCGTTATTCAGATAAAAGCTTTCCATTTTTCAACAGTTAACTTTTCTAATGATGATAACTAAATACGGATTAAGTACTTTTCTATTTTGTGCCGGCTTTTCGGTAATTTTCATAATCATTTCTTTGTTTATTCAAAATGTCTGGATCAAATACCCGATATTATTTTTAAGTATAACTTTCCTATTATTTTGTATTAATTTCTTTAGAGACCCGGAAAGAATTCCACCAAACAAAAAAAATGTTATTATATCGCCGGCAGATGGCGAAATCGTTATTGTGAAAGATGTGATTGACAATGAATTCTTGAAAGAAAGAGGTAAGCAGATTTCTATATTTATGTCTCCTCTTAATGTTCATGTTAATCGAATACCAATAGATGGCAAAGTTGATTATTTTAATTACGTTAAAGGTGAGTATCTTGTTGCATATCATGAAAAAGCCGATAAACGAAATGAACGATCTGAGATTGGTATAACAAGTAATTATGGAAAAGTATTCTTTACACAAGTTGCCGGATTTATTGCACGAAGAATTGTATGTTCACTTCAAGTTGGTGATTCGGTTAAGATGGGAGAAAGATTTGGAATGATAAAATTCGGCAGCCGTTCTGATGTAGTTGTGCCTTCAAATTGGAAATTGAAAGTTAAACTCGGCGATAAAGTAACAGCAGGCGAAACAATACTATTCGAGATCGAATAATGAATAAAATTCCATTTCAAAAATCATTTATTGCTAATACAGTTACTGCTCTAAATGCAGTATGCGGTTTTATATCAATTGTATTTGCATCTCAAGGCGAATTCCGTCTTGCATCAATTATGATAATAGCTGCAGCCAGTTTTGATTTACTTGACGGAATA
>JACRFC010000068.1 GCA_016234355.1 Ignavibacteriales bacterium
AAAAGTGTCTTTACTGTTATGAATCTCTTGAGAATTCGGAAAAAGATTTTCACGCAAAGTGCAGTAAATCTTTTTTTGGTTTTACACCACCACCTTCGTTAGATGTTAACTTATCCGATATTGAAAGTTTAGCTCTGAAAACACTTGGAAGAAGTATATCGGTAACCGGGGTTCAACCCAAATTATCCGTTGATCTAAAAAAAAACAAAAAAGAACCGGCTCGTTTAACTATTGTTGGATTATGGGGAAGTTACATCTTAAAACCTCCGCATAAAGATTTTCCTCAAATGCCGGAGAACGAAGATCTTACAATGAAACTTGCAGCAAGTGCTGGAATAAAAACCGCGCGGCATTCATTGATAAGATTGAAATCAGGAGAACTGGCTTATATAAGTAAAAGATTTGATAGAACATCTAAAACAAAATTGCACGTTGAAGATTTTGCGCAGCTGCTTGAGGTGTTAACAGAAAGAAAATACTCCGGTTCGGTTGAACAGATTTCTAAAGGAATATTGAGATACTCATCTTTTCCCGGTAACGATTTGATAAACTTATTTGAACTGGTTCTGTTTTCATTTATTACCGGCAATGCCGATATGCATTTAAAAAACTATTCTTTGATACGCGATGAGAACGATGATATTAAATTAAGTCCCGCATACGATCTGCTTTCCACAAAACTTCTTTTACCGGATGATAAAGAAGAATATGCTCTCACAATTAACGGAAAAAAAGCCGGACTGAAAAGAAATGACTTTGACACACTTGCAGTTTATATGAGAATAAGCGAGAAAACTCTAACGGCTATTTACAAAAAATTTAGCGCAGCCGTAGAGAGATGGTTCAGTTTGATTAACAAAAGTTTTCTTCCGCCGGAGAATCAAACCAATTTTATAAATCTGATAAAACAAATAATTAGCCAGATAGAATTATAACAACAGAATAAAAGTTGGGCGTTGATAAAAATTCTGCCTCGTATTCTATTAGCCAGCAGCAGTGATCAAACCTGAATTGTAAAAGTATTGTAAAAGTTGATTACAACCGCCACTCACACAAAGTTCGCAAAGGATTAATTACTATTTTTTGAACGCGAAAGGAAGTAACCGAAGCGTTTATAAATATTAATTATCTCGCCGGTTTTATTTCCGCGCAATTGATATCAGAAACAAACTATCGTACAAATTTTGTGGAAGAAGAATGACTAAATCCATCGGACATAAATTTCACATTCCCGTTCTTGGTGTTGCTTTCTCAGTTGATGCGCCGCTTAAAGTTGCGAAGTATGGAATATCTTCCGTTATGTCGCTCGTTGACGACACATTAATGGAACGATTACGCCAACACTATCTCGAAAAATTAGGCAGACCGTACATTAAAATTGGAGACAGCAATGAAGCACGCGCTCAAAGAATAACAGCATATTTGAATATGGTTAAACAGTTAGTTGAAGAACAATTCGAAGAATTAAAAAACTCATCTTTTGAAACCGGCAGCGAGATCACAAAATATTTTGAAATGCTTCCCGACTTATCCGATTTGAAAATCAAATATAACAAGATGCTGAACACAGATGATGAACACTTTAGAGAAAACCTACAAAATGAATTACGAAAAAATATTTATCACGGTTCGATTGATGTAAACATCATGACGAAGGTGGACAAAGCAAATTATAATTCCGAAGGCGTTCAGCTGCCATCTGAATTTAATGATGCACATGCAGCCTTATGCGGATTTGCAATGAGTGATTTGGAAAGCTCTATTATTTTTTCTGCCGGGATGAATCCGAAACTGTACGGTTACATTGAAACGTTTAAGGACTTCTATCCAAACGAAAAAAGCAATTTTAAAAAGAAAATAGTTATTAAAGTCAGCGATTACCGTTCCGCACTGATTCAAGGAAAATTTTTAGCCAAGAAAGGATTATGGGTCTCAGAATTTCGAATTGAATCCGGATTAAACTGCGGCGGCCATGCATTTGCAACAGATGGTTTATTGCTTGGTCCAATTCTCGAAGAATTCAAAAATAAAAAAGATGATTTGCTGAAGACACTGAAAGAAATATATCTTCCTGCGCTCATCAAAAAAGAAATTTCCGTTGATGCCGAAAAATTAAATTATGATGTAACCGTTCAGGGCGGAGTTGGTATATCAAGCGAACAGGAATTTCTTCTTCGCTATTACGGAGTTAAATCGGTTGGGTGGGGAAGTCCGTTCCTTTTGGTGCCGGAAGTTATGAATGTTGATGATTATACACTGCAAAAACTTTCTGCCGCTGGAGAAGATGATTTATATTTAAGCGATATCTCTCCATTAGGAATCCCTTTCAACAGTCTGCGCGGTAACAGTAAAGACATTGAAAAAATAGAAAGAGTTGAAAATGGAAAACCGGGCAGTCCTTGCCCCAAAAAGTTTTTAGTGTCGAATAAAGATTATTCGGATAAACCGCTTTGTACGGCGTCAATCACATACATAAACAAAAAAATTGCCGAGCTAAAAGAGAATTATACAAACGAAGATAAATACAAAAAAGACTTTGATAAAGTTGTTAACAAAGTCTGTTTGTGTGAAGGGCTAACCGTTCCAGCATTGATCGTAAACAATATTCCATCACCAAAACTAAGCCGCTCGGTGTCTGTATGTCCCGGACCCAACCTGGCGTATTATTCAAAAATTGCTACACTTCATGAAATGGTTGATCATATTTACGGCAGAATTAATTTAATTACACATTCCGATCGTCCAAACATTTTTGTAAAAGAGCTTGGCCTCTATATAGATTACCTTCAGAAAAAGATGGACGAAAGTGGAAGTGAGATTTCTGCAAAGGATGAAGAGTTTTATAATCTGTTCACAGCAAATCTTTTAGAAGGTATCAATTACTACAAAAAGATGATTTCTGATATTTCAGAAGAATCAGAGACGACAAGAGAAAAAATTAAAGAAGGGATCGAAGCATTAGAACAACGGTTGCTTGCAATTTTTTCTATCGCTGTAGAAATAGATTGAAAGAATATTCCAGGTAAACTCTCGGTACACGCGTATTAATATTAGTTAGAATTTCATATCGAATTGTTATTAACACGTCTAAACAAAATCGCTTCACTTCTCTCGCAAATGTACCACAATATTTGTATTGCGGATAAAGTTTAGTTTAAGAATATTAAACTAAACAAAAGAAATTTGTAGCTGTGAAGAACCAAACAACAGCAAAAAAATTTTGGTCTTTCGAAAAACTCTGCGTAATCGTCCTGTCGCTTATAATTTTTTTATCAATCTCTAATCTTGAAGCAAAAACAGTGATGGGAATTGTAATTGACAAAGCAACCGGCAAACCGATTACGGATGCATTAGTAATATTGTTGGAGAAAGAAAAAATCTATGCGACTACAATAGTAGATACTGCAGGTATGTTCTTCTTTACAAATGTGGAAATAGAAGAATTTGATCTTTGGACAAAGCGAATGGGCTATGCACAAATTAAAACGGGTCCTTTTCAACTAACAAAGTTAGATATATTGAATTTAGTTATTAAAATGGAAGCAGCAGATATAATTATGAGCGAAATAGTAATTGACGAAAAAACATTTGATGCGTATTTAGATAAAGTAGGATTTGAAAGCAGGAAACACGGTACAGGAACATATTTATCTTATAGAGACATAATGAAAAGACCGTTCGTAACTTCATTAGATGTTTTAAAGACTATTCCATTTGTAATCGTTAAGATATTGAATGGTGACACCAGAATTTATTCCGCTAGTTATGAATGGCGAGCTGGATTTGGACAAAACAATGTAAGTCGAGAAATAGAATTAAAAACGACTTCCGGTTTGGATGTATATATTGATGGAGTTTATGAAGAGGACCACAATAGAATTCATATGCTTAACCCCCATGATATTGCTGGAATTGAGTTTTATAAAACAGAAGCATCCACACCAGGTCAATATGTTTTTCTACACAGAGGACAGACAGGCGTATTATTAATTTGGACGAAGAAATAAGTGAATAGAAAATTATGGGAGGTTACCATGAAAATGAAATCATTCTTAATTAAAACAAGATTCTTTTTATTCATTGCTGTAATATTAATTCTCTTCCAACCCGATCTTAATGCAAAAACAGTGATGGGAATTGTAATTGACAAATCAACCGGCAAACCAATTACAGATGCATTAGTAATTTTACTTAACAACGAAAAAATATACGCAACAGCTATTGTTGACACTGCAGGAATGTTTTTTTTTACTAATGTGGAAATAGAAGAATTTAATCTTTGGACAAAGCGAATGGGCTATGCACAAATTAAAACGGGTCCTTTTCAACTAACAAAGTTAAATATATTGAATTTAGTTATAAAAATGGAAACTGCAGATATAATTATGAGCGAAATAGTAATTGACGAAAAAACATTTGATGCGTATTTAGATAAAGTAGGATATGAAAGCAGGAAACATGGTCCGGGAAAATATTTAACTTATAAAGACATTATGAATAAACCGCACGCAAATGTGCCTACTATTTTAAAAAATATTCCTAATATTATAATTACTTGGGGAATTGGCGGATCCAGAATTTATTCGGCTCGTTATGCTTGGCAAGCCTACCTTATGCCAGAGGATGTGAATAAAAATGTAGTATTAAAAACGACTACCGGTTTAAGCTTATATATTGATGGGATGTATGAACCTGATCATAACATAATAAATGTACTTGATCCGCAAGAAATAGCGGGAATAGAATTTTATGGAAGTCGTAATTTCGCTCCTATGCAATATGGTGGTGGAGGGGGCTCATTGTTAATTTGGACGAAGAAATAATTACTTGTTTGAGTTAAGATAAACTCTCGGCACACGGGTATTAATATTGGTTAAAATTTCATAAGGAATAGTTCCAGCCCATTCAGCAAGTTCTTCAACAGTAATTTTATTAAAAAAAACTTTGGAGTATAACATGAGCGAACTCAAGTTATTGCAGTTGAATTAATATAAAACAAAATCTCATGCTTCTTGTTATTTTATGTATACTTTTATAATATACACGTAAAGATGGTATCTTCTGGGAAGAACAGATTTAGATAGGAAATTATTTGTTGTGTTTACAACGAGAAAGATATTTATAAGAGTAATATCTGCAAGGGACATGAACAAAAAAGAAAAAGAGATTTACAATGAAGAAATTAAAAAACATACCAAAGTTTAAGAACGAAAAAGAAGAAAGAAATTTTTGGCTAAAGACCGATTCGGCAGATCATATAAATTGGAAAAAATCTAAACCGGTAGCATTTCCAAAATTAAAACCGTCAACCGCAACGATTTCTCTTCGACTGCCGGAGTCTTTATTAAACGAGTTGAAAACCGTTGCTAATAAAAGAGACGTTCCTTATCAATCCTTAATAAAAATATTTTTAAAGGAGCGGGTAGATAGTGAATTGAGAAATGGTGTGTAATGGTTAGAAATAATTATTCTAAGTATACTCTCGGTACGCGCGTATTGATATTAGTTAAAATCTCGTAAGGAATTGTTTCCGCCCATTCAGCAAGTTCTTCAACAGTAATTTTATTTGAACCTTCTTGACCGATCAAAATAACTTCATCGCCGTTGAATGCAGAATCATTTTCTATGTTCACAACTATTTGATCCATTGAGATTGATCCAACAACAGGATAACGCTTTCCGCGGATTAAAACTTCTGCTTTGTGACTCATGCTTCTAAAATATCCGTCGCCATAACCGAGAGGAACAGTAACAGCGCGGATGTCGTGCTCGGGTTTCCATGTTAATCCGTATCCAACGGGATGACCCGCCTTGATAATTTTAAAATAAACTACCAGCGATTTCCATGTTAATGCAGGCTGTACAAAAATTGTTTTCTCAACTTCGTTTGAAGGATAAACTCCGTATAATAAAATTCCGGGACGGACCATATCAAGATTTGCTTCGGGCATTTGAAGTATTGCGCCGGAGTTCGCAATATGACGAAGCGGTATTTCAATAGAATGTTTTTCAAAAAATCTTAATACTTCCTGAAATCTTTCAAGTTGTGTAAGCGTGTAAGATGTATCCCGCTCTTCTGAATTTGCAAGATGAGAATATATTCCGTCTATCCGGATATTTTTACATTTAACCGCGGCTTCAAGAAATTTTTCTGCAGTATAATAATGAACGCCGATTCTCTCCATTCCTGTATCAATTTTTAGATGAACTTTTGCTTTAGTTTTCATCTGCGCAGCAAATTCATCTATTTGATTCAGCTTACCTATTGAAGACGCCGTAATTGTTAAATCGTGTTTTAGGAAGAGAGGAATTTGATTTCCCCAAATTCCACCCAGCACTAAAATTGGAATTGTAATCCCTTGTTCGCGTAATAAAATTCCTTCTTCGAGAACGGCTACACCAAGATAATCCGTTTTTAATTCTTGCATTAGTTGTGCAACCCGAACAAGTCCGTGTCCGTAAGCATTAGCTTTAAGAATAGGCATCATCTTGGCGGGCGCAACAAATTTTTTAATTTTAGCGTAATTATCCGCCAGGATATTTAGATCAATTTCCAAACGCGTCGGGCGGATAATTTCATCTACACTCATTGTCGGGTGGTTTACAGAGTTATTCATTTCAGCGGTTCATTTTTTTAATGCAAAAATATGATATTTATTCCAACAAACGAGGAAGATTTCTATTCCATTTTCAAGATATAAACGATGCCATTTATAGAATGGAAATAGGCCTAACTTAATTTTATATTAAAACACAAAATAAACTCAAAGCTTTTTTTAGAAAGAGAAAAAATGAAAACGGATTCAAAAAAAATATTTTTCATAATATATGCATGCTTTACAATAATAACTTTTTTACAATTAAAAGCGCAGGGTCTATCATCCAACAAAGAAAATCCACCGTCGGTTACAGTACACCGCTCACAAGAAATTAATATAACATCAAAAACAAATGGTGTTAAGTATCCTATATTTGTAGCGCTTCCCGGAAGCTATTTCGCATCGGAAAAAACTTATCCGGTTGTTTATATGCTTGATGCATATTCATCATTTGGAATTATGGTTCAGATGGCGCGACTGCTTTCATTCGATAAAGAACTTCCAGAAGTAATAATTGTAGGCATATCATCAGAAGGCGGTTCTAAAGAATTTAATTATAATCGAGCAAGAGATTTTACACCAACACTAATTCAGCCGGAAAAATTGCCGGAAGAATTTAGATCAGCATTTCCAATTTCAGGCGGTGCAGAAAAATTTCTTGGATTTATCAAAAACGAATTGATACCGTATGTTGAATTAAATTATAGATTTTGTCCCGGGGATAGAACTTTAGAAGGACATTCATTAGGCGGACTTTTTGTTTTTTATTCGTTGTTGAAAGAACCAGGATTATTTAAAAGGTATATCGCAATTAGTCCGGCTTTATTATGGGATGATGGATTATTAATAAAAGATGAAGAA
>JACRFC010000065.1 GCA_016234355.1 Ignavibacteriales bacterium
TATAGAAAATCGTTTACCAATTATTTATTTAGTTGACAGCGCCGGTGTATTCCTCCCTCTTCAAGAAGATATTTTCCCGGATAAAGAACATTTTGGAAGAATCTTTCGTAACAATGCAATTATGTCTTCGATGGGAATTCCTCAAACATCTGCTATTATGGGTCCTTGTGTTGCAGGCGGTGCTTATCTTCCTATTATGAGCGATGAAGCATTAATTGTTGAAGGAGAAGGTTCTGTATTTCTTGCCGGTGCACATTTAGTTAAAGCTGCAATCGGTGAAGAAATTGATAATGAAAATCTCGGCGGTGCGCGGGTTCAGTCAAACATATCCGGTGTAACTGATTATATAATGAAGAACGATGACGAATGTCTTCTTCAAATTAGAAGTTTAGTAAGTAAGTATGGTGAGACAACTCAAGCTGGTTTCAATCGAATAGATTCCGTTCTTCCAAAGTTTGATTCAAAAGAAATTTGTGGATTGATTCCTGAAGATGGTACAAAACCTTACGACACTTACGAACTACTTGCAAGAATTGTTGATAACTCTGAGATTGACGAATACAAATCCGGCTTCGGTAAAACTTTGATTACTGCTTATGCACGTATTGATGGCTGGGCTGTTGGGATTGTTGCGAATCAGCGGAATGTTGTAAAAACCGAGAAAGGTGAAATGCAGATTGGCGGAGTAATCTATTCCGATAGTGCCGACAAAGCAACACGATTCATAATGAACTGTAATCAGAAAAAAATTCCTTTAGTTTTTTTACAAGATGTAACCGGATTTATGGTTGGAAGTAAAGCAGAACACGGCGGAATTATAAAAGATGGCGCAAAGATGGTGAATGCTGTTGCAAATTCGGTTGTGCCAAAGATTACAATAATAATCGGCAACAGTTATGGCGCAGGCAATTATGCTATGTGCGGTAAAGCTTACGATCCGCGCTTTATCTATTCATATCCAAACGCAAAAATTTCTGTGATGGGTGGTGTTCAAGCAAGTTCCGTCCTGCTTGATATACGATTAAAACAAATGCAAAAATCCGGGGAAGAATTCACGAAAGAACAAAAAGACAAATTACTTAATGAAATAATTCAATCTTACGAAGAAACAAGTAATCCGCTTCACGCGGCTGCTCATCTATGGGTTGATGAAATTATTGATCCGGCATTAACAAGAGAATATATTTCTTATTCAATAGAGTATGCGAATAATAATCCGAACATCCCACGTTTCAATCCCGGTGTAATACAAACTTAGTTTTAAGAGAATATTTTACAGACTGGTTAAACACTTTTAACTAATTCCACTTTCTAAGTTCAACATTTACCCATTTCCGGGCGCTTTTTTTTCATCCACATCTACAGCACTTTTATAGTGACTATTATTTTTTAGCTGATTATTTTACGTACGGTTTCATTCCCCGCTTAATGTATGTTGGTTAATAAATAAACCGTAACATCATGCACGCATTAATTTTAATATTGATTTTATGCTTGTCCGCTTTTTTGCAAGATGACCCTTATGTACAAGATCGTGAAAGAATGGTTCGCACTCAAATTGAAATGCGCGGCATAAAAGACCAAGCTGCACTTTCTTCAATGAAGAAGGTTCAACGTCATCTTTTTGTACCTAAGGATTTAAGAGATAATGCTTACGATGATAGACCTTTGCCGATCGGTTACGGACAAACTATTTCTCAGCCGTTCATAGTTGCTTATATGACGGAAATAATAAGACCGAACAAAAATTCTAAAATGCTCGAGATCGGCACCGGCTCAGGTTATCAAGCCGCTGTGCTCGCAGAAATTATAAGCGATGTTTATACAATTGAGATCATAACCGAGTTGAGTAATTCATCAGAAAAAAGGTTGAAGGAACTTAGCTACAAAAACGTTTATGTAAAAAATGCCGATGGTTACTACGGATGGAAAGAACATGCACCTTTTGATGCAATCATTGTTACTGCTGCCTCTGAATATATTCCTCCTCCTTTGATAGAGCAGTTGAAAGACGGCGGCAGAATGATCATCCCGGTTGGTTCTCCGTTTCAAACACAAATGTTAATGCTGGTCGAAAAAAAAGATGGTAAAGTAACTACAAAAAGTTTAATGCCGGTCATATTTGTTCCTTTCAAAAGAAGCAAGTGAATTATTTTGGATTAAATATTAAAAAAATCTCCGTCGCAATATTTCTTCTTTCTATCTCCATCATAGCATATCAATTGCTGCTGATTCACATCTTTTCGATAACTCAATGGTATCATTTTGCTTTTATGGTCATATCGGTCGCATTGCTCGGATTTGGCGCTGCAGGTTCTTTCATTGCATTATTTAAAAATAGATTGATCGCAAATGTCCCATGGTTAATTCCTTTTTCAATGCTGATTTCGGGCTTGCTTCAATGCAGCGCAATTTTTATCTCTCAATTATCTTTTGCAAGGTTCGATTCATATTTAATCTTTGCCGACTACTCACAATTCATAAATCTTATAATTACTTATTTGATCTTTTTCCTTCCATTTTTCTTTGGTGCTATATCAATCGGATTATCATTTATTATTTATATAGATCAAATAGGCAAACTTTATTTTAGTAATCTTATCGGTTCCGGTCTTGGCGGAATTACAGCTCTAATTTTGTACTCGATCTTTTTGCCGGAAGAAATTTCATCATTGATTTCCTTGCTGCCAATAATATCTGCTTTGATCCTATTCCCGAATAATTATAAAAGAATTTTCACGCTAATATTTATTCTTTCAATTGCTGTCTCGGTCTTCTTCTTCATTAATCCTTCCGCACTAAAAAAATCCGAATTCAAGAGTATCAGCAAAACATTAAATCTGATTGATGCTAAAGTGGTTTTCACAAAAAATAGTCCTTACGGATTGATTGAGGTTGTTTCATCTCCGGTATTACGATATTCGCAAGGTTTAAGTCTTGCTTATCAAAAAGAAGTGCCGCAAAGCAAAGCGATATTTTTAAATGGAGATTGGTTTGGCTCTATAGTTAAAACTAATAAAGGTAAGAACGGGTTTTTGCATTACACAACTACAGCATTGCCTTATGCAATGAAAGAAAAAGAGAGTGTTCTTATATTGAATGCCGGAAGCGGAATAGAAACAGCGCAAGCGATAAGTTACAACGCTAATCGTATTACCGCAGTTGAGCAGAACGGTATAATTATTTCTTTAATGAAGAATGAATTCGCTGAAGATTCCGATTCTCTCTATCATCATAAGAATCTTACAATCCGCAATATTGATTCAAGAACGTTTTTGCAAGCAGACACAAATAAATACGATTTGATCACGCTTCCTTATACAAATTCATTCGGCGGAGGTGTAGGTTTATATGCGCTTCAAGAACAGTATCTCTTAACGGTAGATTCTTTCGAAGAGATGTTCGATCATCTGGAAAGCGAAGGAGTCATTTCTGTTTCATCATGGATAGATTACCCGTTCCGAAATCCGTTAAAAATTCTTTCAACGATTGTGGAGATGTTGCATAAAAAGAAAATATCCGATTACAAAAATCATATCACTGCAGTTAAAAGTTGGGGAACGATTACTTTTGTTGTTAAAAAATCTCCGCTTAATTCCGAAGAAATTGTAAAGATCAGATCGTTCTCCGATTCGTTAATGTTTGATCCTATTATTTTACCGGACATCTCGGAATCCGAAAGAACAAAATACAATTCGATGCAAGATGAAAAGTTCTTTGAATACATTGATGAAATTTTATCCGGACATCGTTCAAGATTTTACGATGAATATGATTTCAACATTAAACCGGCAAATGATGATCAACCTTACTTTTCTCAATTTCTTAAATGGAAAAGTCTTTCTTATCTGAAAGATATTTACGGAATACGTAATGCACCTTTTTTGGAGATCGGGTACTTACTTGTTATTATTACTCTCATACAAATAATTATTATTGCTTTTGTGCTGATCATTCTTCCTTTATTTAAAACTGATTTGAAAGGCAATGGCAAACTAAAGACTCTCTTATATTTTGGAGCGATAGGATTGGGTTATATGTTCGTGGAAATAATTTTCATCCAGAGATTTATTCTATACTTTGGAAATATTATTTATGCCGCAGCCGCTGTTATTAGCTCTATGTTGATCTGTTCGGGTGTGGGGAGCTATCTCTCATCAAAAATTAAAGGAAGTAAAAGAAATCTCATCTTCATATGCGGATCGATTTTTACTGTTCTAATTTCATATAAATTCTTGTTAACTCCGGTTTTACAATCAACAATTGGTTTTGAGTTTTTCTTAAAAGCTGTTATTGCATTTTTATTGATTGCTGTCCCTTCATTTTTAATGGGCATGCCTTTCCCGATCGGGTTAAAAATAATCTCTGCTGAAAATAAATCGTTAGCAGCTTGGGCGTGGGGAATTAACGGAAGTTCGAGCGTTGCTTCGTCGGTTCTTGTTGTTGTGTTAGCGCTTGAATTTGGTTTTGCTACAGTTATATTGATTGCCGCGTTGTCTTATTTTACAGCAGCTCTAACTAAAGTTTCTTTCTCAGCTTTTAGCCGGCGTTATAATTTATGAGTTCCTTTTTTTTGATTCTAATTCCTATATTCTTCACACAATCTATATTTGCTCAGCAAAAAATAGATAAATCTTTTTACGGGGGATTATTTTATTTAACGAATTATATGACTTCAGACGAATACAAACTTTTTTTACACACTCATAATGATTTAGAAACTGTAGATCACATTTATGAGAAGGCACTGACTTTCTTTGATGGAGATTATTCTGAAACTTTTTTTTGTTTAACTTTTACTTTAATACCATACAACAAGATTTTAATGAAACTTCCTGTCATTGGTTTGCATGTTACAGTTCCGCTTCCATCGCCTCCAAAAATAATATTTGATGAAAAATTAAAGAATACTCCTAAAAGATTATTTAACGATTCACCTTCAAACGACTTTGGAGATAAAGATAAACTTGCACATTTTTTTGCGAATGCATTCCTTCACTATAATATTAGCTTTTTTAATTTGTCTAAATTTCTCGGTATCTTTGTTGAGTATTTCGAGCAAGGATTTTTTCTTCAAGGTGAATTTGATAAAAGAGATTTAATTACAAATCATCTTGGCGAGATCTTTGCTGAAATGGTTCAAAAGAATAAAAATGCAATGCCGTCTGAAGCATTAAAAATTTATCAACTACTTTTTTTTAGAATTTATCCATGAAATCTATTTTAGTTATAGATGATGAACGAGAAATATGCGAAAGCATTAAGATGATACTTGAATACGAAGATTATCTTGTTGATTATACAACTGACTCGTATAAAGGATTACAGAAAATCGAATACGGAAATTATGATGCACTTCTTCTCGATATTCAGATGCCGGGCAAGAATGGTTTTGAAGTATTGAATTGGCTCCTTGAAAAAGAAATTGATATGAAAGTAATAATGATCTCAGCACATGCGAGTGTTGAGAATGCTGTTAAGTCAACTAAGCTTGGCGCTTTTGATTTTCTTGAAAAACCGGTTGATCGCGATAAACTTTTGATTAGTGTACGAAACGCAGTTGAACAATCTAATCTTGTTAAAGAAAACAAAAAGCTTAAGAAAGAACTCCTCTCTTCAGAAAAAATAATTGGGAATAGTACAGCAATTAAAATAATTTACGAAACAATAAAGCGTGTTGCTAAAACTGATGCACGAATTCTAATTACTGGAGAGAATGGAACAGGCAAAGAATTAGTTGCACAAGAATTACACAGGCAAAGCTCACGATCTAACAAAGAGCTAATTGAAGTGAATTGTGCAGCGATTCATCATGAACTTATCGAATCAGAATTGTTCGGTCATGAGAAAGGTTCATTTACCGGCGCTGTAAAACAGCATATTGGTAAATTTGAACAGGCTGACGGTGGGAATTTATTCCTTGATGAAATCGGTGACATGAGTCTTCAAGCACAAGCAAAAGTTTTACGAGCCATCGAGGAAGGAAAGATCGAACGTGTTGGGGGAAATTCTAAGATTGATGTCAATGTTCGAATTATATCTGCGACAAATAAAGATTTACAAGAAGAAATAAAGAAAGGCAATTTCCGCGAGGATCTTTATCACCGACTAAATGTTATTCCGATTCATATTCCCCCGCTTCGTGAACGTAAAGATGATATTCCTCTACTTATAGAACACTTCTCAAAAATTATTTGCGATAAGAATAAATTTGCTCAAAAGAAATATTCGGACGCAGCAATAAAAGCTCTTCAATCCCTTACCTGGAAAGGAAATGTTCGTGAACTAAAAAATGTTGTAGAACGAATTGTAATTATGGTTCCAAAGACTGATATCAACGAAAAAGATATTTCCATGTTCACACCAAATCAAGGTTCAAATGTTGATGATTTATTAAATATCTCAAATAGTTTCCAAGAATTTAAGGAGAAATCTGAAAAGGCATTTATAATTAAGCAGTTAAATGCGAACGGCTGGAATATCAGCAAGACTGCTGATATACTTGGGATTCAACGCAGCCATCTTTATAACAAACTAAAGAAATATGAAATTGAAAAGGAATAGCTATGGGAGAAACAATTTTTTCCAAGATTATTCGAAAAGAAATTCCTGCGGAAATTGTTTTTGAGAATGACAAAGTTCTTGCTTTCAAAGATATCAATCCTCAAGCACCGGTTCATGTTTTGATCATTCCTAAAATCACTGAAATTGAAACTACAAAAGACATTGATTCTAACAAACACTCAGCTCTTCTCGGCTCTTTGTATGAAGCAGCAAACAAAATAGCA
>JACRFC010000062.1 GCA_016234355.1 Ignavibacteriales bacterium
ATCATTCCGCTTTCAGATCTTTTAACTTTATCAACTTCATCAGCTTGTTTTTCAATAGACATGTTCTTATGAATTATTCCAATTCCGCCTTGAGCAGCCATTGCAATTGCCATTTGAGATTCAGTTACTGTGTCCATCGCCGCAGAAAGAAAGGGAATATTTAATTTTATTTCTCTTGTTAAGTACGAAGAGATGTCTGTTTGGCGTGGCAGAACATTCGATCGTGCCGGTACAAGAAGTATATCATCAAATGTTAAACCTTCAAAATCAACTTTGTTCTTATTCATAGTTCCCTCTTCTAATTACAAAAAAGACCACACAAGGTGGTCTCTAATTTAATCAAATGCAGCATAACCGGTTATATCTTCACCAATTATCAATGTGTGCATCTCGTGTGTACCTTCGTATGTTTTTACCGATTCTAAATTCTGCGAATGACGCATAACAGGATATTCATCAAGTATTCCATTAGCACCAAGAATTTCTCGAGCAATGCGCGCGGTCTCTAATGCTTTTTCACAATTATTTCTTTTAGCCATAGAAACTTGAGTATGCTTTACTTCGTTTTTATCTTTTAAGCGTCCTAGTTGCAAATTAAGAAGCTGTGCTTTTGTTATTTCAGTCAACATATAAACTAACTTTTCTTGTGTCAATTGATAAGCCGCAATTGGTTTGCTGAATTGGATACGGGATTTTGCGTAGTTCAATGCGGAATCATAACAAGCCATCATAGATCCTACAACACCCCAAGCAATTCCGTATCGTGCTTGGTTTAAACACATCAATGGTGATTTCAATCCTTTACTTCCGGTTAATAAATTTTTCTCCGGTACAAAAACATCTTGGAAAATTAATTCTGAGGTGACAGAAGCTTTAAGTGAATGTTTCCCTTTCATCTCTGGTGCGGAAAAACCTTTCATACCTTTTTCAACTAAAAATCCTCTAACTACTCCATCCAATTTTGCCCATACAACGGCAACATCAGCAATCGTTCCATTAGTGATCCACATTTTAGCACCGTTCAACTTAAAACCGCCATCCATTTTTTCTGCTCTTGTTATCATCCCGGCAGGATTAGAACCGAAATCCGGTTCTGTTAATCCAAAACATCCGATCTTTTCTCCGGCTGCAAGTTTCGGAAGCCAATAATTTTTTTGATCTTCATTTCCAAAAGTGTAGATAGGATACATAACTAATGATGTTTGAACTGATGCAAAACTTCTAATACCGCTATCCCCTCTTTCTAATTCTTGCATAGCCAAACCATAAGCAACATTGTTCATTGCAGCGCAGCCATATTTTTGCGGTAGAGTAATGCCGAATAATCCAAGTTTGCCAAGTTCTTTTACAAGATGAAAAGGAAATTTCTCTTCGCGGTAATGTTTTTCTATGATAGGAATTATTTGTTCACCAACATATTCTCTAACCGTATTGCGTACCATTACTTCGTCTTCTGATAAAAGACTATCTACATTAAAATAATCTACTCCATTGAACTTGATCATTGATATCCTAAAAGTTGGTCACAAAAATATGGAAAACTGATAAAGAGAACAAAGTTTACTTCTTAACGTGTAATGTTTAATCATCATCTTCTAATATTTCATTCAATACTTTAATTATTAATTCCGATTCGAATCCGCGCGAACTAAGCGATGAATATAATTTAGCTTTTATTTTTCTCTTATCTGTTTCTTTTCTTTTAATCGAATCAATTTTCCATTTTGCCAATTCAAGGGCTTGCTCATAACTTAATTCATGATCAACTCTTAATAAAGCTTTTTCAATAATATTTCTGTTGATTCCCTTTTTGAATAGTCCGGCTTTCAGTTTATTAATGCCGATTTTCTTTTTGACCGATCTTTCATCAAGAAATGCTTCGGCAAATTGTTCATCGTTCAGTAATTTTTTGTCGGTAAGATCAATTAGAATTTTTTCAATGATATCCTTGGAATATTTTTTCTTTATCAGTTTAGTTCTTAATTCTGATGTTGAATGATGTCTTCTTCCTAAAAAGCGGAAAGCAGAATCTTTTGCTTTTTGAAATTCACTTGCGGAAATCAACTGCTCAATTTTTTTATCATCAATTAAATCATTCTTCCGCAGACCATTGTCAGTCACAGTTCTGTAATCAAGAGTAATAAACTCTCCATCATCAAAACAAACCAAAACATTATTACCATTTTGCTGTAGAGCAGTGATTATCATCCGCTATTTTTTCTTTGACTTAGTTTCCGTTTCTTCTTTTTCTTTTACAGGTTTTGCTGATTCATCTTTTATCATACCGAGCATAGCTTTTACATCTTTTTCAAGAGAAGCAAAAAGTTCGGTGTCTTCCAACATTTTAGCTTTTAGTTGATCTCTTCCTTGATAACGATTCTCTTTATAGGTAAACCAAGAACCGCTTTTGTTAAGAAGATTTTTCTCCGAAGCCATATCAATTATCTCTCCGGCTTTGCTGATTCCTTCATTGTAGAGAATATCAAACTCAACTTCTTTGAATGGCGGTGCAACTTTGCTTTTAACAATTTTTACTTTTGTTCTATTACCTATTACATTCTGCCCATCTTTGATAGCAGCTATTCTTCTAATATCCAATCTTACAGAAGCATAAAACTTCAACGCATTACCACCGGTTGTAGTTTCCGGATTGCCAAACATAATTCCGATCTTCATTCTCAATTGATTAGTAAAGATCACACAGGTTTTGGAACGGCTTATTGCACCAGTTAGTTTACGTAAAGCTTGCGACATCAAGCGCGCCTGCATTGCCATTTGAGGATCGCCCATATCTCCCTCAATTTCTGAACGCGGTACAAGAGCTGCTACTGAGTCTATTACTATAACATCAAGTGCATTGCTGCGTACTAATGTATCAACTATTTCAAGAGCTTGTTCGCCAAAATCCGGTTGAGATAAAAGAAGATTTTTTGTATCCACATTCAAACGTTTAGCATAATTGAGATCCATTGCGTGTTCTGCATCTATGAAAGCGGCAAGCCCGCCTGTCTTTTGAGCTTCTGCAATTATATGTAAACACAAAGTAGTTTTTCCCGATGACTCGGGACCGTAAATTTCAATAATTCTTCCGCGCGGCACTCCCCCAATTCCTAAAGCAAAATCTAATGTAAGAGAACCTGTTGAAATTGATTCGACCGGATTAATTACACCGTCGCCCAATTTCATTATTGTACCTTTGCCGTATGTTTTATCAATATTGGCAATTGTTTCTTCAAGAATTTTCATTCTGGCATCTTTATCTACAGCCATTTTTCCTCCTTAGATTTTCAAATAAAAACTTTTTATTGATCTATAAACCGATGCGTTCGGTAATAGTTTGCTTTCATAAAACGTAATTTTGTCTGCATTAAATTTAATTAAGGGAAGATTTACTTCAGTCAAAGATAATATTTTTTCCGAATCTTCATACCTTCTAAATCTTAATAAAGTTAAATGCGGCTGAAATTTTCTGTTCTCTTTATTAATGCCGAATTCCGAAAATGTTGTTTCTATTTCTGAGACCATTTCATTCAGTTTACGATTTTCATTCATTCCTACCCAAAAGATTTTAGGTTCATTCCCTTTTCTAAAAACACCAAACCGATTAAAACTTAGATCCAATGAATTATATTTTTTTGCAATTCTTTCAATAGCAGAAATATATGTATCAATAAATTCTTTTTTAGTATCACCAAGAAATTTTAATGTGAGATGCAGCTTTTCCCGAGACTCCCATTTAACATTTTGTAATTCACCGATTTTATTCTTGATAATATTTAATAATTGAGTTAAGGCATCATCGGGAATTTCAAGAGCTATAAAAGTTCTAATCATCATAAGAAATACCGAGAAGATTTCTTCTCAACATCTCTAAAGCTGCTTGTGATGTTCTATCTTTATTGAGAAGCCTGTCATCCCCAAAATGAAATTCTTTTGCAGTGCATATTTTGTCATTACATAATCCAATAAATACCAAACCGATAGGTTTACCTGCTGATGCACCCGTTGGACCCATAATTCCGGTAACAGAAAGACCTACATCGGTTCCGCTGATAGCTTTAACACCTTCTGCCAATTGTCTTGCAACTTCTAAACTAACTGCGCCATTTTTTTGGATTGTATCTTCATCAACATGAAGAAGTTCAACTTTTGCTGCATTGCTGTAAGCAACAATTCCTCTTTCTAAAAATTTACTACTGCCGCTGATATTAGTTAATCTGCTCATTATTAAACCGCCGGTACAAGATTCTGCAATAGATAATTTCAATCCTCTATCAATAAAAAGTTTGGATACCACACTTTCTAATGTATCGTTTTCTGTTCCGTAAATATATCTTCCAACTAAAGTACGAATTTTCTGTTCTATCTCATCTAACTTATTCGTTGCAGTTTCTTCATTCTTACTGACGATTGTTAATCTCATCCTTACACCAAACTGATTAGGTAAAAATGCTAACTTAACTCCTTTTAAGAGTTCATCAATATTTCCTAACTTATCATAAAGCATAGATTCAGGAATTCCCGTCGTTAACAAATTTTTTGTCAAAATGTAATTATCTTTTTTTACTCTCTCGGCAAGTCTGGGTATTACAATATTATCCATCATATTTTTCATTTCATAGGGAACGCCCGGCATACAAACAAATATTTTATTCTTCTTCTCAATCCAATAGCCCGGTGCTGTTCCGTATGGATTACGAATCGGTATTGAAATTTTAGGAACACGCGCTTGATCTTCATTTGTAGGTGTGAGTATGCGTCCTCTTGTCTCAAAAAATCTTTTTATATCTGAGAGAACTTCTTTATCAACAATTAGTTCAGTCTTAAAAAAATCTACTACACATTTCCTCGTTACATCATCATGAGTAGGACCTAATCCGCCTGTAACTATTACTATATCATTTATTTCAAACACTCTCTTAAATTCATTTATAATAATTTCCTCATCATCACCTACTACACTTGAACCGTTTACGTGAACATGTGCTTGAGTTAATCTTTCACCAATATATGCAGCATTTGAATTTGTTACTTGACCAATAAGTATTTCATCACCTATCGTAAGAATGTGAGCTTTCATTTTTTACTGTCTATTTTGTGATTAAATTAAAAATATAAATAGTTAGTTGAATTAAAATGAATGAATAAATTCCAGCCATAATATCATCCAGCATAATTCCCCAACCGCCTTTTACTTTTTCTAAATTACGAGCCGGATATGGTTTAATAATATCCAGCACACGCCAAATTAAGAATGCCAAAATTATCCACCAGATTTTTTTAGGAAGAAATAGTAAGCTGATCCACATGCCAACTATTTCATCAATTGTACACTCTTTAGGATCTTTTCCATAAATGGATTCAAATTTAGTGGCGATTGGTACACCGATTAAAATAAAAAGAGAGATCATTAAAATCATAAGTGAAGGATTTTCAAAACCGGGAATTAAGTAAATGATCAAACCGGCAAAACTTCCCCAAGTACCGGAAGCTGTCTTCATATATCCGGTATAGAATCCCGAGCCGAGAAGATTTTCTACAAAATTAATTTTCACCTTTGATCATCTTCCTAATTAATAAACAATTATTGAATATATAGGTTATGCCGGTTATAACCGTAAATAAAGTAATAAATAACATTGCTATATAAATACCGACTGGATTCAAAAGGATATAAAATAAGTCTTTATAAGCAACGTGCAAGCTTTCAAACGTATTTAGAGTATATATTAGAAGTAAGTAATAAAGGAAAAACATTTGTAAAAATGTTTTCAGTTGTGCAGAGCGTGTTGTTCTAAAAGATACATTGCGATAATCAGCATAAACCCGAATCAACGTAACTAGTAAATCTCGAATTATTATTAGCAAAACCATCCACAACTGAAGCACTCCAACTATTACAAAAGCAATGAATGCAGTAGAAGTTAATATTTTATCTGCGAGTGGATCCATAAATTTTCCCCACTCGGTAATATAATTAAATTTTCGGGCTAACCAGCCATCATACCAATCTGTAATAGCAGCAATAATAAAAACCAAATATGAAATTTGTATCAGTACCGGTTCACCTGTTAAAAAGAGAACGAGAAATATTGGAGTAAGTATAATTCTTAATATAGTTAATTGATTAGGTAGAACCATTTTTCAGCAATTAGTTTTGTTTGCTTAAATCAGAAATCTTTTTCAAATAATTGAAATCATAAATTCCGGTATTGTGTTTATCAGCCCACACAATTCCAATAGCATAGCTCCCAATCATTTGGATATCTTTAATGAAAAGTTGTTCATTTGAATAAATTGGAATGTATTTGCTGCCGTTATTATCTTTTTCAGAAACACAAACTGCACACGGACAATTCTTTCTTAGATTGGCGAGTTTTATACTGGTTTCCGTATCATCATTCCATTTTATGAATAAATAATTTTTCTCTTTGATCTTTATCTGTACAGGGATCATTATTATAATGTTTCTCCGGTTAACTTGAACAAAGCTTCTTGATATTTTTTACTTGTGTTCAAAATTACTTCATCTGGAAGAGATGGAGCCGGCGGTCTTTTATTGAATTTGATTGATAGAAGGTAATCTCTAACATATTGTTTGTCAAAACTGTTTTGAGATCTCCCTTTTTCATATTCATTTAATGGCCAGAATCTTGAAGAATCCGGTGTTAGTAATTCATCAATTAAAATAATTTTACCATCATAATAACCAAATTCCATTTTTGTATCAGCAATTATAATTCCTTTTTTGAGTGCAAATTCTGCAGCTTTGGTATAGATTTCTATTGTAACGTTTTTAATAAAATTGAACGCATTTTTACCAATAATTTTTTCGGCTTCTTGTTCTGTTATATTTTCATCATGCAAGCCAATCTCGGCTTTTGTAGAAGGAGTGAAAATAGGTGAAGGAAGTTTTTCCGACTCAACCAATCCTTCGGGTAATTCAATTCCGCAAATCATTCCGGTTTTTTGATAATCAACCAATCC
>JACRFC010000066.1 GCA_016234355.1 Ignavibacteriales bacterium
ATGATTTTATTGCCGGAAGAACAAATGATAAAATTGGTCTTGTGATTTTTTCCGGGGAGAGTTTTACACAATGCCCGCTCACAATTGATTATAGTGTTCTGAGAAATTTGTTAAAAGAGATTCATACAGGAATGATACAAGACGGCACTGCAATAGGAAATGCGATTGCAAACGGTGTGAATCGCCTAAAAGACAGCAAAGCAAAAAGCAAAGTAATGATTTTATTAACAGACGGCGTGAACAATGCGGGTGAGATTGATCCTTTAACTGCTGCGCAGATCGCTCAAAAATTTGGAATTAGAATTTATACAGTTGGTGTTGGTACTGTTGGCGAAGCTCCTTATCCTTTCCAAACTCCGTTTGGTATTAGGTATCAAATGGTCCCTGTTGAAATAGATGAAAATATTATGAAGCAAATTTCCGGCATTACCGGAGGAAAATATTTCCGTGCAACTGATAACAGAAAATTAGTTCAGATCTATGAAGAGATAGACCGTTTGGAAAGAACACGTGTTGAAGTTACATCTTACAGAAACGCTAAAGAACTTTTTTACAATTGGGCTTTTATCGGTCTATTTTTATTATTGGCTGATGTTGGTTTATCAAGAACATATTTGAGAAGATTACCGTGATACGATTTGCAAATAGCGAATACCTTTATTTATTCTGGTTAGTTCCCATACTTGCTATACTCTTTTGGTTTACTTTCAAAAAGCAAAATAATATTCTTGAAAAATTTGCCGGAACAAAATTAAAGAATGTCCTTTTTCCATTAAGAAGTAAACTTAAATCATGGTTAAAATTTGGACTTACTCTTTTTGCAATTGTATTAATTATTGTTGCACTTGCAAATCCTCAAGTCGGAACCAAGATCGAAGAAGTAAAACAGATCGGCATTGAAGTTTATATTTTATTAGATGTTTCAAGAAGTATGGGCGCTGAAGATATTAAACCAAGTAGATTGGAAAAAGCGAAATTTGAGATCGCAAAGTTAATTCAAAAACTTCAAGGAGATAAGATTGGGCTAATTGTTTTTGCCGGACAGGCGTACGTGCAGTTTCCATTAACTTCCGATTATGCTGCAGCGAATTTATTTTTGAACGCTGTAGATTTTAATTCCGTTCCTCAACCGGGTACTGCAATTGGTCCTGCTCTGGATCTTGCTCTGAAATCTTTTCGCTATGATGACAATACAAAAAAGACAATTGTTGTAATTACAGACGGCGAAGATCATGAAGGAAATATTGATGCAGCTCTTGATGAAGCAAATTCTAAAGACGTTAGTATTTATACAATAGGATTCGGTTCCTCTGTCGGGGTCCCTATTCCGGTTTATGATGATTCAGGTGTTCAACGCGGATATAAAAAAGATAATCAAGGAAATATTGTTCTTACGAAACTTGATGAAGCAATTTTGAAAACAATCTCAGAAAAAACAAACGGGAAATATTATAGAGGCACCAACACTGAAGATGAGTTAGAAGCTATTTATAACGACCTGGCAAAAATTCAGCAATCGGAATACGGCACTAAAAGAATTACCGAATACGAAGACAGATTCTATTATTTTTTGATCCCGGCTATAATGATTTTGATCGGTGAATTTTTTATCTCATCCAATAAATCAAAGTGGCTTGCTAAGTTCGAAAAGATTGTTGAGGTTAGACAATGATCAAAAGAATATTCTATATGATTTTTATTTTATCAGCTATAACTTTTGCCCAGAGTAAGAGAAGTTTGAATAACGACGGTGTTGACCTTTACTCAAACAAAAAATACACTGATGCAGAAGTGAAATTCAAAAAAGGTTTGGAAAAGGATCCCGAATTATTTCAAGGACATTTTAATCTTGGCGATGCTTATTATAAACAAGGCCGATATGATGAAGCTTTGCAATCTTACAAAAACTCTTTACAGTTTACAGATGATAAAACAAACCAGGCAAAAGTTTATCACAACATCGGCAACGCATTAATGAAACAGCAGAAGTATCAGGAGAGCGTAGGAGCTTATGCGAACTCACTCAAAAAAAATCCGGATGATCTTGATACAAAATATAATCTTTCTTATGCGCTGAATATGCTGAAGCAAAATCAACAGAAACAGAAAAATAAAAACGATAAAGATCAGGACAAGAATAAAGATCAACAGCAAAAACAGGATCAGCAGAATGATCAGAATCAAAAAGATCAAAACAAAGACAAGCAGCAGAACCAGCAGCAACAGCAGCCGAAGAATCAGATCTCTAAAGAAGATGCACAAAGAATTTTAGAAGCTTTGAAGAATAACGAAACTGATCTGCAGAAAAAACTTCGCAAGGTAAAAGGGAAACCGGTTGTTACAGAAAAAGATTGGTAATCAAATAGTATTCAGTATTTAGTATCCAGTATCGAGTATCAAGTATCGAGAATCATTATGCAGAAAAATGAATTAAGAAAAATATATTTATTAATTATAGTTTTTCTGTGGGCGATTTTTATCCGGTCCGCAAGTGCTCAGCAATTCAATGCAACTGTAGATAAAACATCGGTAGGTCAATACGATCGTTTTCAAATCTACTTTACATTTGAAGGTGGCGACATAAATGGAATTAGTAATTTCCATCCGCCGGCTCTAACAGGATTTAAAATTCTTAGCGGGCCAAATCAATCGAGCAGTATGCAGATCATAAATGGAAAAGTATCCGGCTCAATTACTTTTTCCTACATTTTGCAGCCAGGTAATATTGGAGAGTTTACAATCCAATCAGGATCAATAGACTACGGTGGAAAAACATATCGTACTCAGCCATTTAATATAAAAGTAGAAAAGGGAACACCACAGCAGCAAAAAGAAAGCACAGGCGGATACTCGCAAGAAGAACTTGAGAAGAATGTTTTTATTGTAGCGGAAGCCAATAAAACACGGGCACTTCTTGGTGAACAGATTACAGTTACTTATAAGCTTTATACAAAACTTAATATCTCTTCACCGCAAATAACAAAACTTCCTTCGTATGAAGGATTTTGGGCTGAAGAAGTTGGTCCCTTACAAAACATTAACTTTGAAATTGGAATGTACAAAGGTGAACGTTACCGCGTTGCTAAAATAAAACAAGTTGCGCTTTTCCCTTCAAAGACAGGAACACTTTCTGTAACCCCCTTCGAGTTGAATGTTCCCGTCATTGTTAAAAAGAAAAAAACGGGAAACGATGTCTTTGATGAATTTTTTAATGATTCTTTCTTCGGCAGAACTGAAACTGTAGAATTAAAAACGCGTTCCAACACGATCAAAGTTGAAATAGATCCTTTGCCTCAGAATGCGCCTGCCTCTTTTACCGGTTCGGTCGGTGATCTAAGTTTTAAAGCTGAAGTAGACAAAAAAGATGTTGTTACTAATGAGAGTATTACACTAAGATTAACTGTAAGCGGTAATGGAAACATCAAGCTGGTCAAAGTGCCGGACCCTCAATTACCGCCCGGATTTGAAAAGTATGAACCTAAAAATGTTGAGAACATTAACCGCAGCTCAATTATTTCCGGACAAAAAATTATTGACTACTTGATTGTACCGAGAACTGCAGGTGAAAAAGAAATTCCTCCAATGGAGTTTACTTATTTTAATTCTTCGTCAAGAAAATATGTTACTCTTAAATCTCAACCCTTCAAAATAAATGTACGGCAGGGAGTTGCCGGAAGTGAAACAGCTTCACAAGGATTTTCTCAGAGCGATGTAAAATTATTGAGCGAAGATATTCGTTTTATCAAAACATCTAATTTTAATCTTGAACCGAGACAAGAAATTACTTTAATCAAACCTTGGTTCTGGTTTTCATTGATCGTTCCGTTTTTTAGTTTAGCCGGAGCTGTAGTATTTAAGAGAAGGCAAGATAAACTTTCGGGGAATGTTCAGTTAATGCGATATCAAAAAGCGGAGAAAGCAGCTCGAAAAAGATTGAAGCTTTCAAAAGAGGCGCTGGATAAAAACAACATAACTAATTTTTATGCAGAATTATCTTTGGCGTTGTTCGGATATCTTGAAGATAAACTTGGAATTCAAAAAGCAGAATTTACACTTGAAGGCGCGGTAGAAAAACTTATTCGGAAAAATGTTGCAGAGGATTTGATCGCACAATTAAAACGAATAGCAGGAAAATGTGAATATGCACGCTTTGCACCTCAAGGAGAAATTTCTGCCGAAGCCGCCGATCTTTATAATGAAGCTGTAAAAGTAATTGTTGAAGTTGATTCATCCTTGGAGAGAAGAAGATGATGAGAATGATATTGATCCTACTTTTTGTTTCTATAAGTCTGTTCGCTCAGTCTCCCGATGAATTAATGAAGAATGGAAATAAATTTTATCAAGAAGGACAATTTGAGCAAGCAGTTCAGACTTATCAAAAAATTCTTGGTCAAGGTTTCGAAAGCGGAGCTATATATTATAATCTCGGTAATGCATATTTCAAAAGCGGAAAATTAGGCTACGCAATTTACTGTTATGAAAAGGGATTGAAGCTTGAACCGAATGATGAAGACCTTTCATACAATTTAAGAATTGCACAAGCGCGAACGTTTGATAAAATTACAGAACTGCCGAAGTTATTTATCATAGCGTGGTGGGAAGGATTAGTTACTTCTTTAAGTATATCAGCATGGTCGTTTATTGTGATATTAATTTTTTGGATATTATTGATCAGCATTGCTGTTTATTACTTCGCACGTAATGCAAGATTTCAGAGGATCTCTTTTTTAAGCAGTTCAATTTCTCTTGCGGTGTTAATTGTAGTTGTTGTTCTTTTGTTTGTGCGTGTTAACAGAGAAGCAGCAACAAATTACGGGATATTATTACAGCAGACTTATTCCGTTAAAGTATCGCCGGATGTAAAGGGAAGTGATGCATTCATAATTCACGAAGGAATAAAGTTTAGTATTGAAGATCATGTAAATGATTGGGTAAAAATCCGTTTGGTTGACGGGAAGATCGGCTGGATCCAAAAAAGCGTAATGGGACAGATATAAATTTTGAATAATACTCAAGCTAAAAAATACAGTAATACAAAACTTATTTTTGTAATAACTGAAGCGGTTATTTCATTCATTCTGCTTCTTCTTTTTATCATCTTTAATTTCAGCTTGCAGCTGGAAATTTATATCAGAAATTTTATTTCAAGTGATTATCTATCACTCCTTTTCTTTGTTATAACTCTAAGTTTAATATCCTTAATTCTTTTTGCACCGTTTAATTTTTATACCGGTTATTATCTCGAACACAAATATAATCTCTCGAATCAAACTTTTTGGAAATGGATTATTGAAGGATTAAAAAGAAGTCTTGTCGGAGCTGTTATTGGTATTCCGCTCCTTTTCCTTTTCTACTATACATTAAAAAGTTTTGGAATTAACTGGTGGCTTCCTTTCGGTGCATTCATGTTCATAGTTTCGGTTGTTCTTGCTCAAATTGTCCCAATTATAATTCTCCCGATCTTTTATAAAATTACCCCGATAGATAATGAATCATTGAAAGAAAGAATTGTAAATCTAAGTAAAGATGCGGGATTGAATGTTCAAAATGTTTACAAGTTTAACATGAGCAAGAATACTAAAAAAGCAAACGCAGCTTTTACCGGATTGGGAAAAACAAAGAGGATTCTTCTTGGAGATACACTGTTAGATAATTACACGAATGATGAAATTGAAACTGTAATTGCACATGAGTTGGGACATTATAAAAGAAAACATATCATAAAAAATATTTTTATTGGAACGGTATTCAGCTTTCTAACTTTTTATCTGATTGCTCAACTGCATAAAGTATCATTAAGCTGGTTTGGTTTTACAGAGATTATTCAGATAGCGTCATTTCCGCTTCTATTTTTGTGGGGCGCAATTATTGGTTTAGTTCAAACTCCCATTTCAAATTACATTTCACGAAAATTTGAATATGAAGCTGATAACTACGCTGTAATTTCAACGAATAAGAAAGAAGCATTTATACAAACACTTGAGAAACTTACAGATCAAAACCTTGGCGACCGGGAGCCGCATCCTTTTGTTGAGTGGTTTTTCTACAGCCATCCTTCAATTAAGAATCGGACGAAAAATTTAGGCGAATTAAATTAATCGTAACTCTGAATTCTTCACTTCCACATCAGCAAAATAATTTTTATAATTAGGTTAGAATATTCATAAACTATGTGGTTTGATGGGAAATAAACTTATACATCTACTTCTCGTCTCAATCTTGATGCTTATTATTTCAAGTTGTTCATTTCAAAAAAATGATACTTCCGTAACTCCTACTCCGACACCAAGTGGTATTGTCCCAAATTCTCCAACTCCGCTCAATGGTGCTGTCAATCAATTTTTATTTGTTACCTTAAAATGGGAATGCGATAATGCTTTTGACTTTGATATTTATATTGGAGAAACCAATCCTCCTCTAATTAAATATGCAACTACAACTAACAAATATTTTACAACTCCAATTCTAAAATATAATACTCGATATTATTGGCAGGTTATTGCAAGATTGAATGACGGCACTACCGGCAAAGGTCCTATTTGGAATTTTATTACTGCACCTACTTTATCCGTGATTAGTAACGGTTTTGCAATGAACCTTAACAAAATTGAAACTACAATTCCGAATAATGTAAAAATTACATTTCAGGTTGTTGATTTGAACGGCATAGGAGTAAATGCTCTTAAAGTTAATGATTTTGAAATTTTCGAAGACTATCAACCTCTTTCTAAAACCGAATCTGAACTGACCATTGTAAATCATCCAATAGTTTATAATCAAATAAGAACTGTATTGATGCTTGATAACAGCACAAGCGTTGAAAGCGATACTAACAAAATTAAATCTGCAGCAAGAGCTGTTTCTAAAGGAATTAGGCCAAACCAGGAGATTGCCATTTATCAATTCTCAGATAAAATTGATCTCTTACAGGATTTTACAAATGATGCTAATTTACTTGTGAATGCTATAAACACAAAATATTCGATCGGGATAAAATCAACCGATTTTTACGGTGCAGTTGTTTCCGGAACATCAATGTGGACAGATCAATTCTCAATTGAAAAAATTATTCAAGGTTGTTTGGTAATAATCTCTGATGGAAACGATACGCAAGGATCATCATCATTAGCAAATGCTATGAACGCTGTTCACAACAAACTTGTTTTTACAATCGGATTAGGAAGCGAACTTCAACCCGAAATATTAAATAAACTTGGAACCGGCGGAAGTTTTAGGATAGGTCAAGAAAACGAAATAACAAAACAATTTGTCATCTTGGAGCAATCATTAATAAAAACAGCAAATAGTTTTTATGATCTATCATATAAAAGTCCAAGGCGGGGTAACGGCAATCATTCATTACAAATAAGAATTATTGGCAATCAATTTACCGGCAACCGGTCTACTATTATTACAACATTCAGTAGTTCGGAATTTTATTAATTTTTAGCTGAATATTTTTTAGGGAAAAATTTTTCTTGTCTGTTACAAAAAAAGACGTTGAATACATTGCAGAACTAGCACGGCTCAAATTTAAGGAAGAAGAGTTGGAAAGTTTTACACATCAACTTAATGAGATCTTAAGTTATGTTGATAAATTAAACGAACTGAATACTGAAAATGTTGAACCGCTTTCACATCCGGTTGAAAATATAAATGTATTCCGTAACGATGAATTGAAACCATCTATTACTACAGAGGGTGCATTAAAGAATGCGCCCGATAAGACCGACGAATTTTTTAAAGTGCCCAAAGTTATCAACCAATAACAGCATACTTAATGATAATAGGAATTATACCTGCCCGATTTGCATCATCGCGATTAATGGGAAAACCGCTTGCCGATATCGGCGGCAAACCAATGATTCAACATACTTACAACAACGCCAGGAAATCTAAGTTATTAGATAAAGTTGTTATTGCAGTTGATGATGAAAAAGTATTTCAGGTTGTAAAAGAATTTGGTGCGGAAGTTTACATGACTCCTAAAAATTGTACAAGCGGATCAGACCGAATTGCTATTGTAACTGAAAAAATTCCGGATGCGGCAATAATAGTAAACATTCAAGGTGATGAACCATTCATAAAAGGTAAAATGATTGACGAGGCAATTGAACCACTGCTGTTTGATAGAAAAGTTAATGTTGCAACGCTTGCAAGAAGGATTTCTAATGTTGAAGATATGAAATCTCCTTCTGTCGTTAAAGTTGTTTTCGATTATAATAACATGGCATTATACTTTTCACGATCTCCAATTCCTTTTGTGCGGGAAGCAAAAACAAATCTTGCAAGAATACAAACTGCAGAAATTTATAAACATATTGGTTTGTACGTTTACCGCCGTGAATCATTATTAAAATTTACTCAGCTTAAGCCAACTGATCTGGAACAGATAGAAAAATTAGAGCAGTTAAGATTTTTGGAACATGGATTCAAAATGAAAATTGTTGTTACCGATTATGACAGTTTATCTATTGATACACCAAAAGATCTTGAATTAGCAAGACGATTTTATGATAAGCATTCGAAAACATCTGGAAAAACCAAATAAGAGATTATTCAATTGGTTGTCTTTTCGAGAGATCAATGTTATTTTTGAGGCGTGAATCATTCACAATTGGAATTTAGGCAGGAGAATATTGATGGATAGTAAGATCAGAGTTTTAGTTGCAAAAGCCGGATTAGACGGACATGATAGAGGAGCCAAAGTTGTTGCTGCTGCATTACGCGATGCTGGAATGGAAGTGATCTATACAGGACTACGCCAAACTCCCGAAATGATTGTTGAGGCGGCTATCCAGGAAGATGTTGATGCTATTGGAATAAGTATTCTTTCCGGTGCTCATATGACTCTTTTCCCCAAGATTTTGAATTTGATGAAAGAGAAACAAGTGAACGATATTCTTCTTTTCGGCGGCGGAATAATTCCCGCTGAAGATTTGAAGAAACTTAAAGAATTTGGAGTAGGCGAATTATTTACACCCGGAACTTCAACTCAAGAAATAATTAAATATTTAAAAGAGTGGGCAGCAAAACACCCGCGGAATTAATTTATTAGGAAGTTTAATGTCTTCAGGTTCTAAAAATAGAATTATCTTTTTGGATTTAATGAGAGCCCTAGCAGTTCTAATGATGATCCAAGGGCATACAATTGATACTTTTCTTGGCGATCAATACAGAACATTCGATTCCAATATCTATAACATTTGGTTTACAATTCGAGGTTTTACGGCACCGATTTTTATGTTCGTTTCGGGTGTTACTTTCACTTATTTGTTACGATCCCAGTCTCTGCCTTTTTTTGAAAACCCGCGCGTAAAGAAAGGTATTCACCGGTTCTTGATCTTACTTGTAATCGGTTATCTTTTGCGTTTCCCAACTTACCGTATGTTTGATTTTAGCGAAGTAGATCATAGTCAATGGCTTACATTTTTTACAGTTGATGCTTTACATCTGATTGCATTTGGAATTTTGTTTATAATTTTCATGAGTTACATTGCTGAAAAATATAAACGAAGCGACTATTTAATATTTTCGCTTGGCGCTGCTTTCTTTTTCTTCATGTTTCTGTTAACAGAAACAATTAATTGGGCAAATTTTCTTCCGATTCCTTTTGCAGCATACTTATATCAAGGAACAGGCTCTTACTTTCCTTTATTTCCGTGGGCGGGTTATGTAATTAGCGGCGCTTTATTTGGAAGTTATCTTGCAAAAAACCCTCTCTCGTTTTCTACAAAACAGTTTAGTTATAAATTATTTTTATTAGGTGTTGTTTCTTTAGTCGTATGTTATTCAATCCATGCACTTGAAGATTCTCTTTACGGTGAAAAAACTTTTTGGACAGATAATACAGCGCTCATCTTTTACCGTTTGGGAATTATTCTAATGCTGAATAGTATAATGTCATTTATATCATTACGAATTAAATACATTCCGGATATTATTTCTAAAGTTGGAAAGAACACGCTGCTTGTTTATGCTGTGCATGTAATAATATTATATGGCAGCGCATGGATTCCGGGTTTTGGAATGTTTTATTCTAAAACCTTGAACATACCTCTTTCAATTCTTGCTGCATTATTATTAATTGTTTTTATGTTTTGGTTTGTATCTTTGTTTGAACGAATGAAAAATTATCGCAGAAGGAAAATTGTTGCGGTTGAGATTTAAGGGAGAATTGTGTGAAGCGAAAAGCGGAGAACTTAAATCCAGTTATTAATGAAGAAGAAAAAAAAATAGAACAAACACTTCGTCCAAAATTCTTCAATGAATTTACCGGCCAATCTAAAATTACAGATAATTTAAAAGTTTTTATCGGAGCTGCAAAAATACGTGGCGAAGGACTTGATCATGTTCTTCTTACCGGTCCCCCCGGATTAGGCAAAACCACACTTGCACATATTATTGCAAATGAACTTGGCACTAAAATAAAAATTACATCCGGACCGGTTCTTGAAAAACCGGGCGACCTTGCCGGTATTCTTACTAATCTTGAAGAAAAATCTGTTCTGTTTATTGATGAAATCCACAGATTAAGTCCTGTTGTTGAAGAATATCTTTACTCGGCAATGGAAGATTATAAACTTGATATAATGATTGACAGCGGTCCCAATGCCAGGACAGTTCAGATTAAACTTCCACATTACACTTTAATTGGTGCAACAACACGTGCCGGATTGTTAACAGCTCCTTTAAGAGACCGGTTTGGAATTAAATCCCGCCTCGATTATTATGAAGGAGATTTGATCAGCAAAATAATTCACCGCTCCTCCGAAATTCTTAAAATCAAAATTGAAGATGATGCCGCTGATGAATTAGCAAAACGATCACGGGGAACACCGAGAATTGCAAATCGTCTTTTACGCCGCACACGCGACTTTGCAGATTTTGATAACAAAAAAGTAATTGATCTTTCTATTACTAAGAAAGCTTTGAACTCGTTAGAAGTTGATGATTATGGTCTGGATGAAATGGATAAGGAAATAATTCTAACAATTATTGAAAAATTTAACGGCGGTCCTGTTGGTTTGAATACTGTTTCGGTTGCTGTAAATGAAGATCCCGGAACCATCGAAGAAGTTTATGAACCGTTTTTAATTCAACAAGGATTTATTAAGCGTACACCCCGCGGAAGAGAAGCAACGGATCTCGCATATATAAGGTTCAATAAAAAACGCGGAATACAAAAAGAGCAAGAAAATCTTTTTGAATAAATTAAATCGGCTTAATTATGGTAAATGTTAACAAAATCAAAATTGGTGATAATTCTCCGCTGGTTTTAATTGCCGGACCATGTGTAATAGAGAACGAAAAAATTACCTTAAAAACTGCGGAAGAAATAATGAAGATCACAAGTGATTTGAATGTTCCGTTTATTTTCAAATCGAGTTACAAAAAAGCAAATCGAACAAGCATCAAATCATTTTCCGGAATTCATTTCGATAGAGCATTGAAAATATTGGAAAAAGTTAAGAAAGAATTTTCTGTTCCGATCCTTACCGATATTCACTCCGAACAAGAAATTGAATCTGTTGCTCATGTAGCAGATGTATTGCAAATACCTGCATTCCTTTGCAGACAGACAGATTTATTGATTGCCGCAGCAAGAACCAGAAAAGTTATTAATGTAAAGAAAGGTCAGTTTCTTGCACCGCAAGATATGAAGCATGTTATCGAAAAGATTGAATCGGTTAAGAATAAAAAAATTCTTCTTACGGAACGCGGCTCAACTTTTGGTTATCATAATCTTGTAGTTGATATGCGCGCATTGGTAATTATGAAAGATCTTGGTTACCCGGTCATAATGGATGCAACGCATGCCGTACAGCTGCCAAGTAATTCTAATGTCTCAGGAGGCGAAGCGAAATTTATTCCTTCATTAGCAAAAGCTGCTGTTGCTGTTGGAGTTGATGGATTGTTCATTGAAGTTCACCCCGATCCTTCTAAAGCTCTTAGCGATGCCGCAAGCCAATTCCCGCTTGACCAGTTACGAAAATTATTAACACTGATCAAAAAGATTGATGAATTAGTTAAGAATGAAAAGTGAAATTTTAATTAGGATGAAGGAGATCAAGATTTTTCTTTTTGATCTTGAAGGCGTTCTTCTAAATAACAATACAACCCCGGATAAATTATTTGATTTGCTCCCGGTAAAAATTAAAGAGTTTAATCGGCACGGATTGAAATTTGGGATTATAACCGCCAGAGAAGATGATGATCTGATTAATAAGCTAAAGTCAATTGAAGATTGTTACGTTATATCTTCTTCACTCGATAAAGTTTCATCTGCTGATAATTTATTAGCTGCAAATTCGGTTGATTACAAAAATGTATTTTATATGGGGGATGATCTTTTAGATATTCCGTTATTAAAAAAATGCAGATTAACTTCTACACCTATGAACGGAAGAAGAGAGGTAAAGCGAATTGTAAACTTCGTTGCCAAATCAAATGACCCGGAAAATATTATAAATGAAATTCTAAGTTTATTTAAGAAGTCAATGGAAATAGAAACCCGTGCCGCAAAATGATACCACATATTTCCCGCGTAAGTTAAAATCTCTGGAAAGAGAGTGGCTCTTTACCGCACTTCCAGAAAAAAAGCTGGGATACATGCAGTACAGAGAAATCATAGACGGACTTACAGTAATCGGCTTTGGAAGATTTGGAGACGGAAATTTAATTCTTGGAACTGAAGGTGAAATAATTGATCTAGAAGTATCGTCTGCACCGATCTTTGCCGTTTCAAATATATCATTTGAGAAAGCAAACGTTTATGTAACAATTCATGAAGAGTTCGAAAGACAAATTGAAATTGATCTAAAGATAGATAATGAAAAAAATATACCGGATAATCTTAATCAATCAAAAATTTGGACTTACTCTAATTGGATTCCCGGCGAGAAAGCGCCTCATGATAATTCCAGAGTACGTGAAGTTCATTTAGTAAAGAATGAAATTGTGTTAGCAATAGCACCGCATCATAAAAAAATTTGGGTTTATAATTCTAGAAGTGGTATAAACCATTTTGTTCCTGTAACAAATTTTTATAACGAGATGATTCTTCTAACGGAGATCAAAGATCCCGTAATTGCACTAAATCCCGGAAGACTTTTTACAAATTTAGATGAATTTACAGATGAACAATTGACTGCCGGTTTTTTAACTTACAACAGACATTGGAAACGTGTTGAATTAGATCATCATTTTACCGAATTAAAAAGTGAACAAAAGAAAAAATCATTCTTAGATTTATTTAATAAATAGAGGAAGTTGTGACAAGCGAACAAATAATTGCAAAAGGGAAAGAAGTAATTCGTATAGAAGGGGATGCAATTCTCAACTTGATCGGTAACATAGATAAAAATTTTGCACAAGCTGTAGAACTGATTTTTAACTCTCACGGAAGAGTTGTTTTCACCGGAATGGGGAAGTCCGGTATAATTGCACGCAAAATTGTTGCAACATTAAACTCAACAGGCACAGCAGCAATTTTTATGCATCCAACAGATGCTCTTCATGGCGATCTTGGAATGGTTCGCAAGAATGATATTGTAATTTTAATTTCTAAAAGCGGGCATACGGAAGAATTGATTCAGCTAATACCAATGTTTAAGCGCATTAATGTTACAATAATCGGCATGCTTGGTGAAATTGATTCGAAGCTTGCAAGAGAATGTGATATCGTTCTAAATGCCGGCGTTAAAGAAGAAGCTTGTCCGCATGATCTTGCACCGACAACATCTACAACAGTGGCTCTGGTTTTGGGTGATGCTCTTGCTATTTCTCTATTAGAAAAGCGTGGATTTACTGCTGAAGATTTTGCTATGCTTCATCCCGGCGGAAGTTTAGGAAAGCGTCTCTCTCTTAAGATCGAAGAAATTATGATAACAGGAAAAGATATTCCCGTTGTAGATGAGAAAGAATCCTTAAAAGATGCAATCTTGATGATAACTTCCAAACGGCTTGGCGCTACATGTGTTGTTAACGGCGAAGGAGTTTTAACAGGAATAATTACTGACGGAGATTTAAGGCGTCTGCTTGAAAAGACTTTGGACATAAAAAGTTTGACCGCAAAAGATGTTATGACTAAGAAACCCAAAACGATCAATAAAGATTTTCTTGCATCATTTGCTCTTCAACAAATGGAAAATTTTAATATCACTTCAATAATTGTTGTTGATAAATTAAATAAACCGGAAGGGATTGTACATCTTCACGATCTAGTAAAGTTGGGTTTACAATCAAGATGAAAAAAATCTTTGCAGCAATATTTTTTTTCATTTCGGTAATCTCCTGTTCTGAAGATAAGATTCAACCGAGTATTGATAAAACAAATGTTCAGGGAGAAATCCCTTCAAATGAAAGTTGGAATTCTAAAGTAATGTTTACCGATGAAGGGAAAATAAAAGCTGTTTTATTTACCGACCATTTAAAGATGTATGAAATGCAGAAAATAACATTACTCGACGGAGTTAAAATTAATTTTTACAATAAGTATCAGAAAAATACTTCATGGCTTACCTCACTTAGAGGTAAAGTTGATGATGTTACAAAAAATATGTTCGCTTTTGATAGTGTTGTTGCTAAAAATGACAGCGGCACTGTTCTAAAAACAAGCGAACTAATGTGGCGGCAAAATGATCAAAGAATTCTTACCGATAAATTTGTTACAATATCATCACCCAAAGAAATTATACAAGGTTTTGGGTTTGAATCCGATCAGCATCTGAACAACTATGTAATTTATAACGTAACTTATTCCGCCTCGCTTTCAAAAAAGAAAAAGTAATGAAACGGTTTTTACTAATTCTCATATCGCTAATCTGCATTTCTATAAATCTAACTGCACAAACAGAAGATAATAGAATTCA
>JACRFC010000059.1 GCA_016234355.1 Ignavibacteriales bacterium
ACTCAGCAAATGCCACCATCGCAGCTACTTGCAGGAATAGCATTGTTTATTACATTTTTTGTTATGGCTCCTACATGGAATAAAGTGAATGATGAAGCATTGAAACCTCTAATGGATAATAAACTCAATATTCAGCAAGCATATGATAAAGGTATCGAACCAATTCGTCAATTTATGTTTAAGCATGTTCGCGATGAAGATCTGGAACTATTCATCGGTTTGTCTAATCAAGAACGCCCTAAAAATCGTAATGATATTCAAACGTACATTTTGATCCCATCATTTGTGCTAAGTGAATTGAGGACAGGATTTATTATGGGGTTTTTCCTGTTCATTCCGTTTATAATGGTTGATTTGATTGTGTCCAGTATATTAATGTCGATGGGTATGATGATGATGCCCCCAATGATGATATCATTACCGTTCAAAATACTCTTGTTTATTCTCGTTGACGGCTGGAATTTAATCGTTGGGTCTGTTATCAGGAGCTTTCAATGACCGAAGAACTTGTAATTGGAATATTGAAAGATGTTTTTTACACGGCATTTATAATTCTTCTTCCGATACTTGGAGCTTCTTTAATTGTTGGGATTTTTATTTCAATATTTCAGGCGGCAACTTCAATTCAAGAAACGACTCTGACCTTTGTGCCGAAATTAATTACAACAGCTTTGGTTGTTATTATACTGCTTCCATGGATTGTAGATAAGATGGTTGCTATTACAATAAAAATGTTTACAATATTTCAAACCGTTATAAAATGACAGAAATATTAATTGGTGATTTTCTTCTTGTGCTTTACATTTTCTTGAGAGTCATCGCTATGATAATTGCTGCACCTGTACTTGGACATAATTCAATTCCAGCAGTTGCAAGAATATTTCTTTCATTTGTAATAGCGTACATTGCTTTTCTAACACTTGATAAAAGTAAAATAATTATTGATGTAAACCTTGTTTCGATTATTGTGAATTCAGCAAGAGAAATAATAACAGGATTGATAATGGGATTTACTCTGAACTTTATCTTTTACGGCATCTCTTACGCCGGACATTTAATAGGTTATGATATGGGTCTGATGTTTTCGGAAGTATTAAATCCTATGCAGGATATACAGAACAATGTAGTTGGCGAAATTATTTTTTACTTAAGCATGATGATATTTCTTCTCATTAACGGGCATCATCATATAATTTCTGCAGTCGTTGCCTCTTTCAAATTAGTACCTATTGCAAAATTCACTGTAACACAACCCTTAATAAGTTTGATAGTTAAGCTATCTTTTGCAGTTTTTACTATTGCAATGAAGATTGCTGCACCGATTGTTGTTTCATATTTCTTAATTCATATTGCAGAAGGAATAATAGCACGAGTTATTCCGAACATTCAAATATTTTTTATAACGCAACCGGCAAAAATTGGTCTTGGACTTATGTTTTTGTCCATACTTATACCAATTTATTTTTATACGATTAAAAACCTTTTGAACAATTATGAATATCAACTTTCAGAAATGATTAGAGCGATGAGCGTATAGAATGGCAGAGATAGAAGGACAGGAAAAAACTGAACAACCGACCGGGAAAAAACTCTCGGATGCACGCGATAAAGGACAAGTTGCCAAAAGCACTGAATTAAATTCACTTGTTGTCTTTGGCAGCGGACTAATTTTAATTTTTATAACTAAAGGTTTTATCGGTGAGAAGCTGGGTTCTTTTACAAAAGAAATTTTTAGTTCGCTTGAGACCGTTAATATCAATCAAACAATTCTTCAAGCATATTTTTTAAAATGGACACTCTTTCTGTTCATTATTCTAACCCCTATTCTTATAGGTTTAATTATCGTTTCTCTGGTAAGTAATATCTCGCAAGTGGGATTCAAATTCTCCGTCAAAGCGTTTACACCTAAATTGAACAGGTTTAATCCAATTGCGGGAATAAAAAGAATATTTTTTACTTCTCATTCTCTTGTAGAACTTCTCAAATCTCTTGCTAAACTTATTATCATAGGTCTTTTTGCATACTTAGTTATTTCGAAATTAATTCAGGATACTTTTGAGCTTGTCAATCTATCGATCGAGGAAATAGTATCCTTCATGCTTGATGCCGCATTCTCGATGGTTTGGAAAATAATGATATTCTTTACGCTTATTGCAGCCGTGGATTTTATTTTTCAAAAAATGAAGTTCAAAAAAGAAATGATGATGACTAAGCAGGAAGTGAAGGACGAATTGAAACAGACTGAAGGCGATACGCTGATTAAATCACGAATAAGAAAAAATATGATTCAAGCAACTCGCAGAAGAATGATGAACGACGTACCTAAAGCCGATGTTGTTATCACTAACCCGACTCACTTTGCAGTTGCGCTTAAATATGAAATGAATAAAGACAATGCCCCTAAAGTTCTGGCTAAAGGAATGGATGAACTTGCACAAAGAATTAAAAAAATCGCTGTTGAAAATGAAGTGCCTCTTTATGAAGACAGGGAGCTTGCCCGTGCCCTATACAAGGTATGTGATGTTGGAGATTTAATTCCGGCAAAACTTTTTAAAGCCGTTGCACAAATTCTTGCATATATCTATCAAATGAAAAAAATAAAAAAACAGAAGAGCATTATTTAATTCATAAAAAATATGGGAAAAAATTCAGATATACTTCTAGCATTTAGCTTGATTCTGGTGCTTGGGCTAATGTTGATACCGCTTCCAGCGGGTTTGTTGGATTTTTTATTAGCGTTAAATATTACAATATCAATTTTAATTTTGATCGTATCGCTTTACATTAATTCTCCATTAGATATATCTATATTCCCAGGATTACTTTTGATCCTTACACTTTTTCGACTTGGACTTAATATCAGCTCAACAAAGTTAATTCTTATCGAAGGATATGCGGGAAAAGTAATTGAGTCATTCGGAACTTTCGTGGTAGCTGGAAATTATGTGGTCGGATTTATTGTGTTCATCATCTTAGTTGTCATTCAATTCATAGTTATTGTAAAAGGATCCGGAAGAATTTCTGAAGTTGCCGCAAGGTTTACTTTAGATGCAATGCCCGGAAAACAAATGGCAATTGATGCTGATTTGAATACCGGATTGATTAACGAATCCGATGCTCGTAAAAGACGCGATGTAATTTCCCGTGAAGCTGAATTTTATGGAGCTATGGACGGTGCAAGTAAATTCGTAAAAGGGGATGCTATTGCAGGATTAATAATTAATGGAATTAATATTATAGGCGGATTTATTATTGGAGTTGCACAAAGGGGAATGTCGTTTACGGATGCAATTCAAAGTTATACTATCTTAACAATTGGTGACGGGTTGGTCACACAAATTCCGGCATTGGTTATTTCTACCGCAGCAGGCTTAGTTGTAACCAGGAGTGCATCGGGCACTGCTTTAGATCTTCAGATGAAAACACAGCTTTTTTCGAATCCACGTGTTCTTGGAACAGTATCCGGTGCATCGTTCATGCTTGCCTTTATTCCTGGAATGCCTACGCTTCCATTTGTTTTTTTTAGTACGATTCTTGGAATTACTTCCTTTGTTACAAACAAATCGAAAAAAGCAATTTCAACTGCATCAGTTGAACAAGAAGTTATGACATCGGAACCGTTAGAAGAAAAAGTAGAACAATATCTTCAAGTTGATCCGATAGAAGTGGAAATTGGTTATGGGTTGATTGGTCTTGTAGATGAAAAACAAGGTGGTAATCTGTTTCAAAAAATATCTTCTACAAGAAAATTAATTGCTCTTGAATATGGTGTTTTAATCCCACCCGTTCGTGTGCGCGATAACTTACAACTTTCACCAAACGAATATATAATTAAAGTAAAAGGTAATATTGTATCAAACTATGAAATTTACCCGGAGATGATGCTTGCTATGAATCCAGGATCAATCAAAGAATCATTAAGCGGGTTACCCACAACAGATCCTGCGTTCGGGATGCAGAGTTTCTGGATTAATAAAGAAGAAAAAGAAAAAGCGGAAATGCTTGGTTTTACAGTAGTTGATTGTATTTCTGTTCTAACAACGCACCTGCAAGAACTACTGAAGAAAAACTTTGATAAAATATTAACCCGGCAGGATATTAAGCAGCTTCTTGAAAACTTAAAGAAAGATTATCCTGCAGTAGTTGAAGAAATAAATCCGGATACTTTAAATCTCGGTATGATTCAAAAAGTTTTGCAAAATCTGCTAAAGGAAAATATCCCGATCAAAGATTTTGTCCAAATACTTGAATCATTAATTGATTATTCGAAAACGACAAAAAATATTGATGTATTAACAGAGTACGTCCGCCATACAATCGGAGAAACGATTGGAAATATTTATCGTGATCAAAACGGGATTATTCATGCAGTGGCATTAAGTGAGAATCTCGAAAATGCTATCACTAAATCATTACAGTCTCAAAAGGATAATATTGTGACTTTAGGACTACATCCAAATATTTTGCGTGAGTTGAATACTCAGATACAGACAACGATCGAAAAATTTAATTCGCTTGGTTATACGGCTGTCTTAATAACTTCAGCAACTATCCGTCCATATTTATATAGATTAATTAACAGCAGTTTCCCGGAACTTAATGTGCTTTCTTACACAGAACTGTCTGCAAATATAGAATTGGAGTTCATTGGAAAAATAGAGGTGAATAATGCAAATTAAAAAATATCTGGCTCCTACTTTAAAAGAAGCTACTCATCAAATGAAAACAGAATTAGGTTTGGAAGCAATTATTCTGGGAACGCGAGTTATCGAAGGCGAAAAACGATTTAATATGAAAAAAATGTATGAAATAACTGTAGGAGTAGATCAACCGGTGCGTATTAATAAATCTGCAGCACAAAATTTAGATTATAACTCGAACTTCAATTCTGAATTAGAAAAGCTTAGTAATAAAATATATGGCAAAGACCAGAAACAGAATATATCAAGCGAGAAAATAAACCAACCGGAAAGGCAACAGCAGATTGATAAAAAAATAGAAAAACAGTTAAAAGAAATTACTTACACTTTGGAAATGCACGAAGTCCATAAAAGTATTATTAAATCTCTGATTCATCATTTAACTAATACTACGGCTTCTATTGAAGATACAAATTTTGAGAATTATCTTCTCTCCAGTATGGCTACTATGATACCCACAACGGAACTTAAGATAAACAAAAACAAAACTACCACAATTGCACTTGTTGGTCCGACAGGTGTTGGCAAAACCACATGCATTGCTAAACTCGCTGTTATTTCTAAAATCATTCATAAATTAAAAGTCGGGTTGATTTCCATCGATACTTACCGGCTTGGTGCGATAGATCAATTGAGAATATTTTCTGAAATAAGCGATATAGAAATGGCTATTGCTTATGAACCTGAAGATATGCCTAAGCTTATCAAAAAATTCAAAGGTAAAGATCTTATTTTTATCGATACCGTCGGACGAAATCAAAAAGCAAAAGAAAATTTGGAATCAATTCATAAGTATTTAAGTGCCGCTCAAGTAGATAAGACTATTCTGGTAGTAAATACCGCAACTTCAATGCGCACGTTGAATGATGTAGTTGAAAAATTCAAAGCTGTTAAATACAGTTCGGTAATTTTTTCTAAAGTAGACGAAGCTGTTGCATATGGAAATATTATGAATGTAGCGGTAATTCATAAAGTGCCGGTAATGTTTTTATCAAACGGACAGGTAATACCGGACGATATAGTCTCTGTTGACCCATCGTTCCTTGCAAACTTAGTTTATTCAGGTAAACTTTATAAATGAATGGACAAGCATCACGACTTATAGAACTGCGCCGGTTGGAGACTAAAGGACAAGTTTTTTCCGACTCCAAAATTATTTCCGTTTGTTCCGGTAAAGGAGGAACGGGCAAAAGTTTTTTCTCTGCAAATTTTGCCAGCAAACTTGCACAATTAGGTATAAAGATTCTACTGATTGATCTCGATCTGAATTTATCGAACCTGAATGTATTGTTGAATCAAGCTGCTAAGGTTTCCTTGTCGGAATTTTTTGAGCAAAGAAAATCATTACAAGAATTAATTTGCTCTGTTGATAAGAATTTTGATTTAGTTTATGGAGATTCGGGTAGAGAAAATTATCCGCGGGTTAGCAGAGAAACTTTAGACTATTTATTTGTTTCTTTGAGAAATATCAACCTTAATTATGATTATATAATATTAGACTCATCTGCGGGTGCAGATGAACTAACACTTCATCAACTGTTGAAATCCGATTATAACATTATAGTAACATCACCGGAACCGACTGCAGTTATGGATGCCTATGTTGTTCTTAAACTGCTCAACACTTCATGCAGCACAGCAAGAAACTTAGTGGTTATTAACAAGTGTAACAGCAATGGAGAAGCAGAAAGTACTTTCGGAAATATTTCATTGGCATCAAAACATTTCTTCGGAGATGAACCAAAATACCTCGGTTATATCAGCTTTGATTCAAGAGTGCATCAATCTATTGTAAACCAGGAATTGTTAATGAATAGTATTCCTCAATCGAAAACTGCTGATGAAATTTCTTCGATTGTAGATAGTTTCATTACTATCGCACACGTGGCTAATAATAACCAACCATTTATTACACGCTGATAAAACATCCTTTCAAACGCTTTATTTTCAAGTCTTATAACACACCTAAACAGAATCTCAAATGGTATGGTGTTTGCAATATTCATGTAAAAAATGATTGGAAGTAAATGAATAAAATAGTTCTTCAATTCGGCTTATTAATTTTTTTCATATCGGTTATTTATTTCATACAAAGAGGAATGGCATTAGAGCAAATACTTCTCTATTCCTTTTCCATTTTTATCCTTCTTACAATAATGTTAAGCATAATCCTAATTGGTTTGATAAAAGCAATCAACAAAAACTCGCTTCATAAGTTAGGAGACATATCAGATCATTTAGCCGGAGACAAAAAACATGAGTAATGCAGCGCTATGGTCATCATACAAACAAATACCTAATCCTGATACCAAAAAGCAAATCGTTCTCAATTATATGAACCTTGTTCATTATGTCATTCAAAGAACTAACTTATTGCAGAATGGTTTATTAGAGAGAAGAGATTATTTTCAATTCGGAATAGAAGGATTAAGCGAAGCGATAGACCGTTTTGACCCCGATTACGGGACAAAGTTTGAAACCTATGCGATTCAACGCATCAGAGGAAAAATTTACGATGAGCTTCGTAAATACACAAAAAAAGTTGATACTACTGTTGACATAGATTCAAAAACATCATATCCGGTTTCAATATTATCTTTGAATCAACCCGTCAGAGACGATGATGGCCTGCAACTCTATGAAACATTACCTAATGATAGTGAAAAACCCGATGTGGTTCTTGAAAAGAAAGATTTAAAAGAAAAACTATTGGAGACAATAAAAGGTTTACCGCAAAGAGAAAGAACAATTCTAAGTTTATACTACTATGAGGATTTGAATTACAAAGAAATTGCCCAGGTGCTCAACATTACTATTTCAAGAATCTCCCAAATTCATTCTAGAATACTTGATTCATTAAAACTACAATTGGAAGAATATAATGTCTGAAAATAATAACCACGAAACGAAGGAACGTATTAGAAAGAAACTTTCGTACATTGGTTCATTACCTTCAATCCCTAAAATTATTGCCGAGGTATCCAGTTTATTTAATAATGATAGGACCAGTGCCGTTGATCTTTGCCGTGTGATTTCTAAAGATCAAGCTATAGTAGCTAAAATTCTTGCCGTTGCAAACTCGCCTCTTTATGGTTTGCCTCGAAGAGTTTCAACAATTGAATTTGCTGTTATCATTATTGGGTTTGAGCAAATTAAAAATATTTTAGTTGCACTCTCTTTAATTGAAGTATTTAAAAATAGAAGTAATGTAAATTGGGACCACCAGGCATATTGGATGCATTCATTTTTAACGGCAACAGCAGCTAAAAGAATTGCAGACGATTTGCATTACCAAAAATCTGGAGAAGTATTTACTGTAGGGTTGTTACATGATCTTGGTTTGGCAGTTCTTCATTATTATATGAATTCTGATTTTAATAAAATCTGTAGAGTCGTAAAACAGAGTCAATTAAGTTTTTTCAGCGCAGAAAAAGAATTGTTAGGTTTCACTCACCAAGAAATTGCCGAAACACTATTGGAGAAATGGAATTTTCCGCAATATGTACTCGATGCAGTACTTTATCATCATAATCCTTCTCAGTCCCCCAACGGAAAAGTATTGCCATCTCTGGTTCACCTTGCGGATTATATGACCCAAAAATTAGGATTGGGTGCTTTTAATTGGGATGATGGTTACGATTTTGATGAAAATGTTATCGATATTCTTGGCTTCGGCAGTATGGAATATCTAAATGACTTTATAGCAAGTTATCAACCGTTGTTTGAAAATCACGTTGAATTTTTAATTGAACAAAAGTAAAGAAGGTTATATGGAAACATTATTAGCAGAATACAAAGTTAAAAGAGACCGCACAGAATTAATTCTTAGAAAGGTTAATTCTCTTTCCCCAATACCCAAGATTTTATCAGAGGTTCTTGAGTTATTAAATAATGTCAATACAAGTCCTCACATTTTATCTAAGGCAATTGCAAAAGATCAAAGTTTGGTTCTGAAAATATTGACGATTGCAAATTCTCCTTTTTACGGGTTGACGAAACGTGTCTCGTCAATTGAATTCGGCATTATGATCTTGGGTTATGACGAAATAAAAAATATTGTCTCTGCTTTTTCTTTGATGGAATCTATGAAGAACAAATCAGATCAATATCTTGACCAAAAGAGTTTCTGGATGCATTCTTATTTAACAGCAACGATCTCGAAGAAACTTACACTGGATATGGGATTCGAAAAGAGCGGAGAAGTTTTTATTGCGGGGCTTCTTCACGATTTAGGAATTTCTGTACTTCATAGATTTATGCACACCGATTTTGTTAAAATAAATGAATTAGTTTATTCAGGTATAGATTATAATGAAGCTGAATTAAGAGTATTTGGAATGAACCATGCTGAGATAGGTGAGACATTATTAAAGAATTGGAATATACCTGAACTAATTACCGACATCGTAAGATACCATCATACACCAGCACTCTCCCAAAATGCAAGTGTATCATCTTCCATTGTTCATCTTGCAGATTATATAACTCAAATGTTAAAACTGGGAGAACTCAACTGGGATAGCATGTTACAGCTTGATGAACACATTTTTACAACTTTACATATTAAAGATATTAACCAGCTTGGTGAGTTTATTGAAAGCTACAGAGAACCGCTGATGCATCAAATGGAATCCCTAAAATATTTAGTATGAGACTAATAAAAGAAAGAACTTCAGAATACGAATCGTTTCACAAATCGCTTCAATACTTCACTAAAAAATCCGAAGTAAAAGGTGATTTACGTTTAATCAATTTTGAAGTACAAAATACAAGAAGCGATCTATTAGAAAAATATTCTTTTTTTATTAACAATCTTTCCGCTTTCCACAAAAAGATTCAAAAAACAAAAAACATTTCGGAATTGAATCTATTATTCCAGGAGTATGTAAAGAGAATTCTTAATGCTAAAGAAATTGAAGTCTTTTTATTTGTTGATTCACAAAGACACTTAATACCTATAAGCAGAAACGCTGCTTCACTTCATGTAAATACAGTTAACAAAATTTATAAAGATGGAATATTGGACTGGGTGTTCGAATCTAGAAAACCAACAATTATTCCTGATTTAAATTCAGACACAATTAATGGTTCAAAACTTAACCAATTCATTTTTCCAATATATTATACCGATACCAACTACGGATTGGTCTCGATAATGACTTCATTATCAAAAATATCGGAAGATTCACTCGAGAGTAATTCAATAAATGTTTTGCTTGGAATCATTATTCCAATGATCATTTCTTTTCGGCAGAAAGAGTCTATTAATAAACTTTATCATGAACTGCAGATTTACCAATCAAAGATGCAGAATGATTTTGATATATATGCCCTTGGTGAATTAGCCGAAGGTATATTAGAAGAAATCGGAGAGCCGCTTCAAGTTATTATGTCGCTTACTGATATGTTAGAGACCGAGAATAAAAAAATTGATAAGCAGGTAACATCAAACATCAAGAATCAAATTAAAAAGGTAAGCGAACTGACAAACCGCCTTTCTAAATTTTCTGAACTGAATAAACCAAAACTGCAAAAAGCGCAATCTTGTAATCTTAATAAGTTAGTTCGGGAATTTAAAAATATTATTAATACATCACTTCAAAATCTCGGGCTGGAATGTGAATTAGATCTCGAAGAAAATATTCCTCCTATTCTTGGCGACCCGAAAGAAATAAAACAATTGTTGACAAGCGTGTTCTCTCTACTTAAATCTGCATCCAATAAAGGCGGTGCTTTTATAATACAAACTAAATATGTAAAAGAACAGATTGTTGTATCTGTTTTCACTACCGAACAAATAGAAAGTTTATCTGACTATACTGATAATAGTACAAACGTTAATATCAATTTTATTAAAGAAATAATGAAAAGAAGTGAAGGCAGTGCTGAATTCAACTCATTGCCGCTGAAAGGAACTATCATTCACTTAGTATTCCCACTTAAGAGGAAATTAGCTATATGAAAGTATTTTTAGTTTTATTCTTAGTTATTTCAATTTCTATAAATGGCCAAAATGCTGCGACACAAAACTTGTTGGAATTATCGGGAGATTCTGTAAATATCCGCGCTATGGTACAAAAACAGATTAACTTCGCTTTGGAAAAACGTACCGAATCTAAGATCGGTTCATTACCGGCTCTTGAAGAAAAAATAAAAGTTTTGGCAGATAAAATGAATCAGGCTCAAGCGGAGCCGCGTCCAACCTTTTTCAATTTTCTTTTAAGTCAACCTCTTTATTATAAACTCTTTGCTACCGGCTCTTTCTTGATACTATTTTTTTTCGTTCTGAAAAGAATATTGACCAACCTAAATCGCAAATCCATTAGTTCCCTAAAAAATAATATTGGAATGATGAGAGAAGAAAAAATTGGAGGGGGCAAACAAAACCCAAAACTTGTCAGAATAAGAAAGGCATTAAAAGAAAAAATTGAAATCTTTATGAGATCAGAAAAACATTTATCGAAAACAGCAAAACAATTAAATGTTGCCAAAGGCGAACTTATGTTGGCAGCTAAATTGAAAATATTAGAAGTAGAAAAGATGCAAGGAGCATGATATGATTAAAGGAATTTACACAGCGGGTAGAAGTTTAGACCAGCGTATTAAAAATATAGATGTTATAGCGAACAACCTTGCGAATATTAATACTACCGGATATAAACGAGAAATACCTTTTTCGGAAATAATTGACCAATATGATAATGTTAAAATTAGAAAATTGACAAGCCAACAGCAGGGTGAAATTTTACAAACTTCTAATCCTTTAGACCTTGCTATTTCAGGTGACGGATTTTTTGCCGTTAAAAATCCCGAAGGAAATATTGAGTTTACACGTGACGGCAGATTTAAAATAAATGATGAAGGTTTTTTTGTGGATGGCTTAGGAAGAAAAGTGATGGGTAAGAACGGAGAAATATCCGTCGAAGAAACATTGCTGGCAAAAGAAACAGCTATTCGCGTTGGTAAAGGTGGAGAAATAAAAGTTGGTGAAAAAGTAATAGACACAATACTTGTTCTAAATGTGAATGATGCCAGCGGACTTATACGGACCAGCGGTTCCAACTTCAGTGCTGAAGGTCAGGAATATACTCCTGCTGATGAGGGGTCGTATTCTATTTCGCAAGGATATCTGGAAGAAGCTAATACGAATCCAATTATAGAAATGGAAGCGATGATCCAGCTAAACAAAGAATATGAAGCGGCACAAAAAATCATCTCTGCACTCGATTCTTCACTCGGTCAAGCAATTGAAATCGGAAAAATTTAAAAGGAGAATAATATGTCTACTAGAGCATTACGAACAGCTGCAAGTGGAATGTATGCACAACAAATTAATATAGAAGTTGTTTCCAACAACATAGCAAATATTAATACTACCGGTTATAAGAAGAACAAAGCAGATTTTCAAGATTTGATGTATCAAGAAGTCCACGTCAATCCGTTAACATCTGCAACACCCGGTAATGAGGGAACATCAACTTCAAAAATTCAGATTGGCAATGGTGTAAAACCGGGCGCATCAACAAAAATTTTCGCACAGGGAGATATCACACCTACAAATAATCAGCTTGATCTTGCAATTCAGGGTGAAGGATTTTTCCAAGTAAGAAAACCTGACGGAACATTTGTATATACGCGTGACGGTTCATTCAAAATAAATGCTGAGGGGAAAATTGTTACATCAGGCGGATTACCTTTGGAACCCGGTCTTATACTAAACTCAGATATCGTTAATTTTAAAATCGGTACCGATGGATCTGTAACAGCTCAGGATGTTTCCGGTGGATCATCTCCGCTTGGCAATATTGAAGTTGCACGTTTTATGAATAACGGCGGTTTGATGGCCCTTGGTGATAATCTTTATAGTGAGACTACGGCATCGGGCCAACCGATTCTTGGTAGTCCAGGTCAACAAGGTTTTGGAGAGATTCACCAGGGTTTTCTTGAAGCATCTAATGTGGATATTGTTGAAGAAATGATTGCAATGATTGCCGCTCAACGCGCTTATGAAATAAATTCGAAGACTGTTAAGACAGTTGAAGATATGATGACAATGGCTAATAATTTAAAACGCGGCTAAAATGAGAACTCTATTTCTAATATTAATCAGTTTTGTATTTGGTGAAGGAAAAAATTTTGATTCACAGCTGATAGCGTACTTAGATAAGAAACTGAGCAACTATACCAAATACGAATTCCAAATTATGCAGTCATTTAAAAAATTTGCGAAGATAGAAATCAACACGGAAAAAAAATTTAAAATAGTAAAGAATTATGGTTATTTACCGGTTACACTATATGATAAAGATAACAATGCAAGTTCTTCTCTATTAACAATAAAATTAAAATTGTTTAAAAATGTCCTGGTTGCTTTGCAAGCTATTAATCGAAATGAAGAATTAATGAACAGCATGTTTACCGAGAAAAATATTGACATCTCATTATTAACTGGAAAACCGATTGATCCGGCAGAGAACATTCTTGATCATCGCAGTAGAATGTTTATGAAAGAAGGTGATATTCTTCAGAAAGAAATGATCGAACCAGTACCCTTAGTTTTTAAAGGGGATAACATAGTTCTTCATGCAGGGAAGAATGGAGTTGATATTACAGTAGATTGTATTGCACGACAAGAGGGTCGTATCGGTGATGTAATTAGTATTCAGTCGGTCAATAAATTATATAAAGCAAAAATAATTGACAAATATAACTTAATGTTGGTGGAATAGATGAAACGTATATATGTATTAATGTTTATTCTTTGTGCCACGGTTTTGTTCGGACAAAACATGAGAAAAAATTCTCAACTCTCGCTGTTTGCCGATAATAAAGCAGTAGAGAAAGGAGATGCGGTAACAATTTTGGTAATTGAATCAACCCGCGCTTCAAATAACTCCGAAACTTCTGCCGGAAGAAAAAGTGATCTCGGACTTAGCGCGTCGGGATCAGTTGGTCAATCTGCAATTCCTAATACACAATTGAATCTTGGTACTAATAATGATTTTAAGGGGAGCGGTTCCACAAGTACAACAGGAATGATCAGTACAAAAATTAGTGCAGTTGTAGATACTGTTTTGGCAAACGGAAATCTTGTTATTAGAGGAAGTAAAAAAATCTCTATCAATGGTGAAGAACAAACGATTAATATCAAAGGCGTAATCCGTTCTACGGATATTATGCCAGACAATTCGGTTTATTCATTCAAGATCTCGGATGCCGAAATTTCATTTGAAGGAAACGGTATGATTGATAGTTCACAAAAACCCGGGTTGTTAACAAAATTATTTCATTGGTTGTTTTAGGATACAATATGAAATCAAAGATTTTTTCCTCGATAATTATTTTATGCTTATCTGTTAATATTATTTTTGCTCAACGCTTAAAAGACGTAGCATACCTTAACGGAAAGAATACCGAACAGATAATTGGTTACGGACTTGTAGTAGGTCTTGCAGGAACAGGCGATAGTTACCGCTCCTTATTTACTATTCAATCGGTTGCAAGTATGTTAAAGCGTTTTGGTATTACAGTTCCTCAAACCGATCTGAAAACAAAAAATGTTGCTGCAGTAATTATAACAGCAAATCTCAACTCAAATCTTAAGTCAGGTGCCGAGTTCGATGTAATAGTTTCTTCTTTGGGTGATGCAACAAGTCTGCAGGGCGGAACATTGTTGATTACTCCTCTTTCAGGAATAAATGGACATGTTTACGGTTTAGCTCAAGGATCTATATCTGTTGGCGGTTATGATATCAATACATCAAGCGGCAGCCGTATTACAAAAAATCATTCGCTTGCCGGGCGCGTACCAAGAGGTGGAACACTTAAAGAATCAATTTCAACTGCACAGGTTGTATCTGATGAAATATCTGTTTTCTTAAAGGAACCTGATATCACTACCGCACAAAATGTTGTCTCGTCCTTAAATCAAAAGTTCGGAAGCGAAATTGCAAAAGCTTCCGATGCAGCTGAAATCAAAATTGCTGTTCCGCAAGATAGGCAGAATAACATTATGGCATTTCTTTCGGAAATTGAGAATGTAAATGTTATAGTTGATGACATTGCAAAAGTTGTTCTTAACGAAAGAACAGGTACAGTTGTTTCCGGTCAGAATGTAAAGATTCAACCTGTTACAATTACCCACGGCGGTTTAAATATTTCAATTCGTTCTTATCCAATCATTTCTCAACCAAATGCTTTCTCGCAAGGAAAGACTACAACATTTAATAATCTTGTTCCTTTTGCAGCACAGGATTCTGCAAGCACAATTGCAATAAAAGGTGCAAGCAATGTACAGGAAGTAGCTTCTGCGCTAAACTCACTTAAAGTTTCACCTCGAGATATAATTTCTATATTTCAGGCTTTGAAAGAAGCGGGCGCTTTAATGGCAGAATTAATAATAATGTAACATGAATGATCTTTCGCTTAAAATAGAAAACAATAAGCATCTTTCGAGACCGATCGAAACAAATTCTCGTTATGATCAAAAACAAAAAGATAAAATTGCTTCAGCCGCTAAGCAGTTTGAAAGCTTGCTTACTTCTATGATGTTGAAAAGTATGAACAAAACTACCGGCGGCATGTTTGGAGAAGAAGGTTACGGAAGCGATATGTTCGATTCGATTTTTGAACAGGAAATTGCAAGTAAAATGTCGGAAACAAGAAGTCTGGGCATTGCCGAAATGCTCTATAAGAAAATTACAGGTGAAGAATTGAGTTCCGAGATGCGTCATAAAATTTCTGTTCATTTGAATCCGGGTAAAATACACAATACCCAACCTTCTTCTGATTCAACCAAAGTTCAGCCAAGTACTTCTGCAATTGAACGATTGAATAATTATGAAAAACATATTGAAGAAGCTGCTTCAACTTTTGGAATAGATAAAAACGTAATAAAATCAATTATAATGACAGAATCAGCGGCTAACAATAAAGCTGTTTCCGGAGCCAGAGCAAAAGGACTAATGCAGTTAATGGACTCAACTGCGACCGATATGGGAGTCCGTAATGTTTTTAATCCCAAAGAAAACATCTTTGGAGGCACTAAATATTTTGCCCAAATGCTTCGACAATATAGTGGTGATATAAAACTTGCTTTGGCGGCATATAATGCCGGACCGCAAAATGTTGAAAAATTTAACGGTGTTCCACCATTTGGCGAGACTAAAAATTATATCAATAAAGTATTAGGTTACCTAGAACATTTTAATAAGAGGAAAGAATGAGCTCACAAAATTTAATCACAACTCTTAAGACACAAGAGGCAAACCTCGACTCACTTATGGGTACGCTTGAAGAGAAAAAACAAGCGATTATTAAAAATAATTATTCTCTGCTAAATGCGGCACTTATCAATGAACAAAACATTTTACACAATATCGGGTTCGAAGAAAAGAACCGTTTAAAAGTAGTTCAAGATTTGGCAAAAGAATTAAATCTTGAGTTAAAAGATGCTTCTCTTGAAAGTATTTTGAGTAAAAATAATTTTTTATTGAAAAAAGAAAATAAAGAAATACAACAATTAAGAAAGTCGTTAAAAGAAAAAATAATTCGTATCAGCAATACTAATAAACAATTAAAAGATGTTATCGATTTTTCGCGAAGTTTAATTAAAGATACTATCATAATGATAGCTGGTTTAAAAAAACGTGAACTTGTGAATAAAAGAGTATAAAATGAGTATCGGTAGAGTACTTGACATATCAATCCGGACAATGTCTGTTTATCAGAGGGCTGTTGACGTTGCTTCAAATAACATTTCTAATGCCCAAAATCCCGATTACTCACGGCAAAGAGTTGTCTTTGGAACCGAACCTTCCGATATATTAGGAGGTTTGGGAGTTAAAATACAGGATATACAGAGAATTAAAGACAATATGCTTGAGTCGCAATTGCAGAAATATCAATCTACACTTTCCGATGCAAATAAGAGGTCAACAATTCTTCAACAAATTGAATCTATGATTTCCGAACCTTCTGATCAAGGTCTTGGGACCTATTTCACTAATTTTTTCAATTCTTGGAATCAATTAGCGGCTAATCCAAATTCAATTCCCAATAGATTAGATGTAATTCAAAAAGCTCAGAGTTTGAGTGACAGGTTTAAACAAACTTATGATGATTTAACCGATGTTCAATCGACACTGCAAAAAGATGTTTATACGAAAGTTGACATGATAAACACATATTTACAGCAGATTAATTCATATAACCAACAAATTTATCAAACTAAATCTCAGGGTCTAGCAACTAACGAACTTCAAGATGAAAGAGACGCTGTCATCAATACCTTAAGTCAGTTTGTAAATATATCTGTTCAAAATGGACCTAACGGAACTTCTGTTGTTAATGTTGGCGGAATTCAAGGAGCCGATCTAAACGGATACAATCAGTTTGCAGTTAAAATTGTCAATGGGAAAATACAAATATATTCACAGAGTGATCTTAGTTCGGTAGCTTTAATTAACTCAGGGGAACTATATGCAATTACAGATTTATTTTCAAATAAAATACCAGATTACAAAGCAGGATATGAAAACCTGATAAATACTTTTGTTAATAAGGTGAATGAACTACATATACAGGGAAACACACTTGTTCAGGGAAATTCATCCAGTACCGGAATACCATTCTTTGGAGAACTGGACAATAACGGAAATGTGATTAATACATTTGTTGACGGTATAATTAAAATTAATTCAAGTATTGTTAATAATCCTAAAAATATTGCCGTATCAGACGTAGTAAATAATGACGGTAACGGAAACATTGCGAATAAAATAGCGGAATTGGCAGATAACCCGATTCCGGAACTTAATAATCTGAGTGTTATTGATAAATACACATCGATTCTTAATAATATCGGCAGCGATAAAACAAACAACGATAATAGAGTACAAACAAGTCAAACTGTATTACAGCAGCTTCAAACTCAAAAAGCTTCTAACTCTGGAGTGTCTATGGATGAAGAGATGACAAACGTACTTAAGTTCCAGCGTTCTTATGATGCAGCAGCAAAATTAGTTAAAGTGGCCGACGAGATGATTCAAACAATAATAAATATGGTGCAATAAATTATGCGAATCACTGAAGGTATGTTATCAGATCGGTATCTTAAAAATTATAACAAGATTGCTGAACAAAAACAAAAGTTGCAGACTCAGCTCGCAACAAACAGTAAAATAAATACGCTCTCTGATGACTTGATCGGTGCTTTACAAAGTATCAAGGTTGAGGCACAAATTAAAAAGACCGATACTTATATTAAAAATGTTCAGACTGCGAATGAATTTATGACTTCGTCACTTGATTCTTTGGATAATATGACTACTGAAATTCAAAAAATTATGAAAATAATAACATCTGCTTCTAATCCTTTGAATGTAGTTAATTATCCTTCAATGCTTCAATCAATAAAAGATTCTTTGAATGCAATAGTGCAGGATACGAATGCAAAGCATAATGATATGTATCTTTTTGGCGGAACAAATTATACAACCATGCCGGTCACTATTGATATTAACGGAAAAGCTGTTATTACTACAGAAGATGTATCTGGTGAAGTAAAAGTACAATTATCTCAAAACGTTACTGATGCAATCAATATTCCAGGTAATAAGATTTTCGGTACGGGCATATTTAGTGCAATAAATAATATCATTGATTCTTTCGAAGCCGGAAATGCACCGGATGCTGCTCTTAAGACAGGTTTGAACGATGCTTACAATCAACTTTTAAATGTTCAAACTATTGGAGGTGAAAAATTAAACCGATTTGAAGACATTAGCGCATTATTAAATAATCAACAGACTAATTTGACGCGAACACTCGCAAATATTCAGGGAATTGATGTTGCAAAACTTGCTGTTGATTTGCAGCAGCAAGATTATTTATTGCAGATCTCATCTAAATTATTTGCTAATATATTTCCAAAATCTATATATGATTACTTATGATAAACAAATTTGGCACAACATTCGGGTTACTTATTGGTGTATTTTCAATTTTTGGAGCGTTCTTTTTAGAAGGGGGATCTTTCCGTATTCTATTTATTCTTACAGCAATCATGATAGTTTTTGGCGGCACTTTTTCTGCGGTGATAATAGGTTTTGGCTTAGATAGATTTGTAAGAATATTAACATTAATGCGTCTTGCATATTTTCCGCGTTCATATAATGTTAAAGAATTGATTGATATTTTTGTTTCACTCTCAATTAAAGCAAGAAAAGAAGGTTTGCTGTCTATCGAACCGGAGTTAAAAAAATTTAGTCATCTTTTCCCGCGTAAAATGACAAAGTTTGTTCTTGATGGAACTGATTCAGATTCGTTGCAAATATTTGCACAACTTGAGATCAGGACAATGCAGGAACGACATTACTCCAATATTAATATTTTTACAAAGATGGGCGGTTACGCACCAACTATGGGAATAATTGGAACAGTAATGGGTTTAATTATGACGTTAGCCAATGCAGGAACCGATCCGAATGTATTGATTAAAAATATTGCGACAGCATTTATTGCAACTCTTTGGGGAATTCTAAGTGCAAATTTATTATGGTTACCAGTAGGAGATAGATTAAAGAGATGTCATTCAGAGGAGAAAAATATGATGGAGATCTCTTTGGAAGCGGTGTTAACATTGCAGAGCGGGGAAATCCCTTCGATTATGAAAGCAAGACTGATGGGAATGCTTCCGCAAAAAGAACAGCAAGAAAAGTTAGCGCACTAGATTCTGAAGAGAACGCTTTTGATGAAGGAAATGATAAAGATCGGTATTTACTTACTTATTCCGATTTAATTACTTTACTTCTTGGATTGTTTATTATCCTTTATGCTATTTCTAATATCGATGCTAATAAGTATAGAAATGTTGTTACTGCCATGGATAATTTCTTCGGCAATGAAACAGGCGTTCAAATAAATCCAGAAACAAAAGTAATATCTTCTCCTAAAGAAAGTTTGAGCGATCAACTAAGGAAATTAATTGTTGATTATCATTATTCAAGATCCATTCAGTTGGAAGAGAGCGAACGTGGAATTACTGTTCATATTTTAGAAGATATTCTTTTTCCTCCGGGAGGTGCTGATCTGACCGAATCTTCTAAACTTGTTCTTAATAGATTGGCGGCAGTCATAAAAAAATTACCCAATGATATACGCGTAGAAGGACATACTGATAATGCACCGATTAACACTATGCGCTATCCTTCCAATTGGCATTTATCGGTTGACCGTGCTCTGAATACGGCGTATTATTTGATTAAAGATGAGGAGGTAGATCCCGATAGAGTTTCTATTGTAGGTAATGCAGAATATCGTCCTATTGACTTAAATAATTCGTCGGAATCCAGAGCTAAAAATAGAAGAGTAGATTTAGTAATATTAAAGTGAGTTAATATGAAAGTAAAAACATTTCAATTTGGTGAAATTGAATATTCACAAGAAAAAGTTATCAATTTCGAAAGCGGGCTCTTTGGTTTTGAAAATCTAAAGAAGTTTTTATTTATCAAGCCGGATGACAATCTGTTCTACTGGCTAAATTCAATTGAATCCCCTGACATTGCATTTCCGATGTTCGGAGTTCGGGTACTTGATGAAAATTTTCCGCAAGAAGAAAATTATGAAGCATTTGGGATCGTAGTATTAAATACGAATCCTCTTGATATAACCGTTAACTTAAAAGCACCCGTTTATATTAATCAAAATACTAAAGCGGGTTTTCAAAAAATAATTGATTCTGATAACTATCCAGTTAACTACAATTTATTTACCGGGCAATGATATGCTAGTACTAACAAGAAAAATAAACGAAGAAATTTTTATCGGGTCTGATATAACTATAAAAATTGTATCATCCTCCGAAGGTCTGGTAAAAATCGGAATTAATGCACCTCGGAGTGTGCAAGTATATCGTAAAGAAGTTTACGATAGAGTGAAGCAACAAACAATTGAGGCTTCAAAAGCAAGTATTCAAACTATTGCGGATCTGCAAAACTTTAAAATTAAAAAAGTGTAGAGAATATAATGGATTTCGATACTGAAAACGTAAAAATTCTTGTTATTGATGATTCCGATATTATTCGTAATTCTCTTAAGAAGTTTTTATCTGAATATGATGTGGAGGTTATAACATGCAATGACGGACTAGAAGGATTACAGAAAGCTGTTGAATCAAAACCCCAGCTCATCTTTCTCGATCTAATGATGCCAAACCTCGACGGAATTCGTTTGCTGCGCGTTCTTAAAGTGTTGATAGATGTACAGCATATCCCGGTAATTGTTATTAGTGGTCACACTGATAAAATAAATGTTCTTGCCGCAATGCAAGCAGGAGCCGAGAGAATATTATCCAAACCGCTAACAAAAAAATCATTAGTAAAAAGTATCAATGAAGTACTTGGTAATAATTTTCTTTTGAGTGCAAGAAGATTAACAAAATTCTCGACCTTTGAAAAAGAACAAATGAGTAAAGAGTTAAAAAAATATTTTGCGAATAGCTTAAGTCAAAAAAAGGAATCTATTCTTAATTCGATATCTAATAAGAATATTGAACTGCTAAAATTGTTATTGCATGAACTTAAGGGTTCCAGCGGGACTGCCGGTTATCCGAATATTTCGGATATCTGTAGAGATATAGAAACACTTATATCAGTACCAAACAATACTTGGCAGGAAATTAATTCAAAATGCGAAATACTTTTAAAAAGTATCAATGAAATAGAGACATCACCTGTTAACTAAGGAAAAGAGATGTTTGTAATTATAGGAATAGTTGTTGTAATTGCTTCTGTGGTAATTGGGTTTACCCTACCCGGTGGTAATCTAATTTTACTTATCCAGGTATCTGAATTCATTACTATTGGCGGTGCAGCTATTGGAAGCTTATTAATTGCATCCCCTCTTTCACTAATCAAAAAAATCCTTAGTTCAATTTCCAAAGCCTTTAAGGACCACTCTAATACAAAAGAAGATTATATCCAGATGCTCAAAGCGTTCAGCGATCTTTTTCTAATTGCACAAAGGGAGGGTTTGCTTTCGATTGAAAAACATATTGAAGCACCGGAAAAAAGTGATCTCCTCAAAAAGGCAACCAAATTTATTAATGATCAATACAGAATGAATTTCTTCTGCGACACAATGAAAGTTATGCTTGCAGGTTCAGTCCCTCCTTTTGAATTGGAAGGATTGATGGATGCAGAGATTGAAACTTATGAAAAAGAAAACCGTCCCATATTCGAAGGAATAGGGCGAATTGGAGATGCATTGCCGGGACTTGGAATTGTAGCAGCTGTTCTTGGAATTATAATAACGATGGGAGCTATTAATGAAGGTGCCGAAAAAGTCGGGCATCATGTAGCTGCTGCTCTTGTTGGTACTTTTTTAGGTGTTCTTCTTTCTTACGGTTTTGTAAATCCTTTATCTGCTAATATAGCTCATATGATAGAAGCAAAAGTGCAGGACCTGCAAATAATTAAATCCTACATTTTGGCATATGCAAAAGGGAATCCTCCGTTTGTTGCTGCAGAAATTGCACGAAGAACAATTTTTTCGGATTCGCGTCCTACATTTCAAGAACTGGAAGCAGCATTAAGAGGTAAAAAGGATAAGTAATGGATGCATCGAACGATTCAGCCCCGATAATTAAGAAAGTAAAAAAAGTTCATGGCGGTCATCATGGTGGTGCATGGAAAGTTGCTTATGCCGATTTTGTTACGGCAATGATGGCTCTGTTTATAGTTCTCTGGATTCTCGGTCAAAGTGAAGAAGCAAAACAATCAGTTGCCGGTTACTTTAAGGATCCTGTCGGATTCTCATCAAAAAGTAAAAATATTATTGAAGGAAATAACTCGAATCCTTCAATTGACTTGCAAATTCAAGAAGAAATGAAAAAGAAGGAAGCTGAGAAAATGGAATTTGAAAAGACTGGAGAAAAACTTAAAAAAGAACTTGAAGCTGATACTGATTTGAGCGGATTATCAAGTCAGGTTAGAATTGAAATGGTAAAAGAGGGTTTAAAAATTGAATTAATTGATTCTGACAAGGATGTTTTCTTTGCTTTAGGCACAAGTGAATTAAATACAAAAGCAAAAAAACTAATCGGAAAGATTGGAAAGGAAATTTCAAAACTTCCTAATAAATTAATTGTTGAAGGACATACTGATTCTCATCAATTTCAGAACCAGGGAACCGGATTTACCAATTTTGAATTAAGTGCGGAAAGAGCTCTAGCAGCTAAAAGAGCTATAGTAATGGGCGGTCTATTGGAAAAACAAATTGATGAGATCCATGGATACGCTGATACACGTCTTAGGAATCCGCAAGATCCATTCAGTTTCGTTAACAGACGAATTAGTTTTACAGTAAAATTTAATAAGTGATCGTTATGTTAAGAAAGGTAATAGTTGTTGAAGATGATCCTTTTTCACAGGACTACTATAAAATATTTTTTAAAAAGTTATGCAACGAGGTATTTATTTTAGAGAATGTTGATTCGATAATAAATGAGATTGAAAAGGGAGATGTAGATTTAATTATTATGGATATAAATATTAAGAACACTTATTGGAATTCCGAACGTTTAGATGGTATGAAACTTTCAAACATTATTAAGAAAAGATTTAATAATCTAAAAATTCCTGTTCTGTTAATATCTGCATATCCTATCTCCGCTTTTGGTGACAATGTTCTTGCTGATAGTATGGCGGATGATTATTTTATAAAACCTATATATGATTATAACAAGTTAATTGATAAAATAAACAAACTGGTATATTCTAAGAATGAAAGACAAAATACTAATAGTTGAGGACGAGAAAGAGACCCGGTTCATTTTAGAAAAACTACTCTCGCGTAATAATTACGATGTTGCTACTGCAGTTGATGGACAAAATGCTATTGAAGTATTAAAAGATTTTGCTCCTAAAGTTATACTTGCTGATTGGACTATGCCGGTGCTGGATGGTCTTGCACTGTGTAATATTCTTAAGGGTGACGATAAATTTAAGCTTACTTATTTTATTATACTTACTGCCCGGGCCTCATTAAAAGATAGAATTATGGGATTGGATGTCGGCGCAGATGATTTTTTAGTTAAGCCGGTTGAAAATCAAGAATTACTTGCCCGAATCCGTTCAGGTATCAGGATTTATAATCTTCAAAATGAAGTAAGAAATATTGAGCATTCAAAAGCACTAATTGAAATGGCATGCACTATTGGACATAATATTAATAATCCGCTTAGCAGTCTAGTACTATCTATGAAAAATATTGAACAAGAACTAACCAAATTAGGTAAAAATAACCTTGTAGAAGATCTTTCCAACGTTAACCAATCAGTCGAAAGAATCAAAAAATTTGTAAACGAACTAACTCATCTACAAAATCCGGAAATGATTAATTATTCTGACGAAAGCAAAATGATAAAAACTTAGTAGCTTAATTATTTGCTTTTTCCCTCGATAATAATAATCGAAGGAGAAGGCATGTTAGAACGAATAGTCAATATTTCGGCAGGTTCAGACTATAAAAACTCATCTAAACCTAACCGCTTTAATAAGAGCTCTCGCTATTTGAGCACTTTCAGTTCTTCATTGCCTGATTCAATTTCACTATCACCTGCTACGGCATTTCTTTCAACAATTAATTGGCGCTTAAAAAGAATAACAAAAAGTAATGACAAGATTATAATTAATTTCGAATTTGATGGATATGATTTTACTGCTTATGTGAGTCAGAACGAATTTCACTTCCAAAATAATTTTGAATATGATATAAAAAAGATTTTTGAAAAATTAACCGAGAGATTTGAAGTACAAACTTTAATACTTTGCCAGCACAATATTAAAAACAGCGATAAACTTGATCCCAAATTTCATTTAACGGTTTTATCGGAAATGATTTATAGGTTTATTGATCTTAGTCATTATTCTTATTCAATATCGGTAGACAACTCCGAAGTGAAGAAAATATTTTCTGATATGGAGTATGCTTTATGCCAGGAGTTCGATTATATAAACACTTGTTTATTAAGCTTTCTTGAAAAATATTTAACAATAAAAGCTGATGTAATTAATGATAATAAAAGATATGATAATGCTTTAATTATGAAACAAATTCAGTTAAAAACATTTTAGAATATGGCTCAATTAAATTCTCATATTGAATTTACAGACTATTATGATTCTGATTTCAGAAGCTATATCGAATTGCCTAACAATAATCCTCTGGTGGTTTTTGATACGGAACTGAAAATTGTTTATTGTAACAAAATATTTAAGGATACTTTTGGTTTAGATCAATTTTTAGATATAAATCAAATGAACTCTAATCCCGAGTTTGTTTACTTAATACGTGGATTTAGTGAAAGTCAATACAAAAACCTCACTCTTGAAATAGACCTTGCATCTAAAAACTATGAAGGAATTAAAAATTACGCGATAAAAATTGAACGTGTTGTGATAAGATATAATCATTATTATGTCGTTATCATAGAATCTTTAGAGCAAAGAAAAAAATTAGAAAATAAAATTACATTTCTTTATAATGCATTAGATTACGGTCAGCTGCCATTAATGATTATAGATGAAGATCAAAAAGTTAATTATGTCTCAAGATCATGGGAAGCAATTCTTTCTCAAGATATTGAAAGTATTTACAACAAAAATTTAATTCAAATATTCCAGAATATTTTAGATGACGGTGAATTGGCAGAATTAAATGAATCTATAAAAATGAACAGGCCATGGAAAAAATTATTTTATTTCCCTAACAAATTATCTTCCGAATATTGGGAGCTGAACTTAAATCCCGTTTATAATAATGAAGAAAGCAAAGCAAGTTTTATCATTACGGGCAGTAATCTTACCGAACATATAAATCAAGCAAAGCTCATTGAGAATTCCGAAAGAAAACAAAAACTGATAATAAACAACATCTCGGATTTATTGTTAATTGTTGAAAATATCGGTATCGGAGTTATTTTCGAAAATGCAAACGACAATTTCTGTTGGGTATTTGATATAAACCGATACGAAATTTACTCTCACAAAATTGAAAATATTATCCCGCATGCACTTTATTCGGAAATTCAAAAATCGATTGATTATTTATCACAGCCGGACACTTTATGTTATCAATTTAATTACAAAAATGTTGATGGACGCGAGTATGACTGCAAAATTACTTCCATTAGGGAAAATGAACTAAACTTTGGATATTACATAGTTACAATGAAAGACACAACAGATGAAATCCTTTACCGGGAACAATTGAAAAAATCTATTCAAAAGGAAATGCAGCTAAACAAAATGAAATCTGATTTTCTGGCAAATATGTCTCATGAAATAAGAACACCTTTCAACGCAGTGGTCGGATTTTCGGAAATTATTGATGAATCTATTGAAACAGGTAAGATTGAAATACTTCGAGATCTTATTGATTCGATGAAAGAAGTCCTTCACAGGGGATTAAATTTATTTACTAATATTATAGAAGTTTCTCAGCTGGAAGCGGGTGAAGTTTTACTTGATAAGGTTGATTTAAATTGCAATCAAGTTGTTAGAAATGTTTATCAAAGAATGCAAAAAGAGGCTGTACAAAAGAATTTGGATTTCCTTTTGAACATTACCGATGAAGATAGTATTGCCGAAGTTGATTGGGTAAAACTTGAAAGGATAATTCAAATGTTAGTTGATAATGCTTTTAAATACACTAATAAAGGATGCATTTGCCTGGAGACTAAAGTTATTAACGACAATATCGTAATTTCTGTTTCTGATACAGGACTTGGAATTGAAAAATCTCAAATAGAAAGACTGCTCAAACCATTTACACAAGAAGTCGAAGGTTATACCCGTTCATTTGAAGGTGCCGGTTTAGGATTGACGATTGCTTATAAATTAACTCTTCTCATGGATGGTAAATTTGAGATTGAAAGTGAAAAAAATAAAGGAACAAAAATAACTATATCATTTCATTTATCTTAATTCTATAAATTTATATGTCATTGGTTGCTGAAAAATATGAAACTCCGACAATTGGATTTGGAGCAAATCTTTCCGAGTTCTATAAACTTGCAAAAGATCACTTTCAGATTTCGATAAAGAATGATAACGTCCCAATTAACAATATTAAAGAAAGCATTCGTTTCTTTTCACTTGGCCTTCCCCCAGAACTAAAAGAAATATTCATTCCCTTTTCAGATGCACCTTTATTCTGGACCTATGAATCATCTCTTCTTGCACAAATAGAAGAGTTTATGAAATCTAATTTTTCTAGGAGTGATAATTCAGGAATTAATAAACAGATATATGAGAACTATACACGCTGGGCAACCGCTAAACTTAAAAATGAAAAAGAATACTTTGCAATTACAACAGTAAACTTTATCGAACGGGACCTGAACAAGCACAATTTTTTAAAACTTATCCTAAAAGGGATAATATTTACTTATCATAATACGTTATACAATCCGGTAAAAGCAAATGAACTATTAACTAATGCAGTAGTTATAATTAATTCATTAAGATTGAACGATCAATTAAAAGCAGAGTTAAAATATATAATAAGTTTATACAGAGGGTTTATTCATCTTAAAGAAAATTCTTACGAACAGGCCCAAGCAATATTCAAAGAGTCACTAGAACTAAAACCATATGGAAGTACTGCAAAAATATATTTTGCTTTAACGGAAATTAATCTCGCGCATGAAGACTTAGCTTCATATTTTCTTAATGAAATATTTAATTATGATCTTCATCGTTTAGCCATTGCATTAAAGACTAATAATGCCGGTATGTTTAGTTATTTCTACCGCAATGCATTTTTCTATAATGTTTTTTCTGAAAAAGATTTTTGCAAGTGTTACGATTCGATTGAGCAATTATTGAATGTGCATAAAAATTATGATAATGAAATCATAAATATATGCATTCAAAGTCTTGCTATGATAAAGGCAAATAATTTATCGGAATATATCGATGAAGAAATGAATAAATCTTTACTGTTCACTGAAAAAATAATTCAGAATTATTCAAAGTCTACAAACATATTAATTTATGCTACATATCCAGAATTTTATAAAAAGTTAGCCGAAATAGTTGCATGTATTAGTGCTAAAATAAGAACAAGATATTATAATGAGGTAAATCAAAAATTATCAACATTTAATACTGCTATTAGTGAAAATATAAGCGCAGAAAAACACTTGCTTGATGAGCTGGAAGCTTTTAAGGTCAAAAACAAAATTGATCTAAAAGATTCTTTACAAAAAATAAATGAAGACTATGATTATGAAGCACATGTAATAGAAAAATTACTCAACGGATTGCCGCAATCCGACCGGTATAATCCCCGCGCATCAATGTCCAGTTATATGATATACAATATTATAATTGCTTTTCTAGTATTTTTCTTCGGGGGTGTAGCCGGTTATTCAAATAAAATGGTAGGTGATGCGTCAGAATTTAATTCGATGTTAACATTTATTTTAATAACAGCAATTAAATGGGGCGCAATAAGTTTTTTCCTTGGGCTAATTATATCTTTAATATTTTCAGTAATAATTATTGTCGAAAGATTTGAAGTTAAATCAAAGCTGCAAAAACGATTGGTAAATTTAAAATATGGAAAGGACAAATTAATTAATGAAGTAAATAAAAATTATTCCAATAAGGAAAAAATCTTATCGGAAAATATTAGTAGCAGTATTTCACACCATCGTAAAAAAGTTGAAGAGTTAAAAGAGCAATTAAATTCTGCCGAAAAAGCTTTTACAGCAGAGGCAGAAGAACAGATAAAGAAGATCGCTTCACAACTTCCTACTCTCCCAAATTGACATTGGCTGTATTTAGCCAATCGAATATAATTAAACATCTCCCGAACTAATATTCTCAATATTCCCTTTGTTATCAATGGTATAGTTATTGTGAATTAAAAGGCAATAAAAATGGAAGTTGATGAAGGTTGTCACTATTACCGGCATTCGTCCTGACTTTATCCGTATGAGCAAAGTTTTTGAAAAATTAGACAAAAACTTCGACCATATAATGATTCATACCGGTCAGCACTACGATGATGAACTGAGTAAGATTTTTTTTTCCGAACTGAAAATTCGGAAACCGGACTTTACTCTTGAGACCGGAAGAAGAAGCAGAAATCATTATGAACAGCTTTCATATTTATCTTCCGACGTAATAAAACTTTTGCGGAAAAAGAAACTCCAACCTAATATTATACTTTTTTTGGGAGATTCAAATTCTGCATTGGTATCGGTTCCGCTTTTCAAAGAAGGGTATAAGATTGGGCACATCGAAGGCGGGATGAGATCTTACGATCGAAGAATGCCCGAAGAAGTTAATAGAGTATGTTGCGATTATGTATCCGATCTAATTTTTGTCTACACTCCTCTTTACAAAAAAAGATTGCTTTTGGAAAACAAACCGGCAAAAAATATCCACGTTGTCGGCAATACTATAGTAGAAGTCGTAAAAGATTATTTACCAACCGGACCAAGACGTAGAAACTATATTCTTGCAGATATTCATCGCAACGAAAACCTAAGGGATGTAAAACAATTTAATCATGTGTTGAAGTATATAGATCAATTAGGGAAGAAAACCGGTTTAGAAGTAAGGTTGGTAAAATTTAACCGCGGTGTTAAGCTGATAAATCAGCATAATCTTTTATCGGACAAAAAAAATATTAAGCTGGCTGGTCCATACGGATTTCTTGATTACTTAAATCTTCAATACAACGCATATGGAGTTGTCTCCGATTCCGGAACAAGTCAAGAAGAATGTCCATTGCTTGGAGTGCCCGTTGCAATACCGAGATTAAAAACAGAGCGCCCTGAATCGGTTGAAAATGGAAACAGTATACTGGTTGGAGAGACAAGACCGATAAGTACAATGGTGCATGGAACAATTTCTTTCTTTGAAAATTATTCGGTTACAAAGAAACAGCTTAAATGGCTTGGCAACGGCAGGACATCGGAAAAAATTATTAACATATTAAAAAGGAAATTATAAAATGAAAAACGTTCTGATAGTTGGCGGTGCAGGATATGTTGGCGGCACAATTACGGATATGATTAAAGATGCGAACTATAATGTTCGCATTTACGATAAACTTTTATACGAAGACTCATACCGTAAAGAAGTTGATTTTGTTTACGGAGATATTCTCAATACAGACGCGCTTCTTCCGCATCTTAAATGGGCTGATGTTGTTGTGTGGCTTGCTGCAATAGTTGGCGATGGCGCTTGCCAGTTAAATCCGGATCTAACAATTGCAACTAATCAAGAATCTGTAAAGTGGCTTTCGCAAAATTTTGATAAGAGAATAATTTTTATGTCTACATGCTCGGTCTACGGCGCACAGGATAAAGAGTTAGATGAACTTTCGCCGAAGAATCCGCTCTCGCTTTATGCATCAACCAAATTAAAAGCGGAAGAATATCTGCGCGATAAAGATGCAATTGTTTTCCGGTTAGGAACATTATTCGGCGTAGGCGATTTGTACTCGCGCATTCGTCTTGATCTTGTTGTAAACATTCTCACTGTAAAAGCATTCACAACAGGAAAGATCAGCGTGTTTGGCGGCGATCAATTCCGTCCGCTGCTTCACGTTAAAGATGTAGCGCGTGCAGTTACAATAAATTTAGAATCGCCGCACAACGGAATATTTAATCTTCACCGTCAAAACGTTCGTATTAGAGATTTGGCTTATCAAGTCCGAAATCATTTTCCCGATATCGTTATTGAGGAAACCGATATGCCGTTTCAAGACACTCGCAACTACCGTGTAACAAGTGAAAAGGCACACAAAGTATTCGGTTATAAATCAATTCACTCAATAGATGAAGGAATTGATGAGTTGAAGTTTTTAGTGGAAACCCGGCGGATCAAAAATCTAAACAGTCCACGTTACTCAAATCAAGCTTACCTAAAAGAAATGGAAGGAATAGAACATGAACATGAACTCAGAGCCATTGCTAGTTAAAAGAAGATTAGCTGTAAGTCATAGAGGTACAGTTAGTTTTGACGACGATAATAACTTTGAACCACTACTGCTTAAAGGAGGTCTCGCAGTTGACGATAGAGGGACTGTCAGCTTTGTTAACGACTTTAACTTTGATGGTGTGAAAAGATTTTATTCTGTTGAAAATCATAAACAAGGATTTATAAGAGCATGGCATGCACACCGTAACGAAGCTAAATATGTAATGGTTGTAAAAGGCGCCGCAGTAATTGGTGCAGTACAAATTGATAATTGGGAAAAGCCATCGAAAGATTTGAAGGTACATCGTTTTGTGCTTAGCGAAAAAAATCCCTCTGTGCTTTTCATTCCATCCGGTTATGCAAATGGTTTCATGTCTTTAACGGAAGACACAAAAATAATTTTCTTTTCAACATCGGAATTAAAAGAGAGTCTCAATGACGACGTGAGATATGACGCCTGTTACTGGGACATTTGGAAAGTAGAAGAGAGGTGATCGTGGAAAAAATATTAGTCGTTGGTTCAACCGGTATGCTTGGTTATGCAGTTAGTTACTATTTCAAATCGAAGGATTACCAGGTTGTAGAAATTTCTCGAAACGAATTCGACATCGCGAATGACCCGATGAGCATGTTTGAGAAATATCTTGATGGTGTTGATGTTGTAATTAATTGTGCCGGAGTAATTAAACCCACTATTGCAAAGAACACTATAGAAAATGTTCTGAAAATAAATTCTCTTTTCCCCAGAAATCTTGCAAAGGTTTGCGGCAAAAGGGGAATAAAATGCTTTCATATTACAACCGATTGCGTTTACACCGGCAAGAAAGGAAAATACACGGAAGAAGACTATTTCGATGCGGATGATTTATACGGCTTAAGCAAAAACGCCGGCGAGAATAAAGATTGCATGGTTCTCCGCACATCTATAATAGGTGAAGAGAATGGACAAAGCCGTTCGTTGCTAGAATGGGCTAAAAGTCAAGCCGGTAAAGAAGTGTGCGGCTTTACCAACCATTTATGGAACGGAGTAACAACATTATACCTGGCGGAAATAATTGAAAATATTATAAAGCAGGACTTATATCAAAAAGGAATTTTTCACATTCATTCTCCGAACACAGTTAATAAGTATGAGTTACTGCAAATTTTTAATCGTGTTTATGATCTTCATCTAAAAATCAATTCAGCTGAAGCAAAAGAAGCTGTTGATAGAAGTATGAAAAGTGTCAATTTATTATCAAGCAAAGTAGCAGTAAAAAATCTGGAAATACAAATCGAAGAAATGAAAGAATTTTTCTCAGAAAAGGAAATTGTTCAATGCAGCATTCACGCGAACTAACAAAAGAGAATTGGCATGAAGACCTAATTACAATTTTAGCCGGGTCTCTTAAACCGGAAGTGTATGTAGAACTTGGATTATATCAGTGTGAGTTATTTAATAAAATTATTCCGCACGCAAATAAACTTTATGGAGTTGATATAAATTCGGAAGCTGCGAAGTGGATGAAGAAATCGGAGAAAACATTTTTCTTCCATGGAACCACCGACGAGTTTGCTGCGGAAATTAAATGCCGCAACATTAAAATAGATTTACTTTTCATAGATGCTGATCATTCCAAAGAATCCGTGCTAAAAGATTTCTGGAATTACTTTCCTTACGTAAAAGATCATGGTATTATTTTGCTGCACGATACTCACCCGAAAAATTTACAATACACAGATAAAGGTTACTGCGGTGATGCATTTCTTGTTATAGATGAATTGAAACAGCATCAGGATAAATTTGAATTGATGACGATTCCTCTTCATCCCGGTTTAACTTTAATTCGAAAAAGGAACAAACAGATTAAATGGATGGAAGAACAAACAAAACAAGATGTATCTAAAGAACCAATCATGTTGGAAAATAAAAGATATAAAATTGTTGCCATTACACAAGTCTATAATGAGTTAAGAAAAAATAATTTAGAACGGTTCTGGAAATACCTTGAACCTGTTGTTGACGGCTTAGTTGTTTATGATGACGGCAGCACTGACGGCAGTTACGAGTATTTATCCGATAAAGCAATTTTTATTTTGAAAGACGGTGAAAATGATTTTAAGAATGAAATCAACCATAAAAAAGTTTTGCTTGAGACGGCGCTCCAATTAAAACCCGATTTTATTCTATGGTTGGATGCAGATGAAGTATTAACTGCAAACGCTGCAACAGAAATTCAGAACCTTTGCAGATACGCCGATGAAAATAAAATTGATGGAATAAGTTTTCACGAGATCAATTTATGGCGAAGCAATTCCTGGCAGAGATTGGATAATGCATACGATAACGGCTGGTTCGTTCGTTTATGGAGAGTTACACCGGATTTAA
>JACRFC010000060.1 GCA_016234355.1 Ignavibacteriales bacterium
TAACCTTTGGTTTGATTTATCTTGGGTTAATAATTGCTCTCTCTTTTTTAATCTTTAATCCTGATAGAATGCTGATAGCACTGCAATCATATACGTTAATTGCAGCATTACGATTGATTACCATTTACTTTTTACCTCTCAATGCACCGATATATATAATACCGCTCAAAGATCCTTTTGTAGAGTATTTCGGCGGGGGTGAAACTTTACTGCGTGATTTATTTTTCTCCGGACATACAGCAACAATGTTCCTTTTCTTTTTAACAGCTAAGAGTAAAAAACTTAAAACTGTTTTTCTAATTTGCACAATTCTAATTGCCGCCTTGGTTTTAATTCAACATGTACATTACACAATAGATGTTGTAGCGGCTCCATTCTTTGCTTATACCAGTTATCGAATCTCCCGCCTAATTAATAAACGCAAAAAAAAATCTTCTTAGATTGGAATTATTTCTCGTTAATTATCGTTTTATTGAAACGAGGATAATTAAATGAGTAAAATGATTCCGGAAGCCGTTTATCTGCATTATCTAAATGCACTTCTTGATGGTGATAAAAAGCAGTGCACACAAATTGTGTTTAACCTTATTGAGCAGAAGGTCAGCATCAAAGAGATTTACATGGAGCTTTTTCAGCGTTCGATGTACAGAATAGGCCGAATGTGGGAACGAGAAAAATGTTCTGTTGCAGGCGAACATGTTGCAACTAAAATTACCGAGGCATTGATCGAATTAGTAAGTACAAGTTCTTTAGACGATGACGACAACGGCAAACTTGCTTTGATCACTTGTGTGGATAAAGAATACCATGAACTTGGAGCGCGTATGGTTGCCGGATTTTTAGAAGCAAACGGCTGGCGTACAATTTTTATCGGCTCCAACACTCCGCAATCGGATATTATAACCTTCGTCAGAGAAAAGAAACCGGATTTGGTCGGGATATCGAACAGCTTTTATATTAATGCACTAAGATTGATTAAGTTAATTCAAGCTATCAAAGAAGAATTCCCGGATCAAGAAATAATTATTGGCGGACAAGCTCTTGCCGAAGAACGCTCCGAAGAACTATCGCAGTTTAAGAATGTAAATTACGTCACATGTCTAAACGGACTGGAAAAATATTTAACTGAATACCATCCGGTTTAAATTATTTTCAATTCTCTTATCCCTTTAGTTTTTTTATTTTACATGTAATAATATTTCTTGTGGAGATTAATATGAAGTTTTTCAAACATGTCATTCTATTTTCCCTATTTATTTTTGTCCCGTGCTTTGCTCAAAATGGAATACGCGATATTATAAAACCGGTCAATCTCATCGCAGGCAAAACGGATTCACTTTTGATCAGTGATATGTTCTACTCGAATAATTACGATTTGAAATTCAAAGAGAATAAACAAGTAAAAGTAAATTATAATAAACGAACCGGGAAAGTTTATTTCAAAGCAGATATGAATTTTGCAGGGATGACTTTAGTTGATTTCAAACTTGCCGGGAATACTTATTCCTTTCCGGTACGATCACGCGTTCAGCAAAAATTTAAATTCTCTTACAAACCGGAAAAGAAATACAATAAACTTACTCTCTTTGGAAGTTTTAACGGATGGGATCGTGGCAATCTTCCGATGAAAGATGAAAACGGTGACGGAATTTTTGAAACCGAAGTTGCTCTTGAGCCCGGAAGATATGAATATAAATTTTGGGGAGACGGAGAAGAAATTGTTGATCCTAAAAACCCGGACAAAAAACCAAACGGCTTCGGTGATTTCAATTCTCTCTTCAATGTTGCTAATCCCGATGTTGGTAAATTATTTCTTCATGCTGCCGGAAAAGAAATTAATAAGGATGAATCAAAGCTTTCCTTTATCTATGAAAATGAAAAAGATGGAAACATTATTGAACCGAAAAACATTATTGCATTACTTAACAATCAACGAATAGATAAAAAGTATATAAAAATTGAAAATGACAAAATTGAATTCTCAATTCCAAAATCTCAACTAAAAGGGAAAACACATTTTCGTGTGGCTGTAAATAAGAATGGCAGATCAACAAACATTCAATCAATAATTCTATTTGACGGTGTTCCGGCGGACAATAATAATTTTACCTGGAACGACGGAATAATTTATTCTTTGATGATTGATAGATTTAATGACGGGGATACATCGCTTAACAAACCGATCGTTCACGATTCACTTTTCGAAAAAGCAAATTACATGGGTGGCGATTTTCAAGGGATCATAAATAAACTTAATGATGGATATTTTGATTCACTCGGCATCAGCACAATTTGGATCTCGCCCGTTTATGATAATCCCGACCAAGCATATAAAGAATCTCCTGCGCCGCATAGATGGTTTTCAGGTTATCACGGATATTGGCCAATAAGCTCTTTTGATGTAGAAGAAAAATTCGGCACAATAGAAAAATTAAAAGAGATAGTTTCAACAGCACATAAACATAAAATAAAAATATTGCTGGATTTTGTTGCCAACCATGTTCATGAAAATCACCCGCTTGTCAAACAGCATCCTGAGTGGTTCGGAAAACTTCATCTCCCTGACGGAAGATTAAATCTTAGATTATGGGATGAGTACAGATTAACAACCTGGTTTGAACCGTATTTGCCTAAGTTTAATTTTGTTGGTTCAAAAGAAGTCGTTGATTTTCAAACCTCCAATGCAGTTTGGTGGTTGATAACAACGGGAGCAGACGGATTTAGACAGGATGCAGTTAAACATATGCCAAATGAATTTTGGAGAACGCTTACTAAAAAAATTAAACAGGAAATTGAATTGCCGATGAATGTTAAAGTATATCAAATTGGAGAAACCTTCGGCAGTTATGAATTGATCAGTTCTTATGTGAATAACGGACAACTCTCAGCTCAATTCAATTTCAACTTGTATGATACAGCACTTCCAACTTTTCTTGATAGTAAGATGTCGTTCAAAGCGCTTGATGCGGAAATGAAAAAATCATTTTTAGTTTACGGTGAAAATAATTTGATGGGAAATATTATGGACAGCCATGATAAAAATCGGTTCATGGCTTTTGCCGACGGCGATTTAGAATTGAGCAAATGGAGCGCAACGGAAGAGGGATGGAATAATCCGCCGAAGGTTGATAATCCGGCAAACTACAATAAAGCAAAATTATATTATGCATATATGAATACAATTCCGGGGCTGCCGGTTATTTATTACGGAAGCGAATTTGGAATGACCGGCGCTTCGGATCCCGATAACAGAAGAATGATGCGCTTCGGAAATGATCTGAGTAAAGATGAAAGGAAAATGCTGGAAGATGTTCGAAAAATTGTCAATGTTAGAAAAAACCACCCGTCACTTCGTTACGGGGATTTTTTAACTCTTCGAACAGATGAAAATATTTACGCCTATATCCGTTCGGATATGAACGAAAGAATATTAATTATTTTGAACAAGAGTGAAAATTCTCAGCAAGTGGAATTACAATTACCGGAGTTTTATAAAATTAATTCTGCTTCGGATGTGGTTAACGGAGAAAAGATAAAAATTGGAAAAGGAAAGTTAGAAATTACTATTAAAGGTATCGGATATAAATTTTTGTTACTGCAATAATTTGAACCCCTCCATGTCCTCCCCTTTTTGAAAGGGGAGGATACAGGTGGGGTTGGTTTATTTCACCAAATAAATTTCTTTTTGTCTTTCTGATAAGAATTCGCAGCCATCTTTAGTTATTAAAACTTCTTCTTCAATTGTAGCTATACCATAGTTTGGAATTGTTAATCTTGGCTCTATTGTAAAAATATTTCCTTCTTCAACTTCGAGCATTGGCAGATTTCCATATCGTTCCCATTTAGGTCCTAGCAATGCGCCGCCATCGTGTGCAAATCTACCAACTTGATGACCGAGACCGTGCGGATATTCTTCGTAACCTTTTATTTGAATAAAATTGCGTGCTGTTTCATCTATCTCCCATCCTTTTTTACCGGGCTTTAATTCGTTTGCTGCTCTTGTGATTGATTCCTTGATAACATCAAAACCGCGCTGAACATCTGCAGGAGCTTTATCTTCATGCGGAAAGCAAATGTACCATGTTCTCTGAAGATCGGAACAGTAACCATTATACTTAACACCAAAATCCATATTTACAACATGACCGGTTTCAATTACACGGTCTGTTGGTCCCGAATGTGCGCCGGCAGTATTTGGTCCGGAAAATACTGCCGGACAATGTTCTGCATCCCAGGAAAGTTCTAATCCTTTTTTATTGCAGAGATCAAGCACGAATTGTGCAACTTGCTTTTCGGTTACTCCGGGTTTTAGAAACTTTGTTACTTCATCAAAGATCTTCAAAGTTTCTTTAATTGCTTCTTTCATATTTGCAAGTTCGCCGGCGGATTTTCTTCCTTTTAATGAAGCAATAATTTCTTCTGATGAGATAAACGCGTTAACGTATTTTGTGTCTTTTAAGTGATCCATTAGTTCAAGATATAATCCATGCGTTAACCCGTCTGCAAGTGATGAGTTGTGCGAATAGTTAATGGCGATCTTTGCCGGTTTAATGGAATCTAATACTTCGATAAGTTTTTCTTTTACTGATTTTAGATAACTGTGAATATTTTTATAAGTCCCGATAGTTTTCATGTTTTCTAATTCAAGCGATCCGATTACTGCGTGAGTATCTCCGCTCTTTGTTATAATAAAAGCAGATTGCCATGTCGCTCCTGTTCCAACCATCATATCCATCATAGGATCTTTCATGTTTCCGGTTTCGCGGACGTAAGTCATCCACATATCAATATTTTTTTCGTTTAATATTTTTGCAGCTTGATCAATCTTTTCGAGAATCATTTCTTTCGACATAATTTATTTCTCCGATAAATGCAATTAGTTTAACTTTATGGAAATATTCCTAATGATAAGTAACTTTCAGCTATTAAACTTTTGGAAGTGAGAATGTAAATGTTGTTCCTTCACCGACCTTGCTTTCTGCAAAAATTTTTCCGCGGTTCCTTTCCACCATCTCTTTACAAAGAATTAATCCCAACCCGCTTCCTTTTTCTTCTTTCGTGCCGTATGTAGTGTGATGAGCATCTATGCGGAAGAGTTTTTGAAGATCCTCTTCCTTGATACCAACCCCGTTATCGGAGATGGAAATATCAATCGAACTTACTTTAATAAGCGATCTGAAGACAATTGTTCCGCCTTCGTTCGTGAACTTTATTGCGTTGGAAAGTAAATTTTGAATTACGGAAAATACCATATCTTCATCGGCGAATACAATGGCATGAGAAGGAACATCATTAACGATCTGAATTTTTTTGTTCGTTGCATTATTTGTAAGAAGGGAGATAACCTGATTTATCTTAAATGAAATATTAAAATTTGAGGGTTGATAAGGAATTTTACCGGATTGAACTCTCGACCATTGAAGAAGATTTTCAAGAAGAGTAAAAACATTTTTTGCCGATTCGTGGATTTTTTCCGCGAATGATTTAATATCTTCTTTAGAAAGCTCTTCAATATCTTCTATTAAGAATTCGGAAAAACTTAAGAGAGAACTGAAAGGACTTCTCAGATCATGTGCTATAATAGAAAAGAATTTATCTTTAGAAGCGTTGGTGTTCTTTAATTCTTCTTCAGAAATTTTTAGCTGATTATTTACAAACTCAAGACGGTCTATCAGCTGCTTTAATTTACCTTCATTTAATTTTTGGTCGGTTATATCTCTTAGTATTCCTCTGTATGCAATTATTTTTCCGTTCCGGTCTCTAACTACAGTAGAAGTTTCGAGGACAGTTACTACTTCTCCGGTGCTTTTTTTGAGATTTATTTCATAATCTTTTAGATATCCGTTTTGTTCGAGCAGATTCATAATTTTTGTGCGTTCGTCTTCATTTATATAAAATTGCTTCGCATTAATATTATTCAGTTCTTCTAAAGATTTAACTCCAAATAGTTCTAATCCCGCAGGATTCAAATCAACAAAAATTCCGTCAGTAGTGGTTTCATAAACAGCATTTTTTAAATTCATAAAAAGATTTTTGAATTTATCTTGCGTATCACGAAGAATTTCTTCTGCGTAAAGTTGGTCTGTGAGATCGCGCGCAACACCAACATGCGCAACAGGAATTCCATTTTCATCACGTGCAACAGTTGTATATAATTCAATAAGAAACTCTGATCCGTTTTTCCGTTTATTCCACAATCTGCCGCGCCATCCTTCGTCTATTGTTGAAGGATGAATTTGTTTTATTAATTCAGGATCGTTTTTATCCGAGCGGACTATATCTATTCTTTTTCCAACTAGTTCTTCAGCGTTGTAGCCGTAAGTTGCAGCAAATGATTTATTTACATACAGAAGATTTTCGTTCATATCAGTGATTGTAATACATTCGCTAATCGAGTTAAGAGCATGAAGAACTAATTTTAGTTTCGAAATTGATATCTCTTCGGGGAGGAATGAATTGTCGGAATTTTCTTTCATAATCTTGTTGCTCTCGTAATGCATCAATCGTTAACTATCTCGGTGTAAAATATAATAATTGAAACAATGAATTTATAATAAATGTTACAATAATAATTTTTCCAAGACAGATTTTACTTCAAAAACACAAAATATCTAATCAATGAACCCACACTAAATTGTTAATCTAAAAACGCCCTTCCCTTGGGGAAGGGTTGGGATGGGCTTTATTATTTATTTGATGCTTTTCTCAGCCTGTCCATTATTGCTCTGCCCAATCCTTTTTCTTCAACAGGTTCAACAAGTATCAAATCGAGGTTTTCTTTTTCAAGATCGTGAAGATGAGAAAAAAGATTTGCAGCAGCTTCACGAAGATTACCGTTTGGTGAAAGAATTTTTACATCAGCAAACGGGAAATCAATTTCATTTTCTTTGAAGAAAAGAACACCGATCTTTTTCTTTTTATTTAGAAGTCTCCTGTTAAAAAATTTCAATGGTGTCTGCGGAGAATAGTGAAAGGGGAGTTGTCCCGGTGCATTCGGTTTATCGGGATTTACTTTACCCGTTTTTATTTTGCCGATTTCTTTTTCGATATCTTCTTTAGATAAACCGCCCGGACGTAAAAGATAAAATTCATTTTCATGAAACTGAATGATTGTTGATTCTACTCCGACAAAACTTTTTCCTCCGTCGAGAATAATATCAACTTTATCACCAAGATATTTCTCAACATGTTTTGCTTCGGTTGGACTTAGATGACCAAATTTGTTCGCACTTGGCGCTGCAATCGGAGTTCCGCTTGCTTCAATTAATTGCAGAGCAACAGGATGATCCGGCATTCTTACTGCAATTGTTGGATTTCCCGATGTAACTATATCCGGGACAATTTCCGTTTTCGGTAAAACTAATGTAAGAGGTCCCGGCCAGAATTTTTCCGTTAGCAGATCAATTTTTTCATTTTTGATCGGAGAGAATTTTTTAAGTGAATCTTTATCGGCAATATGAAGTATCAGAGGATTGAATGAAGGGCGTTTCTTCACCTCGAAAATCTTTGCAACTGCGATCGGATTCAATCCATCGGCGCCTAAACCGTAAACGGTTTCTGTCGGAAATGCTACAAGTCCGCCGCGTTTAATAATTTCTGCCGCTTGCTGAATACTATCGCTATTTGCTTTGTAAACATTCATAAGGTTGTTGAGCAGATTTGAAATCTGCTCTACCAAAAATAAACTTTTTGTGAACGAATTGTTAAACGAATATATTTGAAATATCTGCTCAATTAAACTATGGTGAGGATATGCAAGAGTTAAATGAGTTACGGCATTTCTGTAAATGGCTTGCCGATGAAAGCGGAAAGATCATTAAACATTACTGGCGGACCGACATTAATGTTGAAAACAAACCCGATCAATCGCCCGTAACTATTGCGGATAAAAAAGCCGAAGAGTTTATGCGCGAAGCAATTATGAAAAAATTTCCAAATCACGGAATACTCGGCGAGGAATTTGGCGAACATAATCCGAATGCAGGATACAAA
>JACRFC010000006.1 GCA_016234355.1 Ignavibacteriales bacterium
CTCTTGTAAACATGTTAGTCCATCCATCTCAGGCATTTTCTTATCAACGATCAGCAGATCGGGAGTTCTCACTTTCAAAAAATCTAAAACTTCAATTCCGTTTGATGCAGTAAGTATTGTGTAATCGTAAGATTGTAAAAGTTCGGTAAGAAGTTCGCGGAGTATATCTTCATCTTCTGCAATCAAAATTGTTTTTCCACTTTGTGCAGGCTTATCATGCAATATAGGTGAAGAATTTAATGTGATAATAAATTCGGAACCTTTGCCTACTTCACTTGAAACGGAAATAGTTCCATTATGATCTTCAATAATTTCTTTGACTATAGATAAACCAACTCCGGAAATCTTATTTTTATTTTTAGTTGAATAGTCTTCGTTGAATACTTGAGAAAGAAACTGCTCTTCAATTCCGCTTCCGTCGTCGTTTATGATAATTTGAATTTTATCTTCGTTTTCCAAATTACAGGTTTTGATTCTTATTGCTCCGCTCGTATTAATTGCTTCTATTGAATTAATTATTAGATTTAAGATTACCCGGTAAAAATCAGAATACTTGCCGTTTACTAGTTTAAGGTCTTTTTCAAGAGAAAGGAGAAAATTAATTTTATCTTTTTGCTGTAAAATATATGAACGGACTATATCTGCGATAATCGAATTTAAATTAATTTTTCGTTGGGTAATCTTATTTGAAATGTTTCCAAATGTATCATCAATCATCTCTGATGCAAGATAAGTTCCGCTTTCAATGTTATTAAGGATAGGAAGGATAGTATCAATGTTGGTAACTTTTCTTTTAAGAAGGTCTATACTGTTTAGTATACGGGTGAAAATATTATTAAGATCATGTGCAAGATGTTTTACAGAGGGATCCTTTTTCATTCTATTTAAGATTGTATTTTAGAATTTTTGAATAGAGTGTTTTTTGGCTGATGCCTAAAGCGCGGGCTGTATTTTCGCGGTTCCAATTATGATGTTCTAAAGCCCGTTTAATATGAATTCTTTCCAATTCATCCATAGTTAAAAGAGTGCCGTCATCTTTTACAAAATTGGCAAAATCAAAATCTTCTTTAGGTACGTTTAAATCTTTAGATTGAATCGTATCACTTTCGGAAAATATTATTGCCCGTTCGATTATATGTTCAAGCTCTCTAACATTACCGGGGAAGTTATAACGCTGTAAATCATTTTTTGCGTCTGATGAAAGTTTTTTAACTGAACGAACCGGTGATTTCCTCTGAAGAAAATATTCTGAAAGTAGAAGCGCGTCTCCTTCGCGTTCACGCAAAGGAGGAATTGTTAATGTGATAACATTTAGTCTAAATAACAGATCCCGACGAAAATTTTTCTTTTCCGCTTCTTCCATTAAATTTTTATTTGTTGCACCAATAACACGGACGGAAGAATTCAAGTTTACTACTCCTCCTACTCTTCTGAATTCTCCATTCTCAAGAAATCGTAAAAGTTTTGGCTGTAATGCTAAACTTAATTCACCAATCTCATCAAGAAAAAGTGTACCTCCGTTTGCGATTTCGACCAATCCTTGTTTAGAAACTTTAGCATCCGTGAAAGCTCCCTTTTCATAACCAAAAAGTTCACTTTCTATTAGCTGATCCGGAAGAGATGCACAATTGATAGCGACAAATGGTTTATCGGCATGATTGGAATGTTTATGAATAAATTCTGCGAACAATTCTTTACCGGTTCCGGTTTCACCTTCAAGCAAAATATTGGAATCGGATTTTGCTGCACGTTCTGCCAAACGATTAATTTTTTTTATTACATCACTCTCCCCGATAATTGTATTGGAAGGGAGTTGACTAATTTTAGATGTAAGTATTTTATTTTTAATCAGCAGATCTTTATGATCAAGTGCGCGTTCAATAATTACGCAAAGTTGACCGAACTCGTACGGTTTAGTAATGAAATCATACGCACCTTGCTTAATGCAGTCAATAGCTGTTCGCATATCAGACTTTGCTGTTAATACAATTACTTGTAACGAAGGATGATTTTCTTTGGCATAACCTAAAACTTTTTCACCATGAACCTCGCGCATTTCAAGATCGAGTAATAGAATATCATAAAAACGTTTCTTCAAATTTTCGATGGCATCTTTTCCATCATAAACAACATCTACCGAGTAACCCTCGTTTACCAATTCTTCTTTTAAAAGGTAACAAAGGGTTTCATCATCATCGGCAATTAAAATTCTTGAGTCTTTCATATGAGGTAAATTTTACTTGTGTTTTAATATATAAAAAAAGAGTGAGAAAAATAATTTTTTACTGTGAATATAAGTCGCTTTGGAATTTAAAGGGGAGAGGTTTATATTTACGCCCGCAATTTTATTGGCTGGGGCGCGTAGCTCAGTGGTAGAGCAACACCCTTTTAAGGTGAAGGTCGGTGGTTCGAGCCCACCCGTGCTCACAATTTGAGCAGTATTCTTAGAATACTGCTTTTTAATATCTAATATTAAACTTCTTTCTTTTATCTATTGTCCTAATAATGAAAAACTTTTAATAAAATAGATCGCTAATTAACGGCTATTCACTTATCGAATAATTTTTACCACTCATATTAAAGACAAGAATTTATCATTTGACAACTTAACCGTTCTTGTCTATCTTAAAAAATAACATTATAGCAAACTTGGTTCATAAGAAAGGGTTAAAACCATGGCGGATATAACAATTCCCAAAAACTTGGCTGTAAGCGATTCCGGCTTCTTATTTTTAACCTCTACAGGCGAAACATTTACGCTGAACGAGATCGGGCATTTTATATTTAAGCAGTTTCAGCAAAACGATTCGTTTGAAACCGTAAAAAATAAAATTGCCCAGGAATATGAAGTTGATCTCAATTCTTTGGAAAAAGATCTGGATGACTTTATTGCGCAGTTAAAAGCTTACAACCTGATTGAGACCAAATGAATATTGCAGTTACCGGCTTAAACGCCACAGATAACCCTGGACCCGGAGTTCCCGTAATAAGAAGCTTGAAAGAGGTAAAAGAGATCAGCGGAAATATTATCGGGCTTGTATATGATCCACTTGAACCGGGAATCTACCTTGAGAACTTAGCAGATAAGTGTTATCAAATTCCTTATCCATCAAGCGGTTTAGAAAATCTTTTTAACCGGATCAGCTTAATAAATGAAATAGAAAAAATTGATTTAATAATTCCAACTCTCGATTCGGAATTATATGGTTTTGTAAAGCTGCAGGATAAGCTCCGCGGGATTGGAATTAAAACTTTTCTTCCAACTTTCGAACAGCTCAACATACGCGGAAAAGACAAACTATTCGATTTCTGCAAAGAGAACGGAATCAAAGTTCCTAAAAATATTCTTGTTGCCTCTGCTCAGGAGTTGTATAAAATCCCAGATCAATTCGGCTACCCGGTTGTTATCAAAGGAATATTTTATGAAGCATACATTGCCAACAATTTTGATGAAGCTCATTCTGCTTTCAATAAGCTGAGCTATAAATGGGGATTCCCAATCATAGTGCAGGAATTTGTAAAAGGGGATGAGTTTAATGTTGTTGCGCTTGGTGATGGAAAAGGAAAAACTATAGGTGCCGTTGCAATGCGCAAACTTTATATAACAGATAAAGGCAAGGGCTGGTCCGGCGTTACAATTGATGAACCAAATATATTAAGTGTCTCTCACAAAGTAATTGAGAAAACAAAATGGCGCAGCGGAATGGAATTGGAGTTCATCAAGGATTCTATAACAAACGAATATTATTTGTTGGAAATAAATCCGCGCTTTCCTGCATGGGTTTATCTTGCACCGTCTGCCGGACAAAATCTTCCCTACGCATTGGTAAAATTGGCGAACGAAGAAAGTGTTCCGCAATTTGATAGTTATGAAATTGGAAAAATCTTTGTCCGCTGTTCGTGGGATTTGATCACGGACATAAAAATTTTTGAAAGAATTACAGTGAAAGGAGAAAATTAAAATGACTAAGAAAAGATATGAGCGGCCAATTATAATTAAACATATCTCCGGTTTAATGAACAAGTTTGGAAGCAATCCAACCGCTTCTTACAAATCCGATATTGATGGGGTTGCGGTTGAAAAACTTGTTGAGAAATTTGGTTCACCTCTATTTGTAATTTCGGAAAAACAGTTAAGACAAAATCAGCGGGAAGCATATAGAATTTTCAAAACACGTTATCCAAAAGTTCAATTTGCATGGTCTTACAAAACAAATTATTTGAATGCGGTCTGTTCGGTTTTTCACCAGGAAAATTCTTGGGCAGAAGTTGTTTCGGAATTTGAATATGAAAAAGCTAGACGGCTCGGCATAAAAGGAGAACATATAATCTTTAACGGTCCGGATAAAAGCCGGGAAGCACTTTTGCGAGCGATGAAAGAAAAAGCAAAAATTCACATTGATCATTTTGACGAGCTTTACACAATTATCGAACTAACCGAAGCGGAAAAACTAAAAGCTAAAGTTGCAATTCGTGTAAATATGGATGTTGGAATTTATCCTATGTGGGACCGCTTCGGGTTTAATTTTGAAAACGGTGAAGCATGGCAGGCAATCAAAAGAATTATTGCAGCTAAGAATCTTGAGTTAGTAGGTCTTCACACTCACATTGGCACTTATATGATGTCTGCCGAAGCATACCGTGTTGCAGCGATAAATCTCGGAACGCTGGCTAAAAAAATCAAAAATGATTTTGACAAAGTGATTGAATACATAGACCTAGGCGGAGGGTTTGCCTCACACAATACTTTGTTAGGACAGTATTTACCTGCCGAACAAGTAGTGCCGTCCATAGAACAATTTGCGGATTCAATTTCTTCAGGACTGTTTGAACTTTCATTTACTAATGAAGAGATGCCAACTTTGATACTTGAAACAGGTCGTGCGTTGGTAGATGATGCGGGATTTTTAATTTCATCTGTAATTGCAAACAAAAGATTATCCGATGGAAGAAGAGCTGTTATAATTGATGCCGGTGTAAATTTACTTTTCACAAGTTTTTGGTATAAGCATAAAATTTCTCCTGCTCAGCCGAATGGTTCTTATACAGAGAACACAACTATTTATGGTCCCTTGTGTATGAATATAGATTGCATTCAGGATTCCATAGCCCTGCCGGCGTTGAAGGTTGGTGAGAAAATAGTAATTCATTATGTCGGCGCTTATGATATGACCCAGTGGATGCAGTTCATTGCTATGCGTCCGAATGTTGTAATGGTTATGGAAAATGGTTCTGTTGAGTTGATACGTAAAGCTGAAAACATAGACTACTTGATGGAAAGAGAAAGAGTACCGGAAAAATTATTATTGAAGAAAAAATAGGTATGAAAAACTTCTAATGAATTTCTTTCTTGATTCGATATTGTTCAGCTACGGACAAATTTTTTTTTCGAACCGGCGCTGGTTTGGGGCGTTGGCTCTTACAGCAACATTTGTCGTCCCGGAAATCGGTTCGATGTCTCTGCTCGGTGTTGTCATTTCAAATCTTACAGCGCTTATGCTAAAATATGACCGTGCTAAAATCCGTTCCGGCTTTTATGGTTTTAACGGAATACTGTTTGGTGCGGCAGTTATATTTTTTTACAAACTCAGTTTCCCGCTGCTTCTTCTAATTCCGTTATTTATTGTAATTACCTTTTTACTCGCATCGGTTTTAGAAAATTATTTTGCGGCGGTGTTTAATCTTCCGGGTTTGTCAATCCCGTTTGTAATCGGACTTTACGTATTCATGGTTTTTCTTACCAACTACAATTTCATTTCGGTAAGTTCAATCAAAACTTATGATGTTTATTTTTCTATTGTTCCGTTGTGGCTGCAAAGTTATTTTAAGTCGCTTGCGCTCATTCTCTTTCAGCCGTCATTTATTTCCGGCGTTCTAATTTCTATTGCGCTCTTATTCTTTTCGAGAACTCTATTTCTGCTAAGCATAATTGCATTTGCCAGTAATGTTATTTTTTTAAATCTTATTTTACCTCAAAATTCAGATTCATTACTTATAATCACCGGATTTAATTCGATATTAACTGCTTTTGCTTTGGGTGGAAGTTTAATAATTCCATCGAGAAAAAGTTTTATGCTGGCAATATTTTCTGTAGTTCTTGTAATTATTTTCACCGGTTTCTTCTACAAAGTTCTTCATGGAACTCTTCCTGTTTTAGTACTTCCATTCAATTTTATAGTTCTGTTTACACTTTACAGTTTAAGATTCCGGCAAGAGCAATCGGATTTAGTGGCTTTGTATTTTACACCGGGCTCACCGGAAGAAAATTATTATTATCATCATAACAGGCAGAAGCGCTTCGAGAGATTCAAATTTTATTTTCCTGAACTTCCGTTTTTCGGCGAATGGTTCGTATCACAAGGATATGAAGGCGAGCATACACATAAAGAGGAATGGAAATATGCGCTCGATTTTGTAATAGCCGATGAAGACGGAAAGCAGTACAAAGAAACTGGAAAAGAATTGACTGATTACTACTGCTATACAATTCCGGTTACTTCTTCCATGGATGGTGAAGTTGTAAAAGTGATTGATGGAATAATTGACAATGAAGTTGGAAAGGTTAATCTAGAGAAAAATTGGGGGAACACTGTTATTATAAAACACGGAGAAGGTTTTTATTCTTCTTTCTCTCATCTTAAAGAGGAAAGTATCAAAGTAAAAGTCGGCGATCTTGTTAAGAAATCCGATATTGTTGGTTTGTGCGGTAACAGCGGACGTTCACCTTTTCCTCATATTCATTTCCAGTTTCAAGCTATAGATAAACTTGGCGATAAAACTTTGCAATATCCGTTAGCATACTTTCTACAAAAAACAGATTTGGGCTTAGAGTTAAAAATTTTTGATATACCTGAAGAAGGAAAATCTATTAGAAATATCGAAACTCATAAATCAATTAAGAACGCTTTTAGTTTCAGTCTGGGAGAAAAGCTGAGGTTCAAATGCCGGTTGAAAGAAAAAGTTTTTACCGAAGATTGGGAAGTGAAAGTTGACATATACAATTCATTGTATCTCGAAGCTGACAGTGGAGATTGCGCATTTTTCTATCAGACCGACAAACTATTTTACTTTATTTCTTACACAGGCAATAAGAGATCTGCGTTGTATTATTTTTATTTAGCGGCGCATCAAACTCCTTATTGTTACCATAAAAATATTTATTGGAAAGACCGCTACTCTATTGTAGATCTTACGGGAACAAGAATCCGTTATCTATCCGAGTTTTTTCTTCTTTATAAGAATTTCTTAACTACAGAAGGCAAATTTTCTTTCGGAGAAAGATTTGAAGATGAAGATTCGTTTTTGATCAAAAATACAATCAATATACAAGGTAAAGGTTTGTTCAAAGGATTCAGCCGGTTGTTTAATACCGAGATTGAAATTAATGCTGAAGGTACGATAAGCAGAATCAGTTATTTTGAAACCGGCAATAAAACGTTCGAAGCAAATTCAATTAATAAATAGAGAGGAACAAAATGAAGAAATATATTTTGCTCAGTCTTGCTGTTTCTTTTGTGATATTAGTTTCTTTAGCGGCTAAAATAATTTATCAAGACACCGAGAAAAAAATAAGTTCTTTCAACTCTTCGATGAAGTACGAAGAAAAGAAAGAATACAATAATGCTATTCAATCGCTTCTTCAAAATTACGAAGAGAATAAAAATGATTATTTGTTTAATCTGCGGTTGGGCTGGCTTTATTATTCAAAGGGGGATTACTCTAAATCGAAAACTTATTATCAACGTGCAGTTGATATCAGAAAAAACAGCACGGAGGCAATGCTTGCCTTAACTCTTCCCGTTTCAAAACTCGATGACTGGGATTTAATTCAGAACATCTACCAAAAGATTTTGAAAATTGACCCTAATAATTTTTATGCGAACCTTTACCTTGGGCAGATCTACTTAAATAAAACAGAATACGGTAAAGCAAAAGAACTTTTGGAAAAAATTTATGAATCGAATCCCGGTTCTTATGACGTTAACATGAGTTTGGGATGGACATATTATTACCTCGGTAAAGCATCCAACGCGCGCGAACTATTTACTAATGTTCTGATGCTAAGTCCGAATGATAGTCTTGGCACAAAGGGAATGATGCTTTCCAAATGAAAAACATAAAACGATTGTTGCTTCTATTATTGTTTGTTTTAACTTCTCATAAAACGTGGGGGGATTCGCTGTACGTGTATCCATCATTTTATTATACATTTGGTAAATACTCAACCGGAGGAAATTCAAATTCAATAGCTGGATATGCAACCCTTTCATTCAACGGAAAATCTTTTGTAACTCTTGGGTATGACAACTTAAATATAGAATACACTACCGGAAAATATCTTCAACAGAATCATACATTCAGTTATTTGCAGAATTTATTCCCTTCTTATCTCAAAGTAAGTTATAGTTATATTGGAGGGAAATACACGCAAACAGGTCAGACTTCCTCATCGTTTGATAACACACATCTCATAAGTCTTGAATATTTTTTTTACAGTAATATGTTTTATTTGGGATTAGCGGCATCATACATAAAACAGAGCGGTTACACTCAATTAAATGTTTATCAAATCACACCAAGGATTGAATGGATATTATCCAACAAGGTTTATCTGAGTACAAAACCAAATTATACTTATGTAAGCGATCAACGGAATTTATTTTCCGTTGCGGGATATATTTCCTGGAATTCAATCCAGGACGTATACTTAAAATTAGGCGGGTTTGTTGGTAAGCGCGCTTTCTATTTTGATACTGATTTATTAACAATCTATAATCAGAACGAAACCCAAACCAATCTTTTTACTGCACAGATGGACTATATTCCTTCGAAATATTTTAAACTCACGGCGGGGTATCAGCACACAAATTTTACCGGTTACTCGATAGATTATTTTATTTTAGGAATAAGAACAGCAATTAAATTTTAGCATTAATAAAATAATCCGGAAAAATTATTCTTTCTTTTAGTCTTGACATAACATTTCTCCGGGAATGGATTTTTAGATTTGGGTTCTTATGAAATTTTTTTAGAAAATCAGTTTGAGAATTATTCCGGTAAGACAAATTACGCTAAGGTTGCAGTAGGATAATAATCCGGTAGAGACGGGATAACTTGTCCCGACTTGTCGCATAGGCGTCAACTTAATTTTTCTTCCGAACCTTCTAACTTCTATAATCTTTTAACCTTTACGTGTTAAGAATATTTATTTATCCTCTACGAGGATACTGTATTTGTTGGGTTTTTTGTTTCTACAATAATTAAACATCTACGATGTTTTTAGACCTCGTAGAGCCTGCCTGCCGGCAGGCATGGTCAAATTGTTGTAGAAAAGAGTTTATTTTACATTGATAAATCCTCGTAGAGGATTAACAATTTCTTGTCGGGATATCCCGTCTCTACATTACTTTTCACTCATACAATATTTTTTGATATTTTGGGTTAGTGAATTCAATAATACAAATATTTTTAGGAAGTCTTCTACTTAGCTTGGTTCATGCTACAATACCAAGTCACTGGCTTCCGTTAATTGCGATCGGTAAAGCTGAGAAATGGACCGACAAAGAAACATTAACTGTAACTGCAATCACCGGGGCTTCACATACAATTAGTACTGTTATTATCGGGATCATTGTTGGCTTGGTCGGTTATAAACTATCCGAGTCTTATCATTACATTACTCATTATGTAGCTCCGGCGATCTTAATAGCTCTCGGATTAATCTATTTTTATTTGGAATACAGACACAGTTTAGTTAAAACTGCTCATCAGCATCATCATATTCACGTTGATGAAATAATTGAAAAGCGAAAGAGTAGAAGATCAATTGTACTAACATTAAGTGTAGCAATGTTTTTCTCTCCCTGTTTGGAAATTGAAGTGTACTATTTCACTGCAAGCCGTTTAGGCTGGCTGGGGATTGGAATTGTCTCTATAGTTTATTTTTTTGTTACTGTCTTTGGAATGATGTTTCTTGTTTACTTTGCATCAAAGGGTGTACGTAAACTTAACTGGCATTTTTTAGAACATCACGATAAACTAATTAGCGGAATAGTTTTGATCATTGTTGGTATGCTCGCTTTTTTTATAGAGTATTAAATTATTTTGTAGCACGGAGTCGCACTCTGTGCGGTATTGCTTTTCGCAGAAAGCAATTCTGCGATATAACTTAAACACAGAATACGATTCTGTGTTACAAAAGAGAGCGATTCTGCGATACAGCTAAACACAGATTCGCAATTTGGATTAGCACAGAATACGATTCTGTGCTACAGATTTAAAACCGGAATATGATTCTGTGTTACAAATACCCTTTACGTATGTAAGTATATTGCCATTTACTCCAATCATCAACTAAGCCGGCATTAACGGGATTCTCCAATACATAATTGATGATATTGAACAACTCTTTATCATCGCGTACCCATCTATCAAAACTTTCATCTTGCCAAAACTTGCCAGTGCGTCTTAAAAACTCATTACTCCTTTTGGATGATACTCTTTTTATTGATTGCATTATTTTGCTGATACCTCTGTTATTTTTCAACAACTCAAAAACAAGATGAACATGATTCGGCATTATGCAGTAACAAATTACTGTAACGTTTTTACCGTCTTCATATAGAATAACCCGCCGGACTATCTCAGCAATTTCCGGTATAGATAAATATTTTTTACCACTTTCACTTTTATCAAGTAATACGTCGTACTTTTTGAAAATCTTTTTCTCTTTTAAGCTGAGTTCTTCTTTTGAGTTATTAAATTCATTGTGGAGCTTTTTAAGAAATTCTAATGGTAGACTGTCAGCTAAACGAAAAGTAATAAAGTATTTTCCTTCGTTGTAGTAAAGATGGGGCAAATTTCTTCGATGGAAATGCTTTGATTCCATAATTATTTATTCATTGTTTGTAGCACAGAGTCGCACTCTGTGCAAGATTACTTTTCGCAGAATACGATTCTGCGATACAGTTTTAAAACAAGAATACGATTCTGTGCTACAGGTTTAATTCTTTTAATATATTCTCTGCACCGGAAAATTTATCCAGTACCCATAGAACATAACGTATATCTACTCCGATTGAACGGCTGTAAGATTCATTCCATGCAAAATCATTTATAGTTGCTTCATATGCACGATCGAAATTAACTCCGACCAAATTTCCGTAAGCATCTAAAACCGGGCTGCCGGAATTTCCTCCTGTTGTATCCATATTGTAAAGCATTGCAACCGGAAGTTTGCCGGTTTTCTTACTTACATATTTTCCAAAATCTTTTTTATCATAAACTGTTCGCAATTTATCCGGAATAACAAAATCATCACCGCCTGTTGCACTTTTTTCAATTACCCCTTCAATAGAAGTGAACGGTTCCATATAAACTGCATCTGCCGGATTATAACCTTTTATGTATCCGTATGTGAGTCGAAGCGTACTGTTTGCATCCGGAATGAAACCTGCCTGTCCGGCAGGCATGTTGGTTTTCTTCCAAAGCATTTTTACATCAACAAGATCGCCGTAAAGTTTGTTAAGTTTGCCTTCATTCTTTTGGTTCTCCTTATCACTTACCTGGTTCTGCATTCTAAGTTTTCTGGTAAAAATGAAGAGCGGATCTTGTAAAGCGGCAATCTCTTCCGGTTTCTTTGTTAAGAGCGAATTAAAATATTCTTTATCGCGGATTTTCGAGCTGATAATATTGCTGCTAATAAAAGATTGAAAAGCTTCTTCGGGATTTACTCCGTTTCCTTCTAGTATCTCATCAACTGCCAAAATTCGAGATGACTCTTTGAAATCATTTGCATCCAAAAACATTTTCATCAACATCGCCTCTTCAAAGTCGGCATTGTAATTCTGTTTTGTGTTTTCCATAGCTGCAAGAGTCTGTTTGATATTTTTCTCCTGGTAAACAGTTCTTTTTTCAGCATCGGGTTTTTGCATGTCTTCAGTATAATTTAAAACAAATGTTGAAAGCGAATCTGTTGGTGAGAAATTATTTAACTGCCGCAGCCATAAATCGGCTTGTGCATTTTGATTAACCTTTTCGAATACAATTCTGATCTCTTCTAAAAGATTTCCGTATTTTGTTTTCAGTGCCGGTTCTGAATTTATAAATAGCTGCAGCTGCTGTTCCTCTTCTTGTTTTTGTTCAACAAGATTAATCTTCTTCAAACCTTTAATTTTACCTTGATAATTTTTCATTGTATTAGCAAGACGTTTTATGCGGTTCGCAAAAGCAAGTGTAAGTTCTTTATTTCCTGCACTAAGTTCTTGCATCGTTTCTATTGCATACTGGTTAAGATCGGAAATGTATGGAAGTAAATAATCCTGCTGATATTTCATATACTGAGAAGGACGATGACGGAATGTTCTGCCCGGGTAACCAAGTTGAAAAACAAAATCCCCTTCTTCAACTCCATTGGAATTTATTTTTAAGAATTTTTTTGGTTTGAAAGGAACATTATCTTTTGAATATGCCGCTGCTTTACCGTCCGGTGCAACGTAAGCACGCATTAACGAAAAATCTCCCGTATGTCTGGGCCAAACCCAATTATCAGTTTCACCGCCAAAATTACCGATTGATTGAGGAGGAGCATATACAAGACGCACATCTCGAATCACTCTATACTTGAACAAAATGTATGTCTTGCCGGCGAACATTTCGGAAACTTCTGCAACGATAGATTCTTTCTCGTTTGAGGCAGCGTCTGAAAGTGCTTTTATTTTTTGTGTGATGACCTTTGTGCGCTCTACGGGATCAGTTACATTTTGAATTGCACCGAGAATTATATCTGAAACATCTTGATAAGATTCTGTAATTCTGCAAATTCCTCCTTGTGATGGAATTTCTTCTGCAAGAGTCTTTGCAAGAAAACCATTTTCAAGATAATTATTCTCTACTGTACTGGCTCTTGTAATTGCACCAAATGCACAATGATGATTGGTTATAATCAAGCCGTTATCTGATATAAAAGATCCGGTACAACCGCCAAGACTTACAAGCGCATCAACAAGACTAACTCCATTAGGATTATAAACTTCTTTAGGATCAATTTTTAATCCGGCTTTCCGCAGATCAATTTTATCTATCTCACTTAAAGGATACATTCCTTCTTCCGGAGAAACCGGAATCATTCCAAGTATAAAGGAAAATAAAACTAACGAGATTGATAATTTGATCGGTTTAAGCAGCGTAAAATGATTTGTCATATTAACTCCGCTATAAGGTTATTTCAAAAATAATATTAAGCTGAAGAATAAAGAAGTATGAATGTGAACAATTAAACTATCTAACAGATTCTTCGATTAATAACCCGATTATTATTAAATTTGTGCGGGGTAATTAATAATAAAGAGGGCTATAAATTGGAATCACATAATCCTTCATCTGTTCTTAGTACTGTTGATTCATACTCGTCTCCATTTGAATATAATAATAAAGAGACCGCAATAATTTTAGCTGCCGGACATGGAAAACGAATAAAATCGCAAACCTCAAAAATGCTTCATAAAATTTGGGAAGTACCAACAGTAGAACGTGTTTATAATGCATGCCAAAAAGGATTGACAGATTCTAACATAATTATTGTTGTCGGTATTAAAGCTGAAGATGTAATTAAAACGATCGGGAAGAAAAATACGGTTTCATTTGCGTATCAAGAAATTCAAAATGGAACCGGCCATGCTGTACAAATTGCTCTTAATAATATTAAAGATAAAAATTATAACGGCACGGTTTACATTTTTCCGGGCGATATGGGTTTAATTAATGCTGAGACTGTAAAATTTTTCAAAGAAGAGTTTGAAAAATCAAACGCTGATATGATGGTTCTAACCGGAATTTTTGAAGGTGCAGTTGAAGATAATTATTACGGTAGGATCTTACGCATTAAGGATAAAGATGCAAGCGGTATAAAATCTAAAAACAGGAATAAGGTAATTGAAATTCTAGAATACAAAGACATTCTTAATCTTGATAAGAAAAAACCATACACAACAATCTATAATAAAAGAAATTATAAGTTTACTCAGAAAGAACTTCTTGAAAATCGGGAATTTAATTCCGGAGTTTATGCGTTCAAATTCAAACCGCTTGCAGAATTAATCCAGAAAATTCAGAGCAACAATGTTCAGAACGAAATCTATCTAACCGATTTGATAGCACTTTTTAATAAGAACGGATACACTGTAGAAGCTGTTAGCCTGCCTGCCGGTAGGCAAGGCCCCAAGGATCAATATGTTCTTATGGGCTTCAATAATAAATCCGTACTTAAAGAAATGGATGCAATAGCGCGCAAGCTCACTTATGAAAAACTGAAAGATATCATCACGATTGAAGACGAAGATGATTTTTTTATTGAAGAAAATGTTGTTGATGAAATATTAAAAATGGATCAACAAGGCATACCGTTAGATATAAATATCGGTAAGGGAGTTTACATTGGCAGAGATGTAAAATTAAACTATGCGTTAAAGCTTTCAAAAAATGTCTTCTTAGAAGGGAAAATTAAATTTGGTAAAAATGTTGTAGTTAAAGAGAATGTACATATTTCTTGTTTCTATGGACAAACCATAAACATAGATGATAACGTTGAAATTTATTCGGGCAACATTATAAAAGGGAATGTTCACATTGGAAAAAACTCTAAAATAAAATCCGGCGTTCGAATTACGGGGAGCGACCAGCATCCATCTACAATTGGATCACATGTAACTATCAAAGGACTCACATACATTTTTGGAACAGATGTGGGGAATAATATTTGTATAGAGCATTCGGTTCTTGTGAGAAAAAAAATATCCAAACCCGAAGGAGTGAAAGCAGACATTTATCATGTAAGGTTTTTTATTCCTGAAACTGAAGGAAAAGATGCGGTAGAAGATTTATAAACCGCATTTTGAAATGTTTGGAAAAACCACAACCGACCACATTGAAGAAAGTTTACCCGGCTTAGACGGGCGGGCGGCAGCTGCGGGTTATGTGGCTACCTTACTAAACTTTTTACTTCTATTATTACTCTTTCTGC
>JACRFC010000002.1 GCA_016234355.1 Ignavibacteriales bacterium
AAGCGTAAGCAAACTGCGCCGGTTCTTCGTGTTTCAACAAAAGCATTTGGTTATGGCAGAAGATTCCCGATCGTACAAGGTTGGAGAAAATAAATTAAGCATGGAGTTCTTTTATGATCATTCGTAAAATATTGTTTCTTTTTTTCATTTCTATAATTTCATCATATGCACAGTTTGGGCAATCTGACCTAGTAAAGATTAAACTCTCTCAAAGTAATTGGAAGGTTGATGGAGGAAGTCAATTCAAAATTGTTCTTAATACAAGCATAAAAGAATTGTGGCACATCAATTCCAATAAACCGAACGATGATTTTCTAATCGCTTCTAAAGTTACTGCCAAAAGTGAGGCGGTTACATTATCAAGTGTTCACTATCCGCAACCGAAAGAACTAAAACTTGAGTTCTCTGAAAAACCGGTTTCCGTTTTTAGCGGTGATATTAAAATCGAATTATCATTTACTGTGAATAAAAATACTGCGTCCGGTAAATATACGGTTCCTGTAAAACTTAGTTACCAGGCTTGTAACGATCAAACATGTATGCCTCCAACCGAAGTTTCTGAAAAGCTGACCGTGGAAGTTGTTGGAAAGGTGCAAGAGGTGAAAAGTGAAACGTCAAACGTGAAAGGTGAAATGTCAGAGGTGAAAGGTGAGAAGCAAGAGGTAAGAAGTGAAAAGAAAGATGATGGTTCAATAGCATCCACACTTGAAAAAAGCGGTCTGATCTTAAGTTTGATTTTTGTTTTTCTCGGCGGACTTGCACTCAATCTAACTCCATGTGTCTATCCGCTCATCCCAATTACAATCGGATATTTTGGCGGAGAGAGTGAAGGCAGAACCAGCAGACTTTTTCTACTTGGAGTTCTTTATGTGTTAGGTATGGCGCTCACTTATTCCGTCATTGGAGTTGTTACTTCGCTCAGCGGTGCACTCTTTGGTACATTGATGCAGAATATGTTTGTCATAATTAGCATAGCTCTTCTATTTGTTGTTCTTGCGTTAAGCCAATTCGGTGTTTATGAATTCAAGCTGCCGGATTCCTGGGTTATGAAAGCCGGTGGCGCAAAGGGCGGTGCATTCGGCGCTTTTTTTATGGGATTAACAATGGGAGTTGTTGCGGCGCCCTGTATCGGTCCGTTCGTAATTGGATTAGTAACTTACGTTGCGGCAAAAGGTGATCCGTTCTATGGCTTCTTAATGTTCTTTGTAATGGCGGTAGGACTTGGTCTTCCATACTTACTATTAGCATTATTTTCCGGAAAGATTAAAAAACTTCCGCGTGCCGGTGATTGGATGGAAGGAATAAAACATATTTTTGGTTTTTTACTTCTTGGTATGGCAATATATTTTGTAGCTCCGCTTCTGCCAAAAGAATTAAATAAATATTTACTACCGGTCTTCGGAATTCTGGCCGCGATATTTTTGTTATTCTTTGATAAGATGGCTAACAACGTAAAAGCATTTCGCATCTTCAAAATTGTTTTTTCACTTATTGTAATCGGAGTTTCAATTTATGCTCTTATTCCTTCTAAACATTTAGAACCTGAATGGCAGCAATTCAGCGAAATGAAGTATGAACAATCATTAAAAAATAATGAGAGAATGGTTGTAGATTTTTATGCCGATTGGTGTATTCCGTGTAAAGAATTAGATGCACTTACTTTTTCCGATCCAAGGGTAATAGAAAGGTTAGAAAAATTTACTTCTTATAAAGTTGATATGACCAAAACACTCTCTGAGGAGACAGAAGCTTTAAGAATTAAATTTAAGATTGTAGGTATGCCGACAGTACTGATAATAAATGTTAAAGGTGAAGAAGTAGAAAGATTGACAGGATTTGTTAATGCAGACGAATTTTTGAAAATTTTAAATAGTGCGAATTAATCATAATAAATTGATTAAGGAATATAGCTTTCATATTTTTGGTGTGCTAAAGAAAACTAATTGTTAATTAAATTATTGAGCAACACAGATGGCACAAGAAACAGAAAAAGAAATACTTGATTTGAGTGATGTAACTATAAGATTTGCAGGTGATTCCGGTGATGGTATGCAGCTAACCGGTTCTCAATTCAGCGATACAACTGCCTTAGTTGGCAACGATCTTGGAACACTTCCTGATTATCCTGCAGAAATTAGAGCTCCTGCCGGAACTCTTTATGGTGTTAGCGGATTTCAGTTACACTTTAGTTCAAGCGATGTTCATACACCGGGCGATACACCCGATGTTTTAATTGCTATGAACCCTGCTGCATTAAAAATAAACTTAAAAGATCTTAAAGAAGGTGGAATGCTAATTGCAAATTCTGATTCCTTCGATGCAAAGAATTTAAAGATGGCAGGATATAATAACAATCCTCTGGAAGATGGTTCTCTCTCAAGATATAAATTAGTTTCGATCCCGATCACTTCTCTTACCAGCAATGCATTAAAAGACTCGGGATTAAGTATTAAAGAAATCACCAGAAGTAAAAATTTCTTTACGCTTGGAATTACTTACTGGTTATTTAATCGTCCGATTGAGCCAACATTAAATTGGATTGAATCAAAATTTGGTAAGAACAAAGCCATTGCCGATGCAAACACAACAGTTCTAAAAGCAGGATATTATTTTGGCGAGAACACTGAATTATTTACAACTCGATACACTGTTGAACCTGCACAGCTTCAAAAAGGAGTTTACAGAAATATTTCAGGTAATGAGGCAATTGCACTTGGTTTTGTTACTGCTTCAAAGAAAAGCGGTCTTCCGTTGTTTCTCGGTTCATATCCGATCACTCCTGCATCAGACATTTTACATTTCTTAAGCGGATTCAAAAATTACGGTGTAAAAACTTTTCAAGCCGAAGATGAGATTGCAGGAATTGCATCTGCTATCGGGGCATCCTATGGTGGTGCCCTAGCAATAACAACAACAAGCGGTCCAGGTATGGCGCTTAAAACAGAAGCTATGGGACTTGCTGTAATGACTGAACTCCCTTTAGTAATTATAAATATTCAACGCGGAGGACCGAGCACAGGACTTCCAACAAAAACTGAACAAGCAGATCTTTTCCAGGCTATTTACGGAAGGAACGGCGAGTCACCAATTCCTGTTCTTGCTACTTCAACACCGAGCGATTGTTTTAATATGTCACTTGAAGCTGCTCGAATTGCTCTCAAATATATGACTCCTGTTATTCTTCTTAGTGATGGTTACATTGCAAATGGAACCGAGCCATGGAAACTTCCTCATGAAAATGAAATTCCGGAAATTCCTGTTCACTTCTGGACTGATAAAGAAAACTTTGCACCTTACAAGCGTGATGAAAATCTTTCCCGTCCTTGGGTTAAACCGGGAACGCCAGGTCTCGAACATAGAATCGGCGGACTTGAAAAAGCACACATCACAGGTAATGTAAGTTATGATCCTGATAATCATGATTTTATGGTGAGGATGCGTGCAAACAAAATAAAAAATATTGAAAATGATATTCCCGATTTAGAAGTTAAGTATGAACAAGAAGGTGATCTGCTTGTACTGGGTTGGGGTGGAACTTATGGAGCTATAACGGAAGCTGTAATAAAAGTTAGAGCACAAGGTAAGAAAGTATCGCAAGCTCACTTAAAATATCTTTTCCCATTCTCTAAAAATACCGGGGAAGTATTAAAACGTTTCAAGAAAATTTTTATCCCGGAAATTAATCTTGGACAGCTTACAACAATAATTCGCAGCGAGTTTTTAATCGCTCCGATTTCATTTACAAAAATTAAAGGTCTACCTTTTAAATCTAGTGAAATACAGAATAAAATATTAGAAGTTCTTGGAGGCAGCAATGGCAAATAATATAGATGCTCAAATTAAATATACAGCAAAAGATTTTACGTCTAATCAAGATGTGCGCTGGTGTCCGGGTTGCGGCGATTACTCAATCCTTGCACAAGTACAAAGATCATTTCCTGATATTGGAAAGAAGAAAGAAGAGATCGTTTTTATTTCCGGTATCGGTTGTTCAAGCCGTTTCCCTTATTACATGGATACATACGGCTTCCATTCGATTCACGGAAGAGCTGCAGCAATTGCATCCGGTTTAAAAATTGCTCGTCCAGAACTTTCTGTTTGGGTTGCAACCGGCGACGGCGATTTAATGAGCATAGGCGGAAATCATTTTATTCATACTTGCAGAAAAAATATTGATCTGAAAATATTGATGTTCAATAATAGAATTTACGGATTGACCAAGGGACAATATTCGCCTACATCTGAAAAAGGGAAAGTTACAAAGAGCACTCCTTACGGCAGTGTTGATTATCCTTTCAATCCTCTTTCACTAGCTCTTGGAGCTGAAGCAAGTTTCGTTGCACGCACATTAGACCGCGATCCAAAGCATTTACAGGAAATGGTTAAACGTGCAGCCGAACATAAAGGAACTGCATTCATAGAGATTTATCAGAACTGTAATATCTTTAACGATGGTGCTTTCAGTATTCTAACAGAAAAAGAAACTAAAGCTGATAACGTTCTTGTCCTTGAACATGGAAAGCCGATGGTATATGGAAAAGAAAATGATAAGGGAATTAAGCTTAATGGATTTACTCCAGTTGTTATTGATCTGAAGGACGGAAAGAACTCAATTAATGATTGCCTCGTTCACGATGAAAAAGATCCTGATGCTATACGTGCATTCATTTTAGCTCACATGACTGATCATGCAGGAATGCCGACACCTATCGGGGTTGTTCGCCAAATATTCAAGGAGACTTATGATGAAGGCGTTGAAAGACAAATAAAACATATTACTGAGAAGAAAGGTGAAGGTACAATTGAAAATCTTCTCTTCACTGAAAATACCTGGGAAGTGAATTAGCGTCTGGATACTGGGTGCTGGATTCTTGATACTTGATTGATATAAAAAGAAGGCGAAGAATGTTCTTCGCCTTCTTTTTTCATAAACTATTTTTTTATTAACCCCGCTATTCATCACGGGGGAATGAAAAGATAGACAAACACATAGAACCGTTTCAACGGTTTATTGGTTTATACAGGAAATACAATGAATGATTTTTCTCTACTGAAAAAAATAATTGATGAGCATAATTCGTTTCTTCTTTCTACGCATGTTAATCCCGATGCAGATGCACTTGGAAGCGAGTTAGCTTTTTATCTTCTTTTGAAAAAACTTGGCAAGAAAGTTAAAGTTGTTAATCACAGTTCTACTCCGTACAATTTAGAATTTCTTGATGAAGAAAAAGTCATTGAAAAGTTTGATGAAACCGTACACGGAAAAATATTTGATGATGCAGAAGTTTTTATTCTGCTTGATCTTAATCAAGCTAATAGAATAGTTAAAATGGAAAGCGGCTTCCGGGAGTTTAAGGGAATTAAAGTCTGCATAGATCATCATCAGGATCCGGAAAATATTTTCGATAATTATTTCGGCAGCACCGATTACTCGGCAACATCCGAAATCATTTATGAATTTATCGAGCAGACAAAAATTATTGAGGTAGATTACGCGATCGCACTTCAACTTTATGCAGGAATAATGACCGACACCGGTTCATTCCGTTTCGATAGAACAAATCCGAGAATTCATAGAATTATGGCTGAGCTGCTTGAAACGGGTGTTAATCCTACAAAAGTTTATGATAAGATCTACGATCAATTTAAGTTTGCGCGTGTAAAACTTTTAGGCGAAGCGCTTTCAACTATCGAGCTTGATTCAACAAAACAGATTGCAGTTATGAGCATCAAACGTGAGGTAATGACAAGAACAGGTGCAACTGAAGCCGATATTGACGGGTTTGTAAATTATTGTTTAACGATTCAGAATGTTCGGATCGGTATTTTGTTCTATGAATTAAAGGACGGATTGAAGATCAGTTTCAGATCGAAAGAGGAAATACCCGTTAATAAACTTGCAGTTGAGTTTGGCGGAGGAGGACATACAAATGCTTCCGGTACCCGGCTCTTTAATACAAAAATAGAAGAGTACAAAGAGAAAGTAATTACAGCGGCACAACGTTATTTATAAGACCACCCCTTTCTTCCCCTCCTTACTAAGGAGGGGACAGAGGGGAGGTCAAAGAAAATATTTATGTGGTAAAAATAATTTAGAGGTGGAAATGCACTTTAACTTAAAGATCAATTCGGCAAAAGATGAACTTAGTTTTAAGAAAAACTCCGCACTTGTAAAATTCTTTGTTGAATCAAAAAAATTAGAAAAGACTCTAGATGATTTCTTTATCTCACTGAATTATCCATTAGGAAAAATCCAGAAGAAAAATTTCCTCGACAAAAAATCAAATGAGCTGACTTACTATAGTCACTCCGGTGAGCCATCAGTTTTGTTTATCAAGAAAGTTAAGATTGATAAAGATTTTTCAACGGATTTTTTCAGAAATTATTTTGCCGGACTTGTTACGTCATTAAAAAAGAAGAATCTTAATTCCGTTCATGTCGTTGTACCTTCATTCTTGGATCTCAAAGATCATTTTGAAAATGAATCCCAATTATTAAGATCACTGATTGAAGGAATTCACCTCGGCAATTACACATTTGATAATTATAAATCCGATAAAGAGAAACCCGAAGAACTTTCTTTCTTCATTCATTACACAGATCAGAAAATTTTAAGCAGTGCAATTGATTATTCAAATAAACTGATGAACGCTGTTTTCTTTTCAAGAGACCTTGTTAACGAACCTTCAATAACACTTACACCGGAAGAACTTGCAAATCGAACTAAGAAAGAACTTACCAAACTTGGTGTAAAGGTTAGCGTATTTAATAAAGCAGAGTTGAAGCGAAGAAAAATGAATGCAATACTTGCAGTAGGTGGTGCAAGCGATAAACCTCCTTGCTTGATTACAATGCATTACAAACCCAGCGGAAAAGCAAAAAGAAAAATTGCACTTGTCGGTAAAGGTGTCTGTTATGATTCAGGCGGACTTTCAATAAAACCAACATCCTCAATGATTGAAATGAAAGCAGATATGGCAGGCGGCGGTGCAGTAATCGGAATTATAAAAGCCGCTGCTATGATGAAATTACCGGTAGAAATAATTGGTGTTGTCCCGGCAGTTGAAAACATGATCGGCGGTTCTTCTTACAAACCGGGCGATGTTGTTAAAGCTGCTTCCGGTAAAACGATTGAAGTGAAAGACACAGATGCAGAAGGAAGAATTGTTTTAGCTGATGCTCTTCATTATGCATCTCAACAAAAGCCGGATGAGATAATTGATTTTGCAACTTTAACCGGTGCGGTTGTAGTAGCACTTGGAGATATTGCAGCCGGATTATTTACAAATGATGATCGTCTTGCTGATGAGTTATTGCAATCCGGAAAAAATACTTATGAAAGATTGTGGCGTCTTCCGTTTTGGAAAGATTACAACGAAATGATTAAGAGTGATATTGCCGATGTAAGTAATCTTGGTCCGCGATGGGGCGGGGCAATAACAGCCGGAAAATTTTTAGAGCATTTTGTTGATGAAAAAATTCCGTGGGCGCATATTGATCTTGCCGGTCCCGCAATTAAACATAAATCCAACAACTACACAGAAAAGTACGATACCGGTTTTGGTGTTAGATTGATGGTTGAGTATTTAAGTAAGATATAACAAAGAAATAAATGGGGTGTTATGAGCAAGTCAAACTACCTTTCGTTAGAAACAATTGAAACGAAGATCTTTATTATCCGAGGGCAAAAAGTAATGCTGGATAAAGATTTGGCAACCCTTTACGACGTTGAAACATTCAATCTTAATAAAGCTGTTAAACGGAATTCAGGCAGATTCCCGAATGATTTTATGTTCAGACTGACAAAAGAGGAATTTAATAACTTGATATTCCAATTTGGAATATCAAGTTGGGGTGGGACGCGGAAGCTGCCTTACGCATTTACTGAACAAGGTGTTGCAATGCTGTCTTCTGTTCTTAGGAGTGAAAGGGCAGTACAAGTGAACATTCAGATTATGAGAGCATTTGTAAAACTTCGGGAAATTATTTCTACTCATAAAGAACTTGCACAAAAACTGAAAGAATTGGAATTGAAAATAGAATCTCACGATGAAAATATAACAGCAATCTTTGATGCGATAAATCAGTTATTGGCGCCGGAAGATAAGCCAAATAGAAAAATTGGTTTTGAAGTAAAAGAGAAAACTTATTCATACAAAACGCGGCGCAGATAGATGCAAAATGAATTTACTAACTACACCAAAAATTTTGATACCGGTTTTGGTGTGCAGTTGATGGTAGATTATTTATCACAATATTAAGAGGTAAGGAATGAATAATCCCGAATTGATTCCCCCTGAGGTTATTAAAGCCAAGATATTATTGATTAGAGGTATGAAAGTAATTTTGGATAAAGATCTTGCAAAATTATATGACGTTGCAACGAGTCGTTTGAATGAACAGGTGAAGAGAAATCGTGATAGATTCCCTGCGGATTTTATGTTCCAGCTCGATAAGAAGGAGTTTGATTCTTTGATATCGCATTTTGCTATATCAAAGAGCTATAAAGGTGGTACACGGAAATTACCTAATGCTTTCACAGAACAAGGTGTGGCTATGCTCTCCTCTGTGCTGAAAAGTAAAAGAGCCGTGCAAGTCAACATTCAGATCATGAGAGCATTTGTAAAACTTCGGGAAATTATTTCAACACACAAAGAACTTGCACAAAAACTGAAGGAACTGGAATTAAAAATTGAATCGCACGATAAAAATATAACGGCAATCTTTGATGCGATAAATCAATTATTGACACCGGAAGAAAAACCGAAAAGAAAAATTGGATTTGAAGTGAAAGAGAAGACCTATCTGTATAAAGTTATTTGCAAATAGATATTTTTCATCAATCTGTAATCATTGACGACCGAGAAAAATCTATACCCGGGACTTTTCCCTTTCGGAAAGTGTACTAAGTAATCCTCCTATGAGGAGAGTCGCAATTACACCCACAAGCGTAAACCATGTCCAGGCGACAAGCTTTAGTGAAATGACAGCTATCATTATGAAAATACCTGCAGCAAATCCGGCAAGAGCGTCTTCCTGCCTGGCTTTCTTTACAAGT
>JACRFC010000072.1 GCA_016234355.1 Ignavibacteriales bacterium
CTCAGCAGTATCCAAAAAGTTATTCAATAGAAACGATGCCCGGAATAAATTGCTCAAGAGAATTCCGTGCAATCGAAAATGTCGGTTTATATATTCCCGGCGGAACAGCAGTCCTTCCATCAACGATGCTGATGTTAGGAATACCGGCTCGGATAGCTGGATGTAAAAGAGTTGCAGCTCTTTCTCCAACAAAAAAAGAAATCAATCCGGCAGTTTTATTTGCAGCAAAGATTTGTGGAGTAGATGAGTTCTATAAAATCGGCGGAGCGCAAGGAGTTGCGTTAATGGCGTATGGTGATAAGTCAATTCAAAAAGTTGATAAAATATTTGGACCCGGGAATCAATATGTAACCGCAGCTAAATCGCTTATTAGCATGGATACACAAGGGTGCGCGATTGATATGCCCGCCGGACCAAGTGAAGTTTTGGTTATCGCAGATGCAAAAGCAAATCCTTCTTATGTTGCATCCGATCTTCTTTCTCAAGCCGAGCATGGCGTTGACAGCCAGGTAATACTTTTGACCACTAGCGAGAAATTAGTCACTCAAGTACAAGTGGAGATTAAGAAACAAAAAAAATATTTGTTGAGAAAAAATATCATAGACGGTGCATTGAAGAATTCGTTTGTTCTTCTTGTCGGTTCGATTGAAGAAGCGATTGAATTAAGTAATCGTTATGCACCGGAACATTTGATTTTAAATATCAGCAATGCAGAAAAGTATAAAAAGAAAATTGTGAATGCCGGCTCGGTATTTTTAGGAAGTTACTCTGCCGAAAGCATTGGCGATTATGCATCCGGCACGAACCATTCTCTTCCAACATACGGTTACGCAAAAACATTTGGCGGAATTTCAGTAGAATCATTTATTAAGACTATTACATTTCAAAATGTGAATAAAATTGGTTTTGATAATATTGCTTCAACAGTAATCAAGATGGCATCGCTCGAAAAATTAGATGCACATGCAAACGCAATTAAAGTAAGGATGTAGAATGGAAATCGAATCGTTAGTAAGAAAGAATATTTTACAATTGAAACCATACACTTCTGCGCGTGGAGATCATATGACCGGCATACTGTTGGACGCGAATGAAAATAGTTTTGGCTCCGTTGTTGAAGATGAATGGAATGTTGGTTTGAATCGTTATCCCGACCCGTTTCATCGTAAGCTGCGTGAAGAGCTATCTTCTTACCTGAATGTATCGAAAGAATATTTGTTTTTTGGAGTCGGATCTGATGAAATTATTGATTTGGTTGTAAGAATATTCTGCGAACCAAAGATTGATAATGCAATCACTCTTGAACCGACATACGGAATGTATAAAGTTGTCTGTGATGTTAATGATGTCTCCACTATACCAATTCAATTGGATAAATCATATCAGCCTGATCTTGAAAAAATTTATAGTTCAATCACAAAAAACACAAAGGTGATTTTTATATGTTCTCCTAATAATCCAACGGGAAATCTAATTGATTCAAAACTCATTTTTGAATTAGCAAAAAACTTTAACGGGATTGTCTTAGTGGATGAAGCATATATTGAATTTGCGGATAAACCTTCGCTGATAAATTCCATTCAAGATTATCCAAACCTAATAGTTACAAGAACATTTTCCAAAGCGTGGGGTTTAGCCGGTGTAAGGTGCGGTTATTGTGTCGCTTCGTCTCCAGTTGTTAATCTTCTTTATAAAATTAAAATGCCTTATAATCTCAACAAGCTGACATCGCAAGTTATACTTAACGCATTAAAAAATAATCTGCAAAAAGATAAATTTGTAGAGGCAATAAAATGTGAACGGCAGTTTATTACAGATGAATTAAATTCAAATTCAAAAATAAAAAAAGTATTTCCATCTGATAGTAACTATGTTTTGTTTGAATGTGAAAATCCTATTGAGGTTTACCACAAATTAATTGAGAAGGGAATAGTCATACGTGATAGAAGCAACCAGGTGAAAAATTGTTTGAGAGTCTCAATAGGTACAAGGGAACAAAATCTAAAATTTTTAAATGAACTACGGAATGTTTTATGAAACGGCAAAAACCCAATATGAAGATTGTTCGAAAGGCAACTCATCAAAGAAAGACTAAAGAAACCGATATAAAAATAAGATTAGATTTGGATGGTTCCGGAGTGTCAAAGATCAAGACCGGTATCGGTTTTTTCGATCATATGCTTGAACAATTGGCAAAACATTCGAATATAAATATAGAAATTAACGTCAAAGGTGATTTACACATAGACGAGCATCATACTGTTGAAGATGTTGGAATTGTTTTAGGTGAGGCGATGAGCATTGCACTTGGAAATCGCGTAGGAATTGAACGTTATGGATTTATGCTTCCTATGGATGATGCACTTGCACAGTGCGCAATAGATCTTGGCGGAAGAGCATATTTATTTTTCAACTGTAAATTTAAACGTGAAAAGGTTGGCGAGTTTCCAACTGAATTATTTAAAGAATTTTTCCGAGGACTTTCGATGGGATTGCGTGCGAATATTCATATAAAAGCAACCGGTGAAAATGATCATCACAAAGCCGAGGCAATATTCAAAGCATTTGCACGAGCGTTGAACAATGCATTAAAATATGATTCAAGAAATAAAGGCAGTCTGCCATCTACAAAAGGATTGATATGATTTCGTTGATTGATTACGGAGCCGGAAATACTGCTTCCGTAGCAAACGTATTAAATGATTTGAACTGTGAATTTCAGATCACGAATAATGAATTTGATATTTGTAATTCAGAAAAAATAATTTTTCCCGGAGTTGGTGAAGCATCATTTGCAATGAGACAGCTGCACATGACGAACTTGTTTACAATGTTACGTGTCATAAAAAAACCGCTTCTTGGAATCTGTCTTGGCATGCAGTTGTTATGTGATAAATCGAAAGAAGGTGACGTTGCTTGTTTAGGAATATTTCCCGGAGTAACAGAGAAGTTTGATGAATCGAAAGTCAAAGTGCCGCACATGGGGTGGAATCGGGTCATGTATGTAAAACAATCGCCGCTTTTTGATAAAATCCCCGAAGGAGAATATTTCTATTTCGCAAATTCTTTTTATGTCCCGTTGAATGAGAACGCAACATCTGTTTGCAATTATAATATTGATTTCTGTTCCTCGATGGAAAAAGAAAATTATTACGGAGTACAATTCCACCCCGAAAAATCCGGCAACTCGGGGATTCAATTAATTAAAAACTTTATAGAAAAATGTTAATAATACCGGCAATAGATATTTTGGACGGCAAAGTTGTCCGCCTAATGAAAGGTGATTTCACCACAGCAAAAAGTTATAGTGATCAACCGCTCGATCAAGCTAAGGTATATGATAAATGCGGATTTGAGTGGGTACACATTGTGGATCTCTCCGGCTCTAAAGAGGGAAAGATTTCAACTGTAAAAGTTTTAGAGGAGATAAAACAAAGTACAAATTTGAAAATTGAATTTGGCGGCGGTATACGAAGTCTTGAAGACGCATCGAATTTATTCTCAATTGGTGTTGATAAAATTATAATCGGTTCGCTTCCATTTGTTAAAAGACAAGAGTTTGAAAGAATATTATACAAATTCCCGGAAGATAAAATTATTATTGCTGCCGATACTAAAAGAGGTGAAATTGTTGTTAAAGGTTGGAGCGAAAATTCTAATCTGGAGATAAGTGCATATCTAACTCAATGCAGAGAATACGGGCTAAATAATTTTCTCATTACCGATATAGATAAAGACGGTATGTTGGAAGGACCAAATCTGCGGCTTTATCATAGTCTCAAAGATCTATTTAAAGATATATTTTTAATTGCCTCCGGCGGAATTCATGGTATGAACGATCTTATTGAATTAGATAATTTGAATTGTAATGCCGCGGTTGTTGGTAAAGCTATTTATGAAAATAAAATTTCTTTGAAGGAGTTAACAGAATTTGGTAAGTAAAAGAATTATTCCTTGTCTTGATGTAAAAGACGGCAGAGTAGTAAAGGGCACAAACTTTGTTGATCTGCGTGATGCCGGTTCTGCTGTTGAACTTGCAGAAAGATATTATCATGAAGGTGCAGATGAACTTGTATTTCTTGACATCACTGCATCAATAGAAAAAAGGAAGACGCTTGTTGAGTTGGTGAAAAATGTTGCCGGTGTAATTAGAATGCCGTTTACAGTCGGCGGGGGAATATCCGAGTTAAGCGATATTGAAGC
>JACRFC010000076.1 GCA_016234355.1 Ignavibacteriales bacterium
ATATGATTCGATCGGCTGTGCATTTGGTGCTTACAAAACCAAAGATGTAAATATCATCCGCAACATTTATAAACAGATGGGCGGTAAACCGGAAGCAACTGTAATTGCATTCGGAGAAAAAATCCCGGCTGTTAATGCAACACTTGTTAATTCTCTAATGATCCGATCACTCGACTTCAACGATATTTACTGGAAAGAAGATCCTTCACATCCGTCAGATATAATTCCCGCCGCACTTTCTTGTGCAGAACTTGTCGGCGCATCAATGAAAGATGTAATCGTTGCAATCGTTCTCGCTTACGAGTTTGAGCAAAGATTATGTTTATTTGCAAAACCCGGAGTGCGTGAACGTAAATGGCATCATGCAACATTAACACAATTTGTTTCACCAATCGTTGCCGGAAAAATTTTAGGATTAACTGTTGATCAAATGGTAAATGCAATTGGGATCAGTGGTTCACATAATCATACTATCGGCTGTCCTACTGCAGGAAAACTTACAATGATGAAAAATACAGTTGACCCGATGGCTATTCAAGCTGGAGTATTTGCCGCTTTGATGGCGCAAAAAGGTTATACCGGAACTGAAAAAGTTTTTGAAGGCAAAGAAGGATTTATGGATTGTTTCGACGGGTGGGATTCTAAAGAAGAAAAATTAAAACCGGCAATGATGAAAGGTAGAGAAGGTGAATCTGAATGGTATTGGGATCTTGATGCGCTAATAAAAGACTTAGGTAAGAGTTGGAAAATCTTAGAATGCAGTATGAAAGCATTCCCGACCGAGGCACTTACTCACACCCACATCTCGGCTACGCTCGATGTGGTAAAAATAAACGATATTAAATATGATGAGATCGAATCTGTAACTATAACAACTATCGCAAGAGCATGTGATATATTATTTGATCCGCATAAATATCGTCCGGAATCGCGAGAGACTGCAGATCACTCACTTCCCTACTGCATAGCTGCCGCAATTGTAGATCGAAAGATCACAACTCAATCATTCAGCGATGCGAAGATGAAGGACCCGAGAATTTGGGAAGTGATTGATAAGATCCAAGGAGAAGCATCTTTAGAATTTGAAAATATGTTCCCGGCTAAACAACCTTCCAAAGTTGTTATAAGGACGAAAGACGGAAGAGAGTTTTCTAAATATTTGGAATATCCCAAAGGTGATCCGCGTGAACCGATGACAATGGAAGATCTAGACAATAAATTCAATGCATTGTCTACAGAATTGTTGTCGGCAAAACGACAAAGAGAAATTAAAGAAATGATTTTCGATTGTAACAAATTAAGTGCGAAAGATTTTATGAGTAAGTTGGCATTGTAATTCTAAAAATTGTTCTATTGTTATATGGTTCTACTGTTAAAAAGAATCTAAATGTGTTAACAACAATATAACAATAGAGCAATAGGCCAACCTGTTATTAAAACTGACTTGAGCTTTCAAAATATTGTTAATATGTTAGTGTCAGTATAATGACAGAATTAAGGAGATAGTATGCAAGCTGTAATATATACAGACGCAAGAAACAAATTGAATAAATTGATTAATTATGTTAATGACAATTCTGATCAGGTGATCATCGTTGGTTCAAAAGGGAGAAAAGATGCAGTACTCGTCTCCAAAGAAGAATTCGACAATATGGTTGAAAACCTTTATGTGATGAGCAATCCCAAATGGGTTAAAAGCATTAAAAAAGGTATATCACAGTTAGAAAAAGGTAAATGGAAAAAATTAACCATTGAACAAGTGCTCAGAGTTCAAAAGTGAAAAATATATTTGATTTAATTTGGTCATCTGAATTTTTAAAACAAATCAAATTGATTCAAAAAACTAAATCTGAATCAGATCAAAAACATTATTTCAATAAAATCGAGCAGCTTATAAAAATAATTGCTGTATCTCCTTTTTATGGTATTGGGAAACCAGAACATCTTAAACATGAAATCCCTCCTTGCTGGTCAAGAAGAATTAATAAAAAAGATAGATTGATTTATCGAGTAAAAGAAAAAACAATTGAAATAGTTTCTATAATTGGTCATTACGAATAAAAAAAGAATAGATCATGAAAACTTATGAGATGAAAGGATCGGCAGGGAAACGCGGAAATAATGTCCGCTCCGATTGCTTCGTTGAAATTGAGTTAACAAAAAGCAAATGGATTAGGTCTTCTCTTCAAAGCAAAGTCAATTCAATGTACGGTCAAGATATCAATGATATGATAATTATGATGTGCGATTTCTTTGAGATCAAACATGCCGGAATATTGGTTGAAGATAACGGTGCGCTTCCCTTTACATTAGCGGCACGTTTTGAAACTGCTTATAAAAAACTTAGACCTGATGATTCAAGAGAATTTCTGCCATCAATGAATAAAAATAATAAATATTCAACTTCAAAAGATAGAATGCGTAGAAGTAGACTTTATCTTCCGGGTAATGAACCAAAGTTTTATCCGAATGCCGGTCTGCACAAACCCGATGGAATAATTTTAGATCTCGAAGACAGTGTTGCACCAACTGAAAAAGATGCTGCAAGATATTTAGTTCGTAATGCACTTTGTTCAGTGGATTTCTACGATGCAGAAAGAATGGTTCGTATCAATCAATTACCGATGGGATTAAATGATTTGAAATTTGTTGTGCCTCATAACGTGCATGTTATTCTTATACCGAAGTGTGAATCAGCAATAACAGTTAAAGATGTTGAAGAAGAAATAAATATTATTAAAGCGATGAATAATATTTCGGCAGATATATATTTGATGCCGATAATTGAAAGTGCGCTTGGAGTTGTTAAGTCTTATGAGATTGCAACCGCTTCAGATAAAGTTTGTGCTCTTGCTGTCGGGTTAGAAGATTACACTGCCGATCTTGGCGTTGAAAGAACCAATGAAGGCAAAGAAAGTTTTTATGCGAGAAGTGCAATCGTCAATGCCGCTAAAGCTGCCGGAGTTCAAGCTATTGATACTGTGTTCTCTGATGTTAATGATATGGAAGGATTAAGAGCCAGTGTTATAGAAGCCAAAGCTCTTGGATTCGAAGGGAAAGGTTGTATTCATCCCCGTCAAATAAAAATTGTTCATGATGCATTTGCACCAACTGAAAAAGGAATTGAGAAAGCAAAAAAAATTATTCTTGCATTCAATGAAGTTGAAAAAAATGGAGTTGGTGTTGTTGCTCTTGGAAGTAAAATGATTGACGCACCGGTAGTAAAACGGGCAAAGCATACGATTGAGTTAGCGATCTTAAATAATCTTTTAGATAAAAATTGGAATAAATAAAAAATAATTGTTGAATTGTTCTATTGTTATATTGTTAAAGACGTAGATTAGATATTTATGGAACAGAAAAAATATTTACAGTTAAATGATATTCAAGCTTATAAAATTGCTTTCAAGCTTAGCAATTTTGTTTGGGATATAGTTAATAAATGGGATTATCTTGCAAAGAAAACTATCGGGGCTCAATTTGTTGATTCCATTGATTCAATATCAGCCAACATTGCCGAAGGATTTGGAAGGTTTAGCAAGAAAGATAAGATTCGTTTTTATAGAATTGGCAAAGGATCGGTATTTGAATCTTTAGATTGGAATGAAAAATCAAAAGTACGATCTCTTATTTCAGCCGAGGATTACAATCACATTTTTTTAGAACTTCAAAAACTACCTAAAGAAATTAATCATCTAATAAAATTCACAACTGAAAAACTATCAAAATAATAAACAATAGAGCCATAGAACAATTTAACAATTGAGCAATGAATATGAAGATGATAAAAAATAAAGCTGGTAGATTGGTTCCTAATGTCATCAACAATCAAAAACAAATTCCATTTAAGGGTGTTGATAAATTTAAATCGAGCGGAAGGATTGCTAATCCTCCAATTAGAACATGTGCAGAATATCCTGGTGATGGGAACAAAGAAGTAAAAAGTTTGAAAGATGCTTTGAAGAAAGCC
>JACRFC010000070.1 GCA_016234355.1 Ignavibacteriales bacterium
AATTAACAAAAAGGAAAAGAGCCAGAAATCGGTTAGAAACAATGTTTCTCCTTTTCTTTGTAAGCAGAATAATAGTGAAGAGCAAAAGTAAACTGCTGGTTATATATTGAATTAGTTCAATGAAAAACATACTTCGAATTTTATTTACTAATGAAAACGTAAAAATTATTTATTTATGTAATTCTATGATTTTTGATGTTGTTATTCAAGTCTATTATAAGTGTGGTAACAATGATATTTTATATCTGCTCGATTAAATCACATCGCGAAAGAGTTATTTATTGAGAATTGGGTTGTTCTTAAATAAATTGAGAAAAATATTAAACAGAAAATGCGGACTTTAAAAAAATTAATAGAGAACAATCGGAATTGGGCAACCGGAATTAAATCCGTTGATCCAAATTTTTTCCAAAACCTTTCTCAACAACAATCGCCGGAATATTTATGGATCGGCTGTTCGGATAGCCGTGTTCCTGCTAATCAAATCGTTGGTCTTCAATCAGGCGAATTATTTGTTCACAGAAATGTTGCGAACATAGTTGTTCATACCGATCTAAATTGCTTATCAGTTATACAATACGCTGTTGAAGTTTTAAAAGTGAAACATATAATTGTATGCGGGCATTATGGATGCGGCGGCGTTCAAGCGGCATTTAAGAATCTAAAGTTGGGATTGATAGATAATTGGCTTCGTCATACACAAGATGTTATGCAAAAACATGACGGGTTGTTATCAAAAATTATTAATACGGATTTAAGACTAAACCGGCTTTGTGAACTTAATGTTATTGAACAAGTTGTTAATGTAAGTGAAACAACGATTGTACAGCAAGCCTGGGAGAGCGGGCAAGAACTCTCTGTTCATGGATGGATTTACGGTTTGCATAACGGGCTCATAAATGATTTGAATGTTTGCATAACCAACAACGAAGAATTTTCAACCGTTTATAAATCCGCTTTATCGGCATTGGAAAATATTAATCGAATATGAAACCTTCTCTTATCCACCTTTTCTTTTTATTATATTTGCATTTAATTATTGAAGAATTTAGAGTTACAAATGCACCCGAAAAATCTTGCAGATATTCCAAAAGCTTACAACCCGAAAGATGTTGAAGATAAATGGTATCGGTACTGGTACGATCACAAACTTTATCATTCAGAAGTTGATGAAAGTAAAACTCCATATACAATAGTAATTCCCCCGCCGAACATTACAGGCATACTTCACATCGGACATATACTAAACAACACTCTGCAGGATATTTACATTCGTAACAAAAGAATGATGGGATTCAATGCGTGCTGGGTTCCTGGGATTGACCACGCATCAATTGCAACCGAAGCAAAAGTTGTTGCTCTCTTAAAAGAAAAAGGAATTACAAAAGACGATATTTCCCGCGAGGAATTCTTAAAATATTGTTATGAATGGAAAGAAAAGTACGGCGGAATAATTTTCGAACAATTGCGCAAGCTTGGCGTCAGCTGCGATTGGCAGAGAGAACGTTTTACAATGGATGATCACTATTACAGAAAAGTGATTGAGGCATTTGTAAAACTCTACAAAAAAGGTTTGATCTACCGCGGCTATAGAATGGTTAATTGGGATCCGGCGTCTAAGTCTGCTATCTCCGATGAAGAAGTTTTCTACAAAGAAGTTCAAGGAAAACTTTGGTATTTCAAATATCCGGTAAAGGATTCTAATGAATATGTAATCGTTGCAACAACACGTCCGGAGACTATGCTCGGCGATACAGGCATTGCTGTTAATCCGGAAGACGACCGTTATAAACACCTCATCGGAAAAAAAATTATTCTTCCGATAGTTGGAAGAGAAATTCCTCTTTTTGCTGATGAGTATGTTGATAAAGAATTTGGAACGGGTGCAGTGAAGGTAACGCCCGCACACGATGTAAACGATTATGAAATGGGCAAGCGTCATAATCTTGAGTTCGTTAACATCTTTAATGAAGACGCTACAACAAACGGAAATGTGCCGAAAGAATTTCAGGAGATTGACCGTTATGAAGTCCGTAAAAAAGTAGTAGCTCGATTGGAAGAACTCGGTCTCCTTCATAAAACAGAAGACTATACTAATAAAGTCGGTTACTCTCAGCGAGGCAACGTTCCTATCGAACCGTATCTTTCCGAACAATGGTTTATGAAGATGGATGAACTTTGCAAACCAGCTCTTAAAGTTGTTATGGAGGGTAAAGTAAAATTTCATCCCGAACATTGGACAAAAACTTACGAACACTGGATGAGCAATATCCGCGATTGGTGTATATCCCGTCAACTATGGTGGGGACACCGCATACCGGTTTGGTATCATAAAACTACAAAGGAAATTTACTGCGAGGTTGATCCGCCGAAGGACATTGAGAATTGGCATCAAGA
>JACRFC010000071.1 GCA_016234355.1 Ignavibacteriales bacterium
ACAATAGAACAATAGAACAATGAGACAATTAAAATTATCAGTTATTCTTTTACTAATTATAAAACTAAACCTTTCTGCACAAACCGGATTGATAAATAAATTTGATTTACAACAAAACGATCTTGCAATCACTCGACTCGCACAGCCAAACCAATACATGGATAAGATCGGGCAGAAAGCAGCGTTATTAGGATTTGAGAACGGCTCGTTCGAAATGTGGATCTGGCCCTGGAAAGTTTTGCGCAATTTTGAGATGCAATTTTTTGTAGGAACAACAACACAGCCGATCCTTGCAAAAGATATCCTGCGCGATATTTCCGTAACTCCGGAAGCAACAACACTCACATTTGTTTACGAATCATTCACTGTGAAAGAAATAATTTTTATCCCGCATGATAAAGCCGGTGCAATAATTTTATTAGATGTTAACACAACCACTCCGCTTACAATTGTTCCCGGATTTATGCCCGTGATGCAGCCGCAATGGCCTGCCGGAATCGGCGGACAGTACAGTTACTGGGATGACGGAATGAATGCGTATGTTATTTCAGAATCTCAACAGAGAGGATTGTTTTTATGCGGATCGCCCGTTGCGCAGCAAATGGCCGCACCGCCTGCTCATATGTTTGCAGATAATCCGATTCAATTCAAAATAGATATTAAACCCGGCGATGCAAAAAATAATTTTATTCCAATTGCAATTGCCGGAAGCGCTGTTAAAACAAAATATGATTCGGTGAAAACACTTTACAAAAATCTTCTTAGCAACATTGAATCTCTTTACAAAAAAAATTACGAATACTATCAAAACTTACGCAACTCAACAGTAGAAGTAATTACACCGGATGAAAAATTAAATCTTGCTTTCGAGTACGGGAAAGTTGCTCTCAATAATTTAATGGTGGATAATGCAACGTTAGGAAAAGGATTAGTAGCAGGTTACGGTTTAAGCGGCGGCGGAGGTCGTCCGGGATTTGCTTGGTACTTTGGCGGAGACGCTTTTATTAATTCACTTGCAATGAATAGTTACGGCGATTATTCAACCGTCCGGGATGCGCTTGAGTTTACACAAAAATGGCAGCGTCAAGAAAATTTTCCGATAAGGAAAAAGAATCCAACCGATAAAGTAATTGATGTGGGAAAAATGGCGCACGAACTTTCACAAAGCGACGGACTGATTGATTGGTGGAATGATTATCATTTCGGATATAACCACGCAGATACCTCTCCATGGTATTTAGTTTCAATTGGTGATTATTTCAGAAAAACGGGCGATCTGGAATTCATTAAGAAAAGTTGGAAATCAATCGTTCAAGCTTATAAGTGGAGTTTAAGTAAAGACAGCAACGGAGATGGTCTAATGGATTTAAAAGGTGCAGGACTTGGAGTTCTTGAATTCGGTTCACTGGTAAAAATCTTTAATGACAATTACACACAAAGTTTATGGACGCAAGGAATTAAAGAAGTGAACTTGATGGCAAAGTACGTTGGTGATAAGGAGGTTGAAGACGAAACAACAAAACTATTTCCGAAAGCACAACAAGCATTAGAAAAAATATTTTGGATTGATGATCTCGGTTTCTACAGTTTTGGTGCGGCGGAAGACGGAAAGCAAGTCAGAGATAAAAATATTTATTCATCAACTCCAATTCTTTTCGGTTTGTATGATCAACAACGCAGTGTTAGCACGATAAAAAAATTCAACGAGAGTGATATGATTACAAATTGGGGCGTGCGAAATCTTTCGAATAAATCTTCTATGTATGAACCGGCAAATTATAATTACGGAACAATATGGCCGTTCACTTCTTATTTTATTGGTGCTGCGCAATTCTATACACATTTTAATCTTCAAGGTTTAGAAACTATCCGCAAGACCGCTCAACATGCATTCGATTATGGAATCGGAATTGTACCGGAAGTTTTTTCCGGTGATATCAACACAAAACTTGGTGAAGCTTATCACGATCAAGGATTCAGCGTAAGCGGTTATATTTTTCCTATGGTGAATGGGTTAATCGGGCTGGAAGTTGACGCACTTAATAACAAAATTACTTTTGCCCCCAAATTGCCTGCCGATTGGAAATATTTGGAAGTGAAAAATATTAAGATTAAAAATACTGTGACGAGTGCAGAGTGTAGAGTGCAGAATGGTGAAATGAAATTGCTAATAGATGTAAATAGCGATAAAGAAATTGAATTCGAATACAATCCGGATTTTGAATTAGGTGTTGAAATTAATTCTGTAATGTTAAATGGAAAGAAGCTGGACTCTGAATTGGTAAAACATGAGCAGGCTTATCAGCTTAAAACAAATTTTAAAGCAAAAGGGGAAAATGAATTAGTAATCAACTATAAACCATCTATTGGAATTTATTTGCTCTCATCAACTACTCCGATCGGTGCAACGAACGAAGGATTAAAAATTATTTCTCAAGAGTATAATGGAAATAAGTTAATAATTTATTGTGAAGGAAAACCAAACAGAAATTATGAATTAGGAGTTATGAATTTTGAATTAATCGGGAAAGTTATCGGCGCTGAATTTAATGAGGGGAAAATAATTATTAACATTCCCGGTAGCGGAGAAGAATTTATAAAACATGATGTTGTAATTGAAAAAAAATAACACCGGAATGAATCAACAACTCATACACAAGGATAGGACAATATCAACAAAAAAATTTTATATTTTATAAAATCGTATTAGGAAGAATAGATCTATTTTAATAAATTTTAATTGTGACAGGCAGTGATTACGAATTATTTTTATTTATAGGCGCATGCTACCAATAACTTTAGAAACCCCAAATCAAATCAATCTTTTCCAAACAAGAGAGAGAAGCGTCTCTCATTTTGAATTGCAAGTTATTAATGAAGGACTTTTCCCTGAAGTCCGGCTTTATTATTTAGCGAATAAAAAAGTAAGAAGATCAAAAAGACAAGAGAAAAAATATTTAAGGAAAAAAAATAATTCTTCTTTTAGAAAACAGGGCAACCCGCTATCTGTAGAATATTCGCATGTAATTAAGTTAGCAGTTTGATTTAGTTTCAACAAAATAATCTTTTCGAAAACGCACAAATCTAATATTCTTTTTTCATCATATAATTATCCACCGAAAAAATGATCATCATATTTGTTCTTCGCGGAACAAAGAGGCATTCCGGTTCATCTAATGTGTGTAAAAGATAGTTCGACCAGGAAACCAACTATGAAAGTTAATGACAGCACTTCGATTACTATTGAGAAGTACTTTTATGAAGGGAAAGTCTCACGTGTTGTGATCAAATCTCAGCGGAATAATTATTGGATGGATCTGCCTGTAAATTCTTTTTGGGCTAGATCATTTTTCGCCGCAGTTATTTCTATGATGAAAGCGGTTTCAACAATAATAACTGATTTGAATATTGCTGTTGTAGAACATTAGATATTCCAAGTTTAATAAGCATTAATTTATAAATGGAGATAAAGAAAATGGAATTCAAAATTAAAGGACAAGAACTTCTTACTAAGATCGAAGAGCTTATAAAAGAAGGAAATGCGCGAAGAATAATTATTAAAGACGATAA
>JACRFC010000073.1 GCA_016234355.1 Ignavibacteriales bacterium
CTTGGTTTCATAAAGTCAAAACGAGTTTCAATCGGTACAACTTGTGCAGGAGTTTTAATCCAATTCTTTAATACCCAACCGTCTGCAGCACCAATCGGATTTGGTGTGTACCAAATAAAAATTGAAAGTGCTGCAAGAACAACAAGCGGAGCTGCCATAACAAAAGGTGATTCATGTGCATGATCAAATTTATGATGATCTTTTGGTTCACCGTGAAATGTTAAAATTACTAAACGGAACATATAGAATGCAGTCAGTCCAGCAACAGAAAATCCGATGATTGGAATAAACCAGTGTCCTGTAAGTTTACCGAATGCAAGAGTGCCTGCAAGGATTCCATCTTTACTTAAGAAGCCGGAGAAAAGCGGAACTCCGGAAATTGCCAAAGTAGAAACTAAAAATGTGTAATAGGTAATCGGCATTTTCTTTTTAAGTCCGCCCATATTGCGTATATCTTGTTCGTGATGCATTAAGTGAATAACAGATCCGGATCCCAAAAATAAACATGCTTTGAAAAATGCGTGAGTAATAAGATGAAAGAATGCAAATGCATAAGCACCAACTCCAAGTGACATTACCATGTAACCTAACTGAGAAACAGTTGAGTATGCTAAAACTTTTTTAATATCATTTTGTGTGAGAGCAATTGTTGCGGCTACGAGTGATGTAAATGCACCTACTACTGCAATGACTAACATTGCATCGGCAGTAAGCATAACAAAAATTCTAACAACGAGATAAACTCCCGCGGCAACCATTGTAGCTGCGTGGATTAATGCGCTAACAGGCGTTGGACCTTCCATAGCATCGGGTAACCAAACATGCAGAGGGAACTGAGCAGATTTACCAACCGCTCCCATGAAAATTAAAATCCCAGCTGCAGTTAACCAAGCATTACTTCCAAACGGAATATTGCCAGCGGCGATCTGTTGATATATAATATCGAACGTAAATGTTTTGTATTGAGTAAAAAGAATAAGTATACCGGCAAACATTCCAATATCTCCTATACGATTTACAATAAATGCTTTCTTAGCAGCATCGGAAGCTGATTTTTTCTCGAACCAAAAACCAATTAATAAGTATGATGAAAGACCAACTAACTCCCAAAAGATGTACATCATTAACAAATTGTGTGTAAGAACAATTCCAAGCATCGAGAAAGTAAAAATTCCCAAATAAGCAAAATAACGAGTGTATAGTCTATCGCCTCGCATGTATTCGATTGAGAATACATGGACTAGGAAACTGATTAGATTTACTACGAAGAGCATCAATACAGTGATGTTGTCAATCTTAAATCCTAGATCAATGTTAATGACACCTTGTGATGGTGCGTTGCCCATTGTTATCCATGTAAATGCCGCAACTATATCTTTTGTATTGTAGATTGAAAGTTTTACATAAGCAACAATGATTGATAGAACTAATGCGACTCCTAGAATTGCAACTTCGAACAGATAAAGTTTTGGAATTCTTTTACCCAAGAAAATAACAGTGGTAAATCCGAGCAGAGGAAGAAAAAGAATAACAACACAAATATTGATCAGTAAACTTTCGCTCATAACCTATTCTTTTAAGTGATCTATTTCGTCAACATTAACGTTTGAAAATGTTTTATATATATTTAGTACAATAGCAAGTGCTATTGCTGCCTCTGCTGCTGCAAGGACAATTACGAACAGAGCAATGACTTGTCCGCTTAAACCGAAATTACCATATTTAGAAAAAGCAATGAAATTGATATTGGCGGAATTAAGTATAAGTTCAATTCCCATTAAAACCATCACAGCATTTTTTCTTGTAACTATACCGTAGATGCCTAACGAAAATAAAATTGCACTAACGACTAAAAAATGTGTTAAACCAACATGTAACAAATCTTTTCTCCTACAATTTTAATAATAGAACGCGGATTAAACGAAACTTGCCTGAGTTTACGCAGATCAATTCGTGAAGATTCGTTGCTTTGTTTAATTCGTGTTCTATCCTTTCAAAAAACATTATTAATTTCATTATCCAGAATCGAGTATCCAGAAACCAGAAACTATTCTTTATCTCTTCTTGCAATAGATGCCGCACCAATCAATGCGACAAGTAAAAGAATTCCTAACAGTTCAAAAATCAAAACATAATCTGTCAGTAAAAGATGGCCAATATCCTTAGTTGTGGTTAATGGTATTACTGACGGTTCGGATTTCCATTCAGTCCAAACCATAACAGCAACAACGGCGCCCATAAAGATTCCGGAAGCAATTGCTGCTGGTAACATATGAACGGTTCCTGTACGAATCTCAACATTAGTAATTTTATTAGTAAGCATTACACCGAACAACAACAAAATTAATATACCACCGACGTAAATCAATATTTGTGAGATTGCAATAAAATCAGCACCGAGTAAAACATAAATTCCGGCAACGCCAAAGAAAGTAAACAATAAATAAAAAGCAGAGTGTACAATATTTCTTGTTGTAACTACAAATAATGCAGATAATAAAGTAATGGCGGCGAATATGTAAAAGATGATATCGTAAAAATTCATTAAGTCTATTCTCAAAAATATTTACTCAGATTTATTTTCAGTTTGTGCCGGTGTTTCCGGTTTTGGTTTTGCAGCAGCAGCAGCTTTTTCAGCCTGCAATTTTTCATAATTTATTTTTTTCTGAGCGGCTTCTTCATTAGTTAATGTTGCAAACTTGTAAATAAAATTACTTCTTTCATATTCAGCAAATTCATATACGTCTGTCATGTAAATACATTCGGTCGGACAAGGGAAAACACATAACTGGCAATAGCAGCATTTTGCAATATCAATATCAAATTTTGTAACCCAAAGAGCTTTCTTTTTTCCGTTGGAAGTAAAACCTAAATCTTCACCGGGAATACTTTTTACAGTTTCAATTTCGATACAACTTACCGGACATGCACGTGAGCATTGATCGCATCCAATACAATCATCCATATTTACATACAATCTATTTCTAACACGATCGGGGAGTTTAACTTTAATATCCGGGTACTGAATTGTTACAGCAGGTGTAAACAAATGCTTAAAGGTAACTTTCATTCCGATAAAGACAGTAAATAATCCATCCCAAGTATTTTTAAAATATTGTTTCATCGGTTTATAGTATAGAAATTATTCCAATGATAATTAAGTTTATGAAAGCATAAGGAATCAAATACTTCCAGCAAACGGTCATAAGCTGATCAACACGTAATCGGGGGAGTGTCCAACGTAACCACATCTGTACAAATACTAATGTTAATCCTTTTGCTATGAACCAGAATCCTTGTTCGAATGGAACGAGCCATTGAGCGCCAATAGAATTACCAAGATAACCAATAGGTGATTGGTAACCTCCAAAAAACAAAATGGAAACTATTGCAGAAACGGCAAACATATTACCGTATTCAGCAAGCATGAACATACCCCATTTCATTCCGCAATATTCCGTAAAATATCCGGCAACTAATTCTGATTCAGCTTCAGGAATGTCGAAGGGTACTCTATTTACTTCTGCAAGTGTGCTGATAAATATTATCATTGCACCAACGAACATAAATGGGATCAATAAAAATTTTGATAAACCGAAAATCGCTCCGCCGAAAATATTCCAGTTCCAGAATGAGGAAGTTTGCATTTGACTTATTTTATCTAAGCTTAATGTTCCGGTAAGCATAACCATTGAAAGTACTATCAAAGCGGTCGGAATTTCATAACTAATAATCTGAGCGGCTGCACGCATTGCACCAAGTAAAGAATATTTATTATTTGCTGACCAGCCAGCCATTAATATTCCGGCAACAACTAAACTGGAAATAGCAAGAACGTAAAAAAGTCCTATTTCAACTTCACTGCCTAGTAATTTACTGGAGAAGGGAATTACTGCGTATGCTGCGAAACTTCCGGTGAAGACAAGAATAGGAGCGATATTATAGAGAGTTTTGTCCGCACCCGTTGCAACAATATCTTCTTTCTGTAACATTTTCATTAGATCAGCAACGGTTTGAAGCCAACCATGCCAACCGGTTCGCATTGGTCCTAATCTATCTTGCATGTGAGCTGAAACTTTTCTTTCCAACCAAATACCAAAGAGTGCGAAGACAAGAATTATGGTAAGCGGCACAACTGCAACAAGTAATCCTGCAATTAGTTCATTACCAATCAAGTTATAGAGGAATTGATACATTATCTATCTATCTCTCCTAAAACAATATCTAAGCTACCGAGAATTGCAATTACGTCAGCGACTAAATGACCTTTGCACAATTCTCCCATGACTTCAAGGTTAACAAATGATGGTGCTCGAACCTTCACCCTAAATGGATTAATGTTGCCATCGCTAATTATAAAATATCCTAACTCGCCGCGCGGATTTTCAACGCGTGCATATACTGTTCCTTTGGGCGGTTTAATTCTTTTTGGAATTGCTGATTGAACATCGCCTTCCGGAATATTATCTATAGCCTGTTCGATGATGCGTACACTTTGTTCCATCTCTAGAACTCGAACATAATAACGATCCCAGCAATCACCAACAGTTCCAACTAATCCTTTACCTGTTGGAATCTCAAAATCAAAACGGTTATAAATTGAATAAGGATCTTCTCTACGAACATCGAATGGTAAGCCGCTGCCACGCAATACTGGACCACTTGCACCAAAATTAATTGCTGTATCAAGAGGAAGAATACCAACATTAGCTGTTCTTTCTATAAAAATTTTATTGAATGTAAGAAGATTATTCAACTCAGTAACAGTTGGGCGGAAATGATTGATGAATTCTTTCGTTTTTCTTACAAAGTCAGGGTGTATATCATGTGAAAGCCCACCAATCCACATATAATTATATAGCATTCTCGCACCGCAAGTCATTTCGAAGAGAGTTAAAATATATTCGCGATCACGAAAGAGATAGAGGAAAGGCGTTAGAGCACCAATGTCTGCACCATTTGTCGCAATTGCAACCAAATGCGATGCGATCCTTTGAAGTTCAGCCATAATTACTCGTATATACTCTACACGTTCAGGAATTTGAATACCCAACAATTTTTCTACAGCTATAACGTAGCCAAAATTATTTCCCATAGCTGCCAAATAATCTAACCTATCTGTGTAGGGAATTACTTGAGGATAAGTCATCGCTTCAGCGTGTTTTTCAAAACATCTATGTAGATAACCAATATGAGGTTTCACACTTAATATTAGTTCACCTTCAATCTCAAGCTCAAGCCGCAACACACCATGTGTTGAAGGATGTTGTGGACCCATATTGAGAACCATTGTTTCAGTCTTTAAAGCCATCAGTAGGGAACCTTCATTCCTTTATAAAATTCCGGGTTCTTATAATCTTTTCTAAGAGGATAACCTGCTTCCCAATCGTAAGGCATTAATATTCTTCTTAAATCCGGATGATTTAGAAATATGATCCCGAACAAATCGAAAGCTTCACGTTCGTGCCAATCGGAAGTTCTCCAAACATTATAAACAGATTCAACTTGAGGATTTTCTCTTTGAGTAGAAACTTTTAGGGTAATTTTATGCTTCAAAACTGTCGAATGCAGATGGTAGTATACACTTAGAGTTCCACCGCTTATCATATCTGACCCATCTTCATCTTTAGTCTTAGTTCCATTAGCGTCATCTACACCGGAGAGAACCATTAAACTATCGAACTTGAGTTCTTCGTTCTCACGTAAAAATTTTCCAATCTTAGTGATCTGCATGGGATCAACTAATATGATTGATTCTGTAGGCGTTTCTTTGTCGAGGTCAAGAATTATCTCACTGAATTCTTTCTTCAATAATTTAAAAATTTCTTCAGGATTCTTCATGCAATTTTCTTTCTTAGAGATTCATTTCGAATTTTTTCTTGTAATTTGAGTAAACCTTCTAATAATGCTTCCGGTCTTGGCGGGCATCCTGGGACGTAAACATCAACCGGTATCACGCGATCAATTCCTTTTAAAACATGATAACCGTGTTCCCAATATGGTCCGCCACAGTTAGCGCAACTTCCCATAGAGATAATATATTTTGGATCAGGCATTTGTTCGTATAACCTTTTAATACGGGTAGCCATTTTTAAAGTAACTGTACCGGAGATAATTATTGCGTCTGCTTGTCGTGGAGTATTTCTTGGGATAACACCGAAACGATCAAAATCATAATGGGAAGCTGAGGTAGCCATCATTTCAATTGCACAACATGCAAGACCGAAACCTAGTTGCCAAATTGATGAAAGTCTTGCCCAGTTCATTAAATCATCAACTTTTGCGATGACGATATTACCGTCAGAAAACTCTTTATCTAATAAACCCATTAAAAATTCTCTTTTCGAAATTAAGACTTCGGTTTTAATATTTCATCTAACTGTGGGGGTTTGGGATACGGACGAGCCCATTCCAAATCGCCTTTTCGCCATTCATAAACCACACCAAGACCTAATACTAAAAGAAATATTAGCCCGACAAGAAATCCATAAACACCATATTCTTTATAAGTAAGTGCCCAAGGAAAAAGTAGAATGATTTCAACATCAAAAATGAGGAAAATTAGAGCAACAACATAAAAGCGGATGTTAAATTTTACCCAGGGTGAACCTTGAGGATTTTCACCGCATTCATAAGTTAAATATTTTTCGCGGGTTGGTCTATTTGGGCTTAAAAATTTTGAAATAATGAATACTGCAACCACAAAAACGATGGCAAGCATAATAAAAATTAGAATTTTTCCGAATTCAGTAAGCATCAATCTTCAAAAATGTTGGGCGAAAAATAGCACATCCAAGTATTTTAGTCAAGAAATAGTAATAGATTTCATCTATTGAATAAAAATTTTTATGAATTTTTTTTTAATTAAATTTGCATCAGTTACAAAATGAAATATTTAAAATGAGAAAACAAAATATAATTATCGTAACCCTTGTTTTGTGTGGAGTTGAACTTTACGCACAATCACCCGGACAAAAATGGGAAAGTGTATACGATTCAAAAGATCAGGTCGTATATATTGATACATCAAGTATCAAGCAATTTGAAAATCAGATCTCAGTATTAAGTATAACCTCTTATAAACAACCTCAATTAATAGCTTCATTAAATAAAGAAGCTGCAAGTGTAAAATCACAAATATTATTTAATGCGGCTTCTAAAAAGTACACAGTAATAGGTACTCTTTATTACGATAAAAATCTAAAAATACTTGGAGAGACATCATTACCTGGATTTACATCCGGCAGCGAAAATTTTTCGATTCCTTTAGAAGGTAATGAAGCAATGACTGCAGTTTTTAATAAATCAGTCGAATACTTAAAAGCCGGTATTGCTGTAATTGAACAAAAAGATTTTTCTAAAAACAGCGATAAGAACAAAGAACTATCAAATTCTGATTCTCAAAAAAGTAAATTATTCGGAACTCAGTTAAATAAAACAACAAAAGATTCTGTAAATGCAAAAGACCGCGTGGCTTTTTTCCTTGGTAAAAAAGATTCCGTTCAAAAATCTGCTCAGATAAATAATAATATTAAACCTTCCTATGACAAGACTAAATCCGACAATAATTTGAAAGTTCCTTTAACTGAAAAGAAAAATGATAAACTCTCTCGGCAGGGAAATAAGAGTGAAAGTGAAACAAATCCCAAAAGCACAATCTTTACTGATGGTACAAAATATTCCTTCCAAGTTTCGTCATGGAAAAATAAATCAAAAGCCGTAAGTGAAGTTGCAAAATTAAAATCCGAAGGTCATAACTCTTTTATTACTGAAGGATACGTTAGAGGAGCGATCCGGTATCGTGTTCGAATCGGATATTTTAATTCCCTCGAAGAAACTGAAGAGTACATGAAAAAAGTAAAATAATTTTTTGTAAGGTATTACTCTTCTTTCCGTCTATACTAATGGTTCAAATAAAAGAAAGGTTTACAATGAAGAAGAATATATTTCTTATCATGTTGTTGATTCTTACAAACAGCACGATTGGTTGTGCGCAACAAAATATAAATTCAAATAACTCGAAAGGGAAAGAAATGGATGTTAAAGTTCAAAAGACAGAAGATGAATGGAAAGAATCCTTAACTCCGGAACAGTATCAAGTATTGAGAGAGAAAGGAACAGAAAGACCATTTACAGGTAAATACTGGAACTTTGATGAGAAAGGAATTTACCGCTGTGCAGCATGCGGACAAGTTCTATTTGATTCCGACACAAAATTTGATTCCGGCTGCGGATGGCCAAGTTTTTCTGATGTTGTAAATAATAAGAATGTGATCTTAAAAGATGATAATAGTTTCGGGATGCACAGAATTGAAGTTATGTGTAGTAATTGCGGCGGACATTTAGGGCATGTATTTGATGATGGTCCAAAACCGACTGGACAACGTTTTTGTATCAATTCTGCTTCAATTGAGTTTGAGAAAAAGAAAAAATGATGTTCACTAATAAATGTATTGTAGCAATAATTTTCCCCATCTAAATTGAAGTATCAAAATGAGGGAATATGAAAAAATATTTGTTTGCTCTGATATGTCTGGTGTTTGTTTGCACTATTCATGCGCAGATAAAAAATCCTAATCTTAATGCTTTGATTGCAACAGAATATGCATTTGTATCGGCAGCTGCTGAAATCGGGACTAGAGATGCATTTTTGAAATTTATAGCAGATGACGGAATTATTTTTAGACCTAATGCAGTTAACGGAAAGACATATCTAAGTAATGCGCAAAAAAGACCAGGCTTACTTAACTGGTATCCAACATATGCAGGGATTTCACGTGATGGAGATATGGGCTTTACAACCGGTCCGGCAGATTTTAAAAAAGATAAAGACAGTTCTGCTATTTGGTTTGGTAATTTTTCTACTGTGTGGCAAAAACAAACGGATGGAGAATTTAGATTCGCTATTGATATGGGCTGCAGCAATAATAAACCAACGGAACAATATGTTCCGCTTAAATATGAAATGACTAGTTCTAATCTATCTGCGCTAAGAAAGGGAATGAAAAGAATAAAAGCCGATGAACTTTTTAATAACGATAAAGAATTAACAATGATAATTTCTAAAATGGGTGTTGCATCAACTTATAAAAAATTTATTAATGAAGAATCACGATTACTTCGAGATGAACTTTATCCTATTATTGGAATTACTGCGATTACTGATCATTTTTCAAAAAACAGCGGGACATATACATTTAATCCCATTGGAGGAAAAATTTCTTCATCCAAAGATCTTGGTTTTACTTATGGCGAGCTAAAAATTTCTGACTCCGATGAAACTAAAAATGGAACTTACAATTATATGCACGTCTGGAAGAAAGAAGGGAAGCGTTGGATAATCATTATTGATGTTGCAAATAAACTGGAGACAAAATAACAATTAGCTCTTCACGTTGTTAAGATTGATCCGCGATACTTTTAATATACTGAAGATCAACACTGCCACACCAATCCATTGAACCGGGTTCAAAATATTACGATGAATAAAGTATTCCAGAACTACTGCTGTAAGAGGGAAAGCCAATTCGCAAATAGTTGCAATAGATGCTGTGATTTTTTTTAGTCCGTAGTAATATAAAAATATTGCTGCGCCGCCGGTCGTAAATGCAATTATTAAAAAGATCATCCATTGATAAGTAGATACACTTGAAATTGTTTTTATATCTCCCATTAAAGTAGCAATTACTATCATTATAACAGCAGATAATAAAAATCTTAAATAAGTACCCATTTCAAAACCAACATCTCTTAATGCTCTTTTACTAAAAACTGTTGATGAACTAAAGCTTACTGCGGCAATCAATGAAAGACCTGCCGCTACTAATGTTTTATCTCCGGTTAGAAAATTCGGAAGTGAGAAACCGAATGTCATAAAATATGCACCTGTGACTGCAAGAAAAGCCCAGAAGAAAAAAATTCTTGGAAGTTTTTCCTTTAGTAAAATTCCCGCAAGCGACAATGCAAATACCGGTTGAAGTTTTTGAATCAGTATAACGATTGATAGATTTACAAAATTGACATAAAAGAGAGCTTTTGTAATTGCCATTGTTCCGATTGCACCGCCAAAAAGTGCAACTCCAAAAAATGCAAGCCAATCTTTTTTTGAAAGGGTTTTTATTTTGGAATATTGTCTTATAAATATTGGCGATAATAATAGAGCTACGATTGTGCTTTCTATAAATACTACCAGCGGTACAGGTAAACTATAAAGTGCAGGACGTAAAACAATTCCATCGAATCCCCAAAGTGCGGCGGCGATAATTACAAATAGTGGAGCTAATTTTCCCATTCATCCTTCTTTCTATAAGTAGATTATAAAGTGTGGACAAAAATAAATATTATTTCATTATTAAATAGGATTTAGTCTGTTTCATCCAAAAATGGTTTTACTCTTAATATTAAATCTAAAAAGCATTGTTATACCTAATGATGCTAATCCTAAAAGTAAACCGACCCAAATTCCAGCCGCACCAAAATTGAAAACAAAACCTAGAACATAAGATATTGGTATTGCAACGACCCAATAAGATAATATTGATATTATTAATGGAATCTTTACATCAGTCAATCCTCTTAGTATTCCAATACCGGTAGCTTGTAATCCGTCAAAGAGTTGAAATAATCCAGCTACGATCAAAAGTACACTTGCAATCTCGATTACTTCCGAATTATTGTTATAAAATGTTGGAAGAATATTTCTGAACAGAAAAAATATTACAGCAAAAGTTAACATCACAACTGAAGCTAATGTGAGTGCACTAAAGCCTGCTGAGCGAATTTGTTCAATGCTCTTCTTCCCGACGGCATCTCCGACACGAATTGTACCAGCTGATGCAATCCCTAAGATAACCATATAAGTTGCAGAAGCTAAACTTATTGCAATCTGATGTGCGGCAAGCGGTTTTGCACCAATCCATCCAACCATTATTGCACCGAATGCAAAAGCTCCAACTTCCAGCAAATACTGAAATCCGCTTGGTAAACCGATGTTGATTAATTTTTTTACAAGATTATTATCTACCGGTTTAATTTTGAATTTTGGTTCATAAATTTTTACTCGTACATATTTTAATGTAAAGATCATAAGCACTGCAGCCATAACCCAGCGCGTTGTTGTTGTTGCAATACCGGCACCAGATAAACCCATTGCCGGAAAACCAAAATTACCGTAGATAAAAATCCAGTTTAGAAATGCGTTTAATAGATTCGCAGAGGTTGCAATTATCATCGGTGGATTTGGAATTGACAAACCTTCTAAAAATTGCCGGTAGCACTGAAAAACCATAAATGGGATTACAGAAAGAGTTAGAATCTGTAAATATGGTATTGCTTCTCTAACTACTTCTCTTGGTTGATTCAAGTGCGGGATAAGAAATGATAATGAGAAAGTGCCCAACATTAATATTATTGAGAATAAAACGTTAACAAGTAACGAATGATTTAATATCTTCCCACAGTCACTCCGGTTATTTGAACCTTTAGCAATTGCAATTAAAGGAGTTGATGCGTATGTCATTCCAATTCCAACAACCAGGACTAGAAAAAATAATCCATTTACGAGTGAAGCAGCAGCAAGAGAAGTATAACCGACTTTACCAACCATCAAACTGTCAACTACACCCATCATTACATGTCCCAACTGACCTAAGGAAATTGGTACTGCAAGTTTGATAGTCTCTTTTATATGTGTTCTAAAATCCATCTGCTAAGTTTTGTTAAATAAATAACTCTAAACGAAAATTAGTAAATTGTAACCACAACTCATTATTAATATAGAAATGAAATCCACACAAATTTTCGCATACGGTTTGTTTGCAATAATTATTGCTCTCTTTATTTCTAACATGTTAGAAGTAAGATTTATTCAGGATGATACTTACACTTCTTTGCGTTATGTAAAAAATTATTTGGAAGGGAAGGGTTTGGTATTCAATGAAGGAGAGCGAGTTGAAGGTTATACAAATTTTTTATGGATTATGATTTTAAGCGGAATAGAGTTTCTAAATCATAATCTCAAACTTGCTCTTGATCTTGAAAAGACCGCGCAGTTATTGTCAATCATTTTCAGCATTTGTGTCTTAATCCTTACATATTTTCTTTCTAAACTAATAAACGGGAAGAGTGAAAGTGAGTCTGTTTTAGCAAGAATTATTTATGAGATGAAAAATCTTTTACCGGTTTTCCTATTAGCATTTTCCACTCCAATGGTTTATTGGGGAGTGAGTGCAATGGAGACCAATCTATTCGTATCTCTGGTTTTACTATCTATAATATTTTACATAAACGGAGACAAAGACAAACCAAATTTAACTTTTGTTGCTGTATCTGTACTGAATTCACTATTGCGTCCCGAAGGATTAATATTTTTTGCTCTGATAATATTTCATAAAATATTATTCAATTATTTAGAATGGAAAGGACGGGAAGAGAAAAATTCCATTTCAAAGATGCTTGATAACATCACTCGTAAAGAAATTTTATTTTTTCTTATTCCTTTATCCGCTTACGTTATCTTCCGGTCGGTTTATTACGGCTATCTTTTGCCAAATACATTTTATGCAAAGACAGAGTTTACTTTTCAATTCTTACAGCGCGGAATAAATTACTTCTATGATTTTGCACGCTCATATTTGTTATATGGTTTTGTTTTAATTCTACCGGTAATTCTATTCCAAAATAAAAACACTAATAGAGAATTCGCCCTGTTGTTTGGGATTACAATATTATGGATAGTAATTGTAATCTTAATCGGCGGAGATGTTCTTCCAATTCACCGTTTCTTCCTTCCTATTATGCCGTTAATAATGATTCTATTTGTAAAAGCTGTGGTTGAAATTATCGAAATAATCTTTTCACAAAAAAAAGTTATTCTTCAATCGGTTCTGATCATTGTATTTATTTTATTATCGCTGCTTAGTTATCTGAACTATGGCAAGCAAAAAAATGAAATGATGAATAAACGATCTTATGAAGCCGGTTTAGTTAAGAAAATGAAAATCTATGCAGAATGGGTAAATGAAAAGAGCAAGAGCATGAGCACGAACAAGAGCAAGAATATTACAGTGGCAATGTCAACTATTGGAGCTTTTTCGTTTTATTCAACTGCAAAAGTAATTGACCTTGTTGGACTGACAGACGAATATATTGCACATAATCCGAAAGAAGTTTATGGAATAAATGATGAACTTCCCGTTTTGTGGAAAGAAAGACATTATAATTCCGAATATGTACTTTCGCAAAAACCGGATTATATAATTTTCCCCGCCGGAGCTAAACCAAGCGCATTTGCTGAATGTGCCGTCTTTGTCCAAAATGAATTTCAAAAAAATTATTATACACAACTGATCTATTCCGAAGAGCTGCGTCAACTCTTGCCTATATTCACACGCCGGGAATCTCCAATTGAAACTGAAGCTTGTGATGTTAAGTTTATTAAATATTATATAAACGCCTATAATGATTTATTGAATATGATTTCGAGCGGAAATAAAAATAATTTGCAAATGATTTTACATGATTGCGATTTTATCATTCAATTTTGTCCGTCAAGAAAATCTGACGCACTTACAATAAAAGGATTAGCATTCTATCACGCTGGACGAACATCCGAAGCAGAACAATATCTTACAAAAGCTGTTGAACTTGATAGTACAAATTCTATTGCACGTGTTTACTTAAAAGATATTTATGTCAAACTCGGCAGAATAAATGAAGCCGGAAAACTTCTGACCCAAATAAAAAAATATTCTCCAGATGCTCTGCCTTACTTTGAATAATTCAAAAGATTATAGAAATTATTTCAAAAAAATATTTTGTAAACGATGTATTTGTACATATTTTCTAATCAGATAAAATCTAAAGGTTGCTATATGGGAAATATCGGCTTTGGGGAAATATTAATACTAGTTTTAATTCTTATCCTATTATTCGGCGGGAAGAAAATCCCGGAATTAGCAAAAGGATTAGGAAAGGGTATTAGATCATTCAAGAAAGCATTAAAAGGGGAAGAAGAAGAGAAATCAAATAAAGAATAATTATCTGCACATTAATTATTCGGGTTGATGAAAATTTCTTCTCTTCTTATTTTAGCGTCAGATAATAATAAACATTATTTGTCCATCATTTCTTAGTAATTTCATTTAGCATTATGGAGGAAAGAATGAGCGGTAGTCAAGCTGCAAAAAAATATGAATTCAAAGCGGAAGTAAAAAAGCTGCTTGATATCCTTGTTCACTCGCTTTACACGAGTAGAGAAATATTTCTGCGGGAATTAATTTCAAACGCTTCAGATGCATTAGATAAATTTCGTTTCGAATCGAACCGCGGCTCGGAAATATCCGATAAAGACTTACCGTTAGAAATTAAAATCGAATTCGATGAGAAGAATAAAATTCTAAAGGTTGTTGATACCGGAATCGGGATGACGCGCGATGAATTAGTAGCAAATATCGGGACTATAGCAAAATCCGGTACTGAAGAATTTGTAAAAATGATTGCTGAGACAAAAGCTGATGCGGGTAATATTATCGGGAAATTCGGAGTCGGTTTCTATTCCGTTTTTATGGTTGCAAAAGAAGTTGAAATAAAAACAAAATCTTTCCGCATAGATGAACCGGCAATCAAATGGAAGTCCGACGGATTAGGCGATTATGAAATTGAAGAACCCGACGGTAAACATTTACGCGGGACAGAAATTGTTATTCACTTAAAAGATGATTCAGCCGAGTATGCACAAAAATGGCAGCTCGAAAATATTATTAAAAAACATTCCAATTTTATTTCCTATCCAATCTTACTCGGCAATGAAAAGATCAACACCGTAACAGCACTTTGGCGGGAACCGAAAAGTTCGATCAAGAAAGAACAATATGATGAGTTTTATAAATTCCTTTCGTATGATAATGATCCGCCGATGGATATCATTCATAAATCGGTAGATGCACCAATTCAATTCAATGCACTTTTGTTCATTCCGAAAAAGAGCAATGAGTTCTTCTGGTATGACCGTGAGAATTACGGATTAGATTTATATGTACGAAGAGTTTTAATTCAGCATAAGAATAAAGATCTCTTGCCGGAGTATATGAGTTTTGTTAAAGGTGTTGTAGATTCGGAAGATCTTCCGCTTAATATTTCTCGCGAGACCTTACAAGAAAATATTGTATTCTCAAAGATTGCGTCAAGTGTTACAACCGCTGTCTTAAGTTATCTCTCGGATAAAACTAAAAATGATGCAGCAGGCTATTACGAGTTTTGGAAAGAGCATGGAAAAATATTCAAACTGGGTTATCAAGATTTTACTAATCATGATAAATATGTTGAACTGCTCAGATTTAATTCTTCTACTTGTAAGGATAAGGATGAACTTATTTCTTTAGCTGATTATTCATCACGAATGAAGAACGGACAGAAAGAAATCTATTATATCACTGGTGTTAACCGTGAAGCAATAGAACTTGATCCTCACATGGAAATACTTAAAAGCAAAGGTCTGGAAGTTTTGTTCCTGCTCGATCCCGTTGATGAGTTTGTAATTCAGTCAATACGCAAATATAAAGATTATGATTTTAAGTCTGCAGATTTGGTTGACTGGAAGAAGTTGAGCGACTTAAAAAATGTTGAAGAGAAGAAGAGTGAATTGGATGAATTAAATAAAGATGATGAGAAACATTTCTTCAGTCTTCTTTCTAAAATGAAAAGTATTTTATCCGATAGAGTAGAAGACGTAGTAAAATCCAACCGTTTGATTGACAGCGCTTCTTGCATTGTATCAAAGGATGAAGGTCTGTCAGCTTCGATGCAAAAAATTTTGAAAATGGCAAATAGAGAGATGGATCAACAGAAAAAAATATTTGAAGTTAATCCAAATCATAAATTAGTACGTAACCTTCTAAAAATTTTCAAAGCTGATTCTAACGATGACTTTATTAGAAATGCAACCGAACAGCTTTTTGAATCTGCACTTTTGCAAGAGGGAAGTCTGGAAGATCCGCACAAACTTGTAAAAAGAATAAACCAAACATTAGAACAATCAAGTGACTGGTATGTTGAAATAAAAAAGTTTTAATAGATTATTATTCAAAATTATGCTCTTGCATTCCTTGCAATTATGCTGTCACAATAGTTTATCAACAGTCTTAGGTAGTGCAGATAATTTTACTCTTTCATAAGAAGCGTGCTTTCTATCTTCAGGATGAGGTTCAATACCAATAATTGTAATTTCATTTTTGTTAGGCCCATATACCCAAAATATTCTACCGGCAGCAGGAACATTATTCTCTAAATAAGATTCCCAGACTTTCCAACCATACCGCTTGGTTAAAGATTGAATTCCGTGAGAAGTGAGTGAAGGATGTTTTGGATTATTAGCAAGTAAGTTAAGCGCTTTTCCTAGTTTATTATGAAAGATAATTTCACTTTTGCTAAGTCTCTGTTTTTTTCTTCTTTCGCAGAGATCTTTCCAGAGATCAAGTACATCAGGTACACCGAGACGTATCTTAAAGTCCACAGACTATTCCTCACTATCCCAATCAAATTCATTTAATTTGATCGGATCGGAAACCTTGCCTTCTTTGAAATTCTTCATTGACGATTCAATAGTCTTAAATGTGTTTTTCGATACTGTATTTGGATCTATCAAAATACGCGGGCTCAGCATTACATTCCCGTCACTGTAAACCTTAACATTGTAAAGGTTAAATGCCGCTTCTCTGATAGTGATCCTTCGTTTAGTATCAAGACTGGTCGTGTATTGTTTCACTACTTTTGTCTTCATGGTTTCCTTTCTCTGTGGGAATTCCCACCAAACCTAATAAGACAAGAGTACAATGTCAAGGTCATTAGTTTTTAAGTTACCCTTATTTTTTTTATGGCTCTTGAATGAATGATGAATTAAATTCGTTCTCAAAAAATAGGCATAAGTATGAGCAGCGATACCTCAAACGGTTTTAAAAGAGAACTCGGTTTATTCGATTCCACAATGATCGTTATCGGTTCGATGATTGGTTCCGGAATTTTCATTGTCAGTGCCGATATTTCCAGAACAGTCGGCTCAAGCGGAATCTTATTATTAGTTTGGCTGATCACCGGAGTGATTACACTTATCGGTGCGTTAAGCTACGGAGAACTTGCCGCTATGATGCCGAAAGCAGGCGGTCAATATGTTTACCTACGTGAAGCTTATAATCCGCTTATTGGTTTTTTATATGGATGGACTTTATTTCTTGTTATTCAAACAGGAACCATTGCCGCTGTTGCTGTTGCTTTCTCAAAATTCACTGCGGTAATTATTCCATCGTTTAGCACAAAAAATATTCTTTTCTCTTTGTTAGAATTAAAAATTTCCGCCGGACAAATTCTTGCGATCTGTTCAGTAATTATTCTTACATACATAAATATCCGCGGACTTCGTGAAGCAAAATTCGTTCAAGATATTTTTACTATCGCTAAAACTCTTGCACTCTTCGGATTAATATTACTTGGATTGTTTATTGGGTCTAATGCTCAGGCGATCAGCGCAAATTTTTCAAACATGTGGGATGCTAAATGGCTTCATATATCAAATGGAAGAATTGATTGGGTGGAATCTCTTACCGGTTTTTCTATAGTTGTTGCAATTGCAGTCTCTATGGTTGGTTCTCTTTTCGCCAGTGTAGCGTGGGAGAATATTACATTCACAGCAGGAGAAATAAAAGATCCTAAAAAAAATATTCCACTTAGTTTGTTCTTAGGAACCTTAGTTGTTACGGTTCTCTACATACTTGCGAATGTGGCTTATCTTTGTGTTTTACCATTAGTAGGAAATATTAATGGAAATGATGTAATGAGTTTAGGAATTCAATTCGCTGCTGAAGACCGTGTTGGAACTGCCGCTGCAAATTTATTTTTTGGAGAACCTGCCGCTATAATTATGGCGCTCCTAATTATGGTCTCAACATTCGGCTGTAACAACGGATTGATACTTGCAGGGGCAAGAGTTTATTATGCTATGGCAAAAGATAATTTGTTTTTCAAATCCACCGGAACATTAAACAAGAATTCTGTTCCTGCAAAAGCGTTGATCTTTCAAGGAGTATGGGCAAGTTTACTTTGTCTCTCCGGTACTTATTCTCAGCTTCTTGATTACGTAGTTTTTGCAGTACTGTTATTTTATATTCTTACAATATCCGGAATTTTTATTTTAAGAAAGAAAAGACCTGATGCCGAGAGACCTTATAAAGCTTTCGGTTATCCGGTTCTCCCGATTCTATATATTATTCCTGCTGCAACAATTGCCGGAATTCTTCTAATAGAGAAACCGGATTACACATGGCCCGGACTAATTATTGTTTTGCTTGGTATCCCGGTTTATTTCGGATGGAATTATTTCCAAAAAAAGAAATATCAGTAACAAAGTAGGGAATTAAATAACTCTTCCGAAGTTTAAAAATCCCTTCCCTTTGGGAAGGGTGGGGATGGGCTTTTTAATTGAATCTGAATGGAACCGGAATTTGAATCTGTACTTTTACGTAGTGTCCTTTATCTTTCCCCGGTTTGAATCTTGAAGCTGATACTGCTCTAAGTGCAGCTTCATCGCATCCTCCGCCAATGCCTTTTGTAAGAAGAGTTTTTCTAACGGAACCGTTCTCATCAACAAATGCAAGTACAAATACAGTTCCGGCAATACCATTACTTTTTGCTTCATCCGGATAAATAACCTGCGAAATAATTTTTTGCATTCCTCCGATCGGTTCAGGCATTTCATCAACCGCTACTAAATATATTTCTTCCACTTTAGGTTTTGGCGGAATGAGCAGACCGGGTGATATTCCGGATTTATTACCGGTTCCCGTTCCTTCTCCTGTTCCTTTGGTTCCGCTTTCATTAAGTGGTGTAATTAGTTTTTCGTTATTAACAATTTTCTTTTCAGTATTTATAAAATCGTCTGCAGATTTCTTTTGTAATTCTGCTTTTTCACTTTTATTGATTATAGAATTATCTTCTCCGCCAGAGCCGCTGCTAAAACTAAATTCAATAAGTTCATTTGTTTTATAGGGAGTATGAAGAGCAATATAGTAAAGAGACATAATGAGTAACGAATGAATGAATAATGAAATAAGTGAAGAAAAATATTTACTCATTGACTCTTGCATATATCTTCTGTTCCCGGTTTACTCTTATCTTACTGTGATTTCGTTTCGAAGCGCGTTGTAGAGATTAAAAGTTTTACAGCGCCTGCTTTTTTTAGTTCATCTAATAATTGGATAAAAGAACCGTGCTTTACATTCTTATCTGCTTTGATGATAACATCCTTTGTACCCAGACTTTCAAATTCATTCTTCACATTCCATTGAACATCTTGCAGTTGAATTACTTTGCTGTTGATCAAAACTTCATTGTTTTCTGTCAAATAAACTTCAACACCTTTGCTCATATCGGTTTCAGAATTAGTTGATTGCGGAAGTTTTACCTTGTATGAACCTGTTATTAAGAATGGACTTGTTATCATAAAAATGATTAGCAGAACAAGAACAACATCAGTAAAAGGAGTGATGTTTATTTCGGAAAATTCTTTTTCATCAATTTTATATCGCCGCATTGTTTAAGCTCCTGAATTCTTCAATGTGCGGATGAGATCTTGGATTGCTTCATCAATAATTGGTAATGTAAGTTTAATTTTCTTTGTGAAATAGTTATAGAATAAAACTGATGGAACCGCAACAAATAAACCTGCCGCTGTTGCTATCAATGCTTCTGCTATTCCGCTCATAACATGTGCATAATTAGAAGTATCGGACAGCGAAAGCGCACTGAATGATTTTATTATACCTACAACTGTTCCGAATAATCCTATGAAAGGGGAGATAGCGCCTAATGTTGCCAGTATACCCAATCCATTTTCAAGTTTTACAATTTCCTGATCTAGTTTATTGTATGCCGAAGATGTCAATTCATCTTTTGGAAGATTAGAATTCTTCAAAATATATTTGTAAACATTAGCTATTGGCATCCCGACCATGAATAAAAAAGATTTTACTCTGTAATTTTCGCATTCGGTGATTGCATCGCTTAAGTTTTTATTTTTTATAATTTCAGAAATCCTATTAACGAAGTTGCTTAAATGAATTTCCTTCAAGCTGTTGAATTGAATAAATTTTTCAAGAACAACTTTAATGGATAAAAGCGAGCAAGCAAGTAAAATGAAAATTGTAAAACCGCCTTGCATCAGAAGACCTAATAAATTTTGATCAATCATTCGATACTCCACCAAAGGAAATTTTAAAAATATTTTATTTATTAATTAAATTTTTTCTATGTCTAATAAATTCAATGATTGCCGGTAATACTGAAATTACTATTATCGCTATAATAACAATTGAAAAATTATTTTTTATGAAAGGAATGTTACCGAAGTAAAATCCGCTGTACACAAATATAGAAACCCAAATAATTGCTCCTGCCATATCATTTATTACGAATCTTGAATATGACATACTTCCTAATCCGGCAACAAACGGAGAGAATGTTCTAATAATGGGGAAGAATCTTGCAAGTATAATTGTTTTACCTCCATGTTTTTCGTAGAACTTATGGGTCTTATCTAAATATTCCTTTTTCAAAAATCTGTTGTTCCTTTCAAAAAGTTTCGAACCAAGTTTTCTTCCAACCCAATAGTTAACATTATCACCTATGAATGCTGCAGATGCCAAGAGAAAAAATAGAAAGTGAACATTGAACGACCCTCTGGCTGCAAATGTTCCGGCTGCAAATAGTAACGAATCTCCTGGGAGAAAAGGAGTAAAAACAAAACCGGTTTCGGCAAAAATAATGCAGAACAAAATCCCATAAGTTAAAGCCCCGTATTGGAGTATTAAATTATTTAAGTGACTATCAACATGTAGAATTAAATCAATAATTGAATTCAAAATTTCCATAATGGTTTACTCGTAAAAGAATATTATTGAAAAATTAACAGTTGAAAGTATAATATCTTTTATTAATTACAAAAAAATAATGAGCAGTTTAAGTCTATATTGAAGTAAGGGTATTCATGTCTCAATATAAAAGGGAAATAGATTTTTTTTATTGCTAACTATATATTAAAACCACATATTGTCACTGAAATTCTCCGAGGGAAAAAGATTACTATTACAGTACGTGGTAAAATAATTTCTATACTTTTATCTAGCCTTAGCTTAGTATGGTAAAATATATCTTATTATTGTTATAGTTAATATCGTCAAATCAAAAAAAAATTAATTGGAGTAATAATGTTATTTCATCAACAGTTTGTAAGAATTGCAAAACAATATGAAAAAAAACTTGCAATCATTGATCGAACTCTTAACCGGCGTGTTACATACAAACGGGCACTGATCGGTTCACTTATTCTCTCAAAGAAATTTCAAAATTATCTGCCCGGTTTTTTAGGTATCATGTTACCTAATTCTGCCGGAACTGTGCTTTCGGTTCTTGCTGCTCTTATGAGTGGGCGTATTCCGGTAATGATTAATTATTCAACCGGTGCGGCATTAAATTGTCTATACGCTCAAAAAAAATGTGCATTTAAAACGATCATTACTTCGAGAGCACTTTGTCAGAAAATTAATTGTCCTCATGTAGAAGGAATGGTTTACATTGAAGATATTATGAAGACGGTAACAATATTTAACAAATTAAGAGCTGCAATTAAAGCAGGTGCATCAACAGAACGAATACTCAAAAGTATTCACGAAGGGAATGAAGATGACACTTTGGTAATACTTTTTACAACTGGCAGTGAAAAAGACCCAAAGGCAGTTCAGCTTACTCATAAAAATATTTCTTCTAATTATGAAAGTCTTGTTAAAGCTTTTACTTTTTCTGCTGATGATATATTCCTGGCAAACCTTCCATATTTTCATTCATTTGGGCAGACAGCAAATCTTTGGGTCCCTATGGCTACAGGAATGACAATTGTAACTTATGCTAATCCACTTGACTTTAAAAAAATCTGTGACATTATACGTGAAGAGAAAACAACTTTAGTTGCCGGCACACCGACATTCTTCTGGGGTTATCTTCGAAATTCAAAACCAGGTGATTTTGAATCGGTTCGAATTCTTTTAACGGGAGCTGATAAATGTCCCAATGCTCTAAGAGAAGGTTTTATTAAAGAACACAATAAGGTATTACTCGAAGCATATGGTGCAACGGAAACCAGTCCTGCTATCACTGTAAATAATTTTGAATTTAATCGCCCCGGAAGTGTTGGTAGACCAATTGATGGTGTTCAAGTTAGGGTTGAGAATTATGAGACCGGTGAAGCATGCAAAGTCGGTGAGATTGGTAAAATTTTAGTTCAAGGTGATAATGTTATGAAAGGTTACTTTGATGACTTTGAACAAACTTCTTTAAGCTTTCGTCATGGCTGGTATGATACAGGTGATATGGGTTATCTAGATTCGGATGGTTATTTGTGGCATGTTGGAAGATTAAAACGGTTCTTAAAGATAGGCGGAGAAATGATTTCATTAATAAAAGTTGAAGATGTTCTAGAAAAATTATTACCACCGGAAATTGAATGCTGTGTTGTTGAAGTACCGGACGCAATACGCGGTGCAAGAATTGTTGCGGCACTTACACAACATATTGATGAAAAAAGTATCTTGAAAAAAATGTCCGAGCAGCTTCCAAGTATAGCACTGCCATACAAATTTGTTGTATTACCAGAAATGCCAAAAACTGGAAGCGGTAAAATTGATTTTAGAACTATTACAGATAAGGTCAGAGATATTATTCTAAAGAGTTAATGTTTTCATAAATTATTTTCAAAACTGCTTGAGATCGAGATAATTAATAAACAATTGTTTTGATCTCTAAATTTTTAAATCACTCCTCTCTTTAAAATCACACTTTTGTGTGATTGTGCAAAGTTAATCCTTCCTCTACATTCATTTAGAAAAATTATCAAAAAAGTTAGAGGATGCCATGAAACTATTTTTATCATTGATAACTTTTATATTCTACATAAATGTAAGCGCACAAGTTACAATTTCAGTGAACGATCCAAGCGTTCCGGAAGGAAATTCCGGTACTACATCATTTGCGTTTTTAGTAAAACTCTCTGCACCGGCACCTGGACCTATTAGTGTTAATTATTCAACAGCAAATGGTTCTGCTACATCCGGCTCCGATTACGTTTCCGTCTCCGGCACTTTACAGTTCAATACTGGCGAAATTGAAAAGCCAGTTAACGTATTTGTAAATGGCGACCTGATGTTTGAAGCTAATGAAACCTTTTTTATCAACTTATCCAATTCAATCGGTGCCGCTATTGGTGATGGTCAAGGTATAGGAACAATTATTAATGATGATGGATCCCCTTCACTTTCAATAAATGATATAAGCATTATTGAAGGAAACTCCGGGACAAAATTTTTGAATTTTACTATTTCTCTTTCTGCTGCAAGCGGTGTTAATACTACTGTTAGTTATGCAACTTTGAACAATACGGCAATCGGAAACGCAACTCCCGGCATTGGTGATTACACAATGAAAAATGACGTTGTTGTGTTAAATGCTGGAACAACATCTTTAATAGTTGACGTACCGATTAATGGTGATTTAGATATTGAAACGGATGAACAATTTTATGTTGACCTTAATAATTCAATTAACGCTTCCATTTCAAAAGGTAGAGGAGTCGGAACAATCTTAAATGACGATTATCCTATCTTAACAATTAACGACGTGAGTTTGATCGAAGGTAACTCCGGTACATCTTCAATGAATTTTACAGTTACACTAACCCCGGCAGTATCTTTCATGGTTACTGTTAATTTTTTTACTTCGGATGGCTCGGCAGCGGCTGGAAGTGATTACACAAATACATCCGGCTCTTTAACTTTTTCACCGGGAGAAACAACAAAAAATATTTCAGTTAATATCAATGGTGATGTTGATGTAGAAAGTGATGAAACTTTTACTGTAAATCTTTCCTCACCAACGAATGCTAAGTTTGGTGATAACAGCGGAACCGGTACAATACTAAATGACGATTTGAACACCGGTACAATAAGTAATTTTGTTTGGAAAGATATTGATGGTGATGGAATTCAAGATGGTAGTGAACCTGGTTTTGCAAATATTCAAGTAAATCTTTTAGATGGATCAACTGGTAGTTCTTTAAGTTCTACAACCACTGATGTAAATGGTTATTATGCATTTGCATCTGTTCCAAGCGGAACCTACAAAGTTGCTGTTACCGCACCTTCAGGTTGGGGTTTTACATCTAAAGATATTGGTGGTAGTGATGCCGTTGATAGTGATGTTGATCCGGCTACGAGTTTTACCGATCCATTCACACTCGCTGCCGGTGTTATTGATGATACTCGCGATGCCGGTTTAGTAAGTGCAAATACAACAACAACTAAAACTGGTCCTTCTACTGCTACAGTAGGAGAAAATATTACCTACAGAATTGCAGTTCACAATAATGGTCCAACTGCTGCCAGCGGTGTTGTTGTCTCTGATCCATTGCCACAAGGAACAACTTATGTCTCTTCCACCGGAAACGGTGAATTTGTAAATGGTGTTGTTAGATGGAATCCAGGAACAATTCAATATAATGAAGATTCTTTTTTTGATGTCACTGTTGAAGTTACAACCTCAGGTGATGTAACAAATACTTCAACAACAACATCAACTACACCAGATCCTTTTCCTAATGATAATATCCCAAGTATCACTACTCATGTACAATCTGGTTCTCCAGTTGCTGTAATGTCAGCTAATCCTAATCCGGCTGCTTGTAGTCAAGTTGTTACCTTTGATGGAACAGCATCTTATCAAACTTCAACAAGTCATTCAATCGTTACATATCAATGGGATTTTGATTATGACGGTACAACTTTTAATATTGATGCAGTAGGAGCTACAACTACTCATACCTATTCTTCATTCGGTTCATATACAGCAGCACTACGTGTTACTGATGATCTTGGGCAAACTGATAAGGCAACATTAACTGTTAATGTAAATCAAGGGAACCATCCTCCGGTTGCAGCTCCTGGCGGACCTTACCTAACAACGCTTGGAAGTTCAATCACTCTTGATGGAAGTCCCTCTTACGATCCCGATGCTTCATGCGGTGATATGATTGTAACTTATGAATGGTTTATAGATGGTGTATCTTCAGCAGTCGGTTCAACACCAACAATCAGTGCTGCATCTATTAATGCACTTGGTGTAGGAATTCATACTGTAAGTTTACGCGTAATTGATACTTTTGGATTAATTGGTTCAGCATTAACTACTTTAGAAATTTTACAGAACACTGGTTCAATAAGTAATTTTGTTTGGAAAGATTTAAATGGTAATGGTATTCAAGATGGTAGTGAACCTGGTTTTGCAAATATCCAGGTTAACTTATTGGATGCATCTACTGCCAGCGTGCTTGGCACTACTACCACTGATGCAAATGGTCTTTATGTATTTACAAATGTTCCAAGTGGATCTTACAAAGTTGAAGTTATTCCACCTTCTGGATGGGGATTTACTATTAAAGACAATGGCAGCAATGACGTGATTGACAGTGATGTAAACATGTCAACTGGTTTTACCGATTCATTCACACTCGCTGCCGGTGTTATTGATGATACTCGCGATGCTGGTTTAGTAAGTGCAAACACAACTTCTACTAAAACTGGTCCTTCGACTTCTACTGTAGGCGAACAAATTAAATATACTATTAAGGTACATAATAATGGTCCTACTGCAGCCATCGGTGTTGTAGTTAGCGATCCTCTGCCTAATGGTACTACTTATGTTGCTTCAACAGGTAATGGTGAATATCAGAATGGCACTGTAACTTGGAACTTGGGTACGATGCAGAACGATGCCGATGTTTCTGTTAGTGTTACTGTAAACGTTACAAATTCCGGTAATATTACTAACACATCAACAACAACTGCAGATACACCAGATCCAAATCCAAATGATAACTCATCAAGTACAACTATTAATGTTACACA
>JACRFC010000069.1 GCA_016234355.1 Ignavibacteriales bacterium
ACTCTAATAATCCTCTTGTATGCCATTATTACTCCCGAAATTATTTTTTGACCGGAAGTAAAATGATAATTTGTTTTGGATTATTGGGTGGGGAAACCTTTTGGTCCTACATGGGGAATCTTTTTGACCCTAAACTGGGGAAACCTTATGACCCTAACTGGGGAATATTCTGACCCTCGACACGTTGATTGTTTTACCCATTCCGTTTAAGACTTCCAAAGATTTTTCTACAACATAATATGGCTGGTATGTATTTATCTCTCCGGCAAGTTCAATAAACTTTGTATTGATGTCGTATTCTCTTGCTTTCCAAGTTAGATAGAAAGGATCAACATGCGAGATATATTGAGAAACAAACTATCAGTCAGCTATCTGAAGTAAAGGGTCTAGATAGTAAGACAGTTCGGAGATTAATCGAAAGTGTAAAGCAACGAGGTATAACTGAATATGACCGAGAGAAAGTAGTTGGGTGAGTCTGCAATTATTCCCAAGTGAATTTTCTGGAATTCCAAACTCTATTACCTTCTGTAAATACTGGTTCTATAAATGCCTTTAGTTTATCTACAACTTTGGGAATTTAATTTCGGCTGTAAGTTTTGACCTATATAGAAACGCGACCCAATATTTTTGAAGCTTTTCATTGGTCTTGAATTCATCGCTATAAATTTTACTTATTAAGTCTAGGTCGGTAGTACGATGATTAAAAGTAGTATTTAGCGCCTCCCTCAACAATTCTTTTCTAAAATCATAATGTCCGGCAAAGTAAAGAATATCATAAAAATCTTTCATCCGGCTTGTTTGAAGTTGGAGAGATACTATTGCTTCAAACTTTTCAGCTACAGCACTCTCGATAGAATAAACTTGCAGCATCGGTGCCGGGAAATCAAGTAAAGTTGGGAATTCAATTTCAATTGGTCCGCCAACAATTACATCTCCAAATCCAATATCTATCTGAATTCTTTCTCTTGCACTTTCAAGATACCCATTGAATTTTATTCGGACGCCATGATAATCACCATCTTCAACAATATCTTCCGATTCAACTTTGGGGATCGAAACTGATTCCATCTCCGCACTCAATATTGAGTATTTCCTTAATGATCTCTTCAATCTCTTCTTTATTATTTGAAACTGAGGAGCCAAGGAAATCTATATCTTTTGTTGGCCGGCTTCTGCTAAAATCATGTGCAATAAAAAGCAGCGCCCCTTTTAGTATTAGGTTTTTTACATAAATTGATTTTGATAAACGAAATAAAAAACGTTCTTGCATGTATTGCCTTAAAACATTTTGAAAATCTTTTCCGGTTTGTGTTGAGATATTTCTCAAATGTTCTCTAACAGAAGCTGAGATATTTTTTATTTCTTTATGTCCTTTCATGAGAGAAGTGCTTTAATCATTGGTTCCATTTTTTTCTTTACACCACAAATTTCGGAATATTCGAGAAGCTTTGGAATATTCATCACTTTCCGTTTTTTTAGATACTCTTTTAGAGATTCGACCGCAACATCTTCACCTAGCTTATTAATGTATCGGAAAATATCCACAATTGTTTTTTCCTTGTTGTATATTTTTATCATTCCACTTTTTGTTTCGATAGTTTCAATACCGTGTTCATAATAGCTATCAGAAAAATAATAAAGGCGTATCGGCGGATATTTGAGATCAAATTTATCTGTATTATGAGGAACAGCCACGTAAATTTCTGCCGGGTTAAATGTAGTTAGTTCATAATAAGATGCGGCTGAGAGTAGGCATATAACTGCTCTTTTATTTGAGTTACAGACATCGGCAAAACTACCATGTTCATCCCAAGGATAATCGATTAGCTTATATAGTCCGGACTTAACCTTTTCTATTAAGCCATCTTTTACAGCTTTGGAAACGGTTCTAGTATGAATCTTAGCATTTTTTAGTTCTAGCATACGGGAGTAACCGCCGTTTTGCTTAAATATTTCTATGAAGTTTTCCATCTGTCGCTCTTGGTTCTTTTACAAGGCGAATATACATAATTTGCCTTGAATTAGAACCAACTATTTGGCTCAAAACATTACCACCGTCACCTTAGTAGGCTTGGTACATGTTATGTCATGGCAGATACAGTGGACAGAAGAATAACCGTATACGCAAATAAACAGCTATGATTATCAGACTAACAATTTGTTGAAAAATTGCAGCACCGCTTGGATGCTGCAATTGAAAGGAAGTTAAAGAAGATCATCCGGTTTAAGTTTTCCGAATATTTCCGGGAACATTTCTTTAGCTAATTCCAGCCGGTTATCCTTGATTATTTTTTTCACTTCATTGGCTTCTTTCTTCATACCGATTACCTCAAAGTAATTTGGTATGTCAAAAAAAATCTTCCGCATCTCAGTAGCAGCAGAAGAACAGATTTCCTAATGATAATATTTCGAGCGCGTTCCGCCAATGATCTATTATTCAGCTGACCAACCTTAATTAATATCCTTATTTATTTTATAATACTCATGAAAGATATTTTCTAAAGAAAATTTATCTAGATGACCATATTCAAGAGCATGATTTACTAAATTCAAATTTCTTATTAGTGGTTTTAGATTTTCTTTTTTACTACGCTCTAACTTCCTCCAGATATCCGGGTATTTCTTCATAAATTCTTTTTCCTTAATCTCGCGGAAAATCTTATCGACTTCTTTTGCCATTTGGATATCATTGATAAGTTCAAAATAATTCGGAATTGGATATGAAATTTTTGCCAACTCTGACGCTGTATCTACCAACGATTCATCATAATAATGCTGGCTCGCAGTACTCTGGACAGTGTGGCCAAGTAACTTAGCTATAGAGTCACTCCTTACTTCAGCTTTTTTTGCTGCATTGATGAATGTATGTCTAAGGTTATAAGCACGGAATCCCTCTTGCTTAAATCCAAGTTCCTTAAAGTATTTATTTACAATTTTTAACATTGCGTCTTGCTCAATTCTGAACAATGGTTTGTCCGGCTTTTGAATTCTGAGCAAGTAACTGAACATTTCTACACAAAGGGGATGGATTGGAATTGGATACTCTTTTTTAACCTTAGTAAAGGAAACTAGCATAGTCTTGTTATAGAGGTCTATTCTTAAAGAAGTAAGTCCGCAAATTTCAATAGGACGATTGCCTTGATGAAGCATCAATATTATGAATGCCAAAACATGTTCATCACCTTTTTCAGCTGCATAGAAAATTAGTTTTTGTACCATTTCAATTGTCAGCGGTCTTTCTTTAGTCTTTGATTTTTTGGGACGAAGTGAATCATCTAACTCAACATTATGGATCATCCTATGCTTACTAGCAAATTCAACTATATTGAAAATGTTCCTTACATGTAGAGCTTTAGTGCTTTTAGAATGCTTAGGCTCAGAATATATTTCATTTATCAAATCTGTCATTTTTTTCACATTAATTTCATCTACACATGGTTTTGTTAAATCAATCTTTTCAGCTATCTTATCATAAGTCTTACGGTAATTCGTTCTTGTAGCCTTCACACATTGAGCTTTGGACGCTAAGTGAAGTTCTAATAAACTTTCTACTGAATTATTGCAGCCAAGTCCTTTCATATTCATTTTTATCTCCTTTTCTAGTTGTTTGGCTTCTTGTAGCATTTGCTCAATCTTTTCTTTATTCTCTGGTATATCCAGCAATTTTGTACTCTTTGACGTCATTCTACCAGTATGCGGGAGTTTCATATAAATTGAAACTATCTTATTTTTACCTCTAGGTCTTGCAAAAGCCATATTATCCTCTCCTTTCACATCTTCTAACGATGTTGTTAATTACTTTATGCCTATTTGTCTTGTAGTTCTCAAAAAAATCAAACTTTTGGGGGATGACTGGTTCAACTTCTGTTTTATTCAAAGCTTCTTTGCCCATTTCAAAGTAGACAAGTAATGATTCGCCAGTTACAAATTTGAATTCGCCAATACCACCTGTACTTATTAGTTTTCCATCTGCAACTGCTTTTAGTAATTCCTTTACTGGAACGCCGAAGTATTTGGAAATCCAATTAATTCTATAATCCTTTCCGCAAATAACGTTTTTCATACAGTCCCTTTTCTATTAAATACAATATGGAAAATAAAAAATGGGCAACCACAAATTGTGTTGCAATACTGATCTACATAAAAACATATTATTATTTATAGTCATGCTATCTTCATTGGGAATCATCCAAGTGGATTGAATAACTGATGCGGCGGAATTACTACAAACCCAGGATATAGTTCGAAATGGTTCACTATCAATAGTGAAACTTACAATTTGTGATTGGCCTTTATTCAATTCGTTAGATCTATCAGTGGACAGACCTACTTTATAACATAAACTTACCATCGTGACTTCCTATAGTTAATAATTTCTAACCTAACCATCTTTATCTTTGCTCTATAAACAAGCGCCTTACTGTATCAATTTACAAACTTTCTTTTACGGCATAAACGCTATTTCTTAAAACTGGCAACATGTGGTACTGTTTGTCTTTTCAACTTGTGTAGCTGATTTCCCTCTAACTACATCGAGGAGAAAAATTCATCTACCGTATCAGATATCTTGCCATCACAAAACACAAGATTTCTCAAGTTCGTTTTTTGTTCCCTACTAAGATTATTTCTTGTAGTCATAATATCAGCGTACACTAAGAGCCGTATATCCACAGCTAAATTCTCTTGCTCTGAATCATTCCAAAATTTACGGCGTATCTCGATTACACCGTTCTCGTCTGGGAATAGCTTATGACTTTTAATTAGGGCATCGGAGTTATTTGTGTATATAATTCCTATATATGATTTATGCCCATTAATGTAGTTTACCGCGCCAGCTTCACCGCTTATTATTTCATTTTCAGCCCTAATATCTCTCCAGAAGTTTTCATTATCAGAACTGTATTTCCCTAAAAATAGTTTGGATTTGAGTTGTTCGTTAAATGCGATAAGCCAGCGTTCAAAAAGCTGCTGCCGCTTTATTATCGTCTTTTCTTCTGTAATAAACTCTGATCGAAGTAGCCCTCTATTAACCAAGCTTACTGTAGCTTTTGAGACATTAGCAATCTTTGCGACCCGCCTTACTGGTAAAGAAGCAAAAAGGCTATTTGATAAATAAAGAAAAAGTACAGCAGCCCCTGCCGCATTAAATGCCAGATTTGTTTTTTCTCTATAGTCATCTTGCGCAGCCAATTTTTTACCGCTAATGTATATGAGTATTCCGGCGGTGTTGATGTAACAATTTCCGGCTATATCCATAAACTGTATTTTTTGCCGATGTAAGAGTTCAGATAACGAAATGGTTAAATATCTCGTAAATAGTATCACTTCAGAATTAGTGTTCCTTACCTTTGCAAGCGCCCATTCTATGTTTTGAGAAGTAATATGTGGAACTACAACTGTATCGAGGATAATAGATTTGCTATTTACATTCGTGGTACCTTGTAAAATTTCAACCCTCTGATCGCCGGTTTCTTCAACTAGACTACAATCAAGGTTTGTATACTCTGTGAACTTCTTAAGCGCTCCGGTGATTATTTTTTCTTCTAATTTCATAAGTTTAAGAGTTTATCGTCTATTTAATTTATGTGTCTCATACTATTAGTCGTTCAAAGATAAAAATAAAATGCTCTTCAAAGCAAATACTTTTTCAACTTTTTTTTACTCTATTGTACTTTTACTATTTCTGAATTTATATTCTTGCCCCAAAATCAAAAAAGCCGTTTAATTTTTTTAAGCGGCTTATCAATTCCTATTTGTTTATTATAAGAAACCTATACCCTATCTTACGCCTTATTCATACTCATTCGCCCGCAGTCTGAGGATTACTGTCCATCACTAACCAACTTCATTAAACTTCCACACTCGCTTATAACTTTGTTCTTTCTTGTATTTGGCGCCTCTAATTTCCATATCAATTTCTTGCAATTTGATTACTATTGCAAACTTTTCCTCATATGAGATCGCTGCACGTTCTTTATGAAAAGCTTTTTTTGAAGATTCTAAATTGAGGATAATATTTTCACTCATAAATATTTCTCCTTGAATTCATCGAATTTCGCTTTCA
>JACRFC010000074.1 GCA_016234355.1 Ignavibacteriales bacterium
TAAGTGATATAATTATCCTCACCCATTACTTGTTTTCTTCTTTCAATTGCTCTTTGTGATAATTCTTTTTCAGCCAACTTAAAAAGTGCAGAAGATTTTTGAAGAGAATTGTTTGGAGAAACACCTTTATCTTTGAAATAGATTAGGTATTTGGTTTGTGAATGTATTGAAGCTGAAAGTGCGAAAAGAAAAATAAGTATATATATTTTTTTCATTAAGACCTCGATTAACATTATCTAACAATTAAACTAATAAAAAAGTGCGAAATAAGAAGATACTTACCCGCACTTTGAATTAAACCAATAATCCGCTCAAACTCAATGGACTATTTTTGCTATCCTGCCCAATCGAACCGATCCAAGAAGTTTGAAAAAATCTGAAAACGGTATGCTGGGATCCCAAGACCAATAAATTAAAAATGCCTCACCAATAATTTTATCGCGGGGAACGAATCCCCAGAAACGGCTGTCCAAACTGTCGTCCCGGTTATCGCCCATCATAAAATAATAATCTTGTTTAAGTGTGTATGATTTAACGGGTTTCCCTTCAATCATAATCTGATTGCCATCAACAGTAACAACACGTTTACCAAATTCACGGTCAATTATTGTCCGCCATTGTTCAACATTATCCAAAGTTAAATTTATTACATCACCTTTTTTAGGAACTACAATTGGTCCGTAATTATCTTCATTAAAGTTACTACCTCTCGGAAATATACGCGGATTTACTATACCTTTTGAAGAGACATATGAGTTCATATATTGAATTTGAGAAGCCCTTGGTGCTTCTTTGCCATTCACAAAGACAACCTTGTCTACTACTTCTATTGTATCACCGGGAACACCAATACATCTTTTTACATAGTTGCTGATTTCCATCGGGGCTAATTCATCGCGGTCACCGGGGAACTCAAAAACAACTATATCGCCGTGTTTTGGTTCGCGTAGAGCAGGCATTTGAAAATACGGTAATGAAATATTTGTAAATGGAATATTCCTGGGTGAAGATGAGCCGTAAATAAATTTATTTACAAAAAGAAAATCACCGACCCAAATAGTTTTTTCCATTGATCCGGTAGGAACTCGGGATGTCTCGATCAAAAAAGTTTTGATGAGTAATGCTGCAACTGCAGCGAACAATAAATTTTTCCAGAACTCCCAAAATTTTTGCTGAAATGTTTTTACAACCGGTTTTTTAATTTCTTTAGACTTCTCTTTGCTTTCTTCTTTTTTGAATAATGACATATCAAACCAAAGTTAATTGAGAATTTATAATTTATAATTGAGAATTATTTCTAATCATCAATTTGTAGAACAGCTAAAAATGCTTCTTGAGGAATTTCCACGTTGCCAACTTGCTTCATTCTTTTCTTCCCTTCTTTTTGTTTCTCAAGAAGTTTTCTCTTTCTTGTAATATCGCCGCCGTAACATTTTGCCAAAACATTTTTACGCATCGCTTTCACAGTCGTTCTTGATACAACTCTTGATCCAATAGCGGCTTGTATTGCAATCTCAAACATCTGCCTAGGAATTAGGTCTTTAAGCTTGGTACATACTTTCTGTCCCCATGTAAAAGACTTTTTTTCATGGCAGATTATGGAAAGCGCATCAACTTTCTCTCCGTTTAACAGAATATCAATTTTCACAAGATCAGATTCGCGGTATCCGATATACTCATAATCAAAAGAAGCATAACCGCGCGAAATAGATTTCAGTTTATCATAAAAATCAAAAATTATTTCTGCAAGAGGAAATTCAAATTCTATATCTGCACGAGTCGGATCAATGTACGTCGTGTTCTTATATACACCCCTTTTTTCAATCGCAAGCTGCATTAAGTTCCCGACATACTCGCTCGGTGTAACAATTTGCGCTTTTACATATGGTTCTTCTACATGCTCAATATCGCCGACAGCCGGCATATCAGATGGATTATCAACAACAACTTTAACTCCGTTTTTCTTGAAGACCCAATATTCAACGTTTGGAAGTGTGGTAACAATAGACTGATTGTATTCACGCTCCAATCTTTCCTGAACAATTTCCATATGAAGCATACCCAAAAAACCGCAGCGGAAACCAAATCCAAGTGCTGTTGAAGTTTCCGGTGTATAACTTAATGCTGAGTCGTTAAGACGGAATTTCTCAAGTGCTTCGCGAAGGTTTTCATATTCATCTGTATCTGTCGGATAAAGTCCGCTATAAACCATCGGTTTAATTTCTTTATAACCGGGCAATGCCGAGTCCGCCCCGTTTCGAAAATGAGTTACTGTATCACCAACTTTTGTATCATGTACATCTTTTACTCCTGCAATAAGATATCCTACATTTCCCGCAGCTAATTCCCCGGTGCGAATTCTTCCAAGACGTAATGTACCGACTTCTTCTGCAAGACATTTTTTATCATTTACAAAAAACTTAATCTCATCTTTTTCTTTAAGAACTCCGTTAAAGAGACGAACGTAGGCAACAGCGCCGCGGTAAGAATCAAAGATCGAATCAAATACCAATGCTTGAAGCGGGGCATTTTCATCTCCCTTCGGTGGGGAAATTCTTTTGACTACTGCTTCCAACATTTCCTCAATGCCTATTCTTTCCTTTGCGCTAACAGAAATAATATCTTCATCCTTGCAGCCAATTAAATCAATGATCTGTTTCTTAACAACATCAACCATCGCGCTTGGCAGATCAATTTTATTTACAACAGGAATAATTTCAAGTCCGGCATCTATTGCCATATAAAGATTGCTTATGGTTTGTGCTTCAACACCTTGTGCAGCATCAACAACTAAAATTGCGCCTTCACAAGCGGCAAGCGAGCGTGAGACTTCGTATGAAAAATCAACATGCCCGGGAGTATCAATCAAATTTAGAATATAAATTTTGCCGTCATGTGCCGGATACTTCATCTGTATTGCATGAGATTTAATTGTAATACCGCGTTCACGTTCAAGATCTAAGCTATCAAGGAGTTGTTCTTTTGCTTCTCTTTTAGATACAGTGTGGGTGAACTCAAGCAGACAGTCTGCAATTGTAGATTTACCGTGATCTATGTGAGCAATTATGCAAAAATTTCGAATGTTGATCATACTTTTTAAGTTTTGGTGCGAAAATATATGAAAATAGAGGGGGTATTACAATTTGATGGTTTCTAGATTTTGGATACTGGATGCTTGATACTGGATGCTTGAACAAAATATACAACAAACAAAATATAATATGATATGTATAGTGATTTTTAAAAAAAGGTGTAAGTAGGTTTTCAGTTTCTATAACTCAACTTATCTAAGGCATACAATGAAAAGATCGAAATGTAAATTCTCTTTTTATTATTTTTGTTTGAGGTTAAAATGAAAGTACAATACGTTCTACTTTTTATATTATTATTTTCAAACGCAGTTCTATCTCAGAATAAAAAAACTTCTGAAATCTCCGCCGGGATTATTACAAAATTAGAATTGAATGTTTCTTTAAGTGCTTCACCTTTATTTTTTGAAAATAAAATTTATACAGTTGAATTATCCGGATTGGTCTCATGTTATGATCTTTCCGGCAAGAAAATATGGAGCCGTAACACTTCAAGCACACTGCATTCAAGACCGGTGATTGCAGATAATATGCTGTGCATTGCAACAAGCAAAAATGAAATCATAACTTTTAGTTTAGATACCGGCGATCAAATTCAATCCTTTGGTGTTGAAGACAGCATTACAACTGATTTGATTTTACTTCTGTTCTCAGGCAATAAAGAATTGATGATACCGAAAGCAACTGAATCAAAATCCGCTATAGTGTTTGGAACTAACAACGGCAATATTTTGTGCTATGATCTTGAGACTTTGCAAGAATACTGGCACAACAGCGATGCGAAAGGAATTATTAAAACACAACCAATTGTCGTTGGCAATAAATTATTCTTTACAAGTCAGGATGGATTCCTTTACTGCATTGATCCCCGCAGCGGATTATTAAATTGGCGTTGGAAAGAAAAAGCTGAAACCGATTTCTCAAATTCACAGATCATTAGCGACGGCCGAAAAGTTTATGTTGTTGATAATGAGAACTCGCTCTTTTCAATTGATTTACTGCTTGGCAATTTAACATGGAAATCTACAACTAAGGTTCTAGGTGCAGTTGGCATTTCAACCGATAAGAAAAAATTATACGCGAAAGGATTGGATAATAAATTTTATCTTATTTCTACCGGGAAAGGAAAGGCATTGAAAGAAATTAAACGTAAAGAAATTTTTGAAAGCAGCAACATTGCTCCATTTGAATATAAAAAGAGAATTCTTTTCACTATTAAGAACTCAATAATTTCTTTAGATGAAAAAGATAAAGAATCAAACCTTCTCACATTTGGCAGCAACTACATAAACACATTTACACAAATAGAAAAAAATAAATTTCTTGTCTCTAATTCAGACGGTACTATAATCATATTCAGCATAAGGTAACTCTTGAAAATTTTTGAAGGAATCATTTTTGATATTGACGGGACGCTTACGTCA
>JACRFC010000075.1 GCA_016234355.1 Ignavibacteriales bacterium
AATTAAAGCGATGATCATTCAGAAGATTTTCGGGACCACCAGCAAAACGGAAATTGAAAAAATGAATGTCGGACAGCTTAATTTTAATCGTGCAGCTTTAGAAGAATTATTTACAGAACTTAAAGAAATCGAAAATCCAATCGAGTATTTAACCAACTATAAAAAAGTATCTTAATACTTTCAGAGGAAGGATCCTTGTTGGTCCTTCCTCTTTTTAATAGGAGAGAGAAAATGAAACTGTATTATTGTGTAACTTGTCAGAAAAAGCATTATGAGTTCCAACACGTTTATTACTTACATTTACGCGATCAATCTAAAGAGGGTATTATTTATGATTATAAAAACACGGCACTAATAAAGGTAGCAGACAAAGAACGTGCGCGGGAATATTTCAATTTTTTAAAGACAAAAAAAATTAATTTTTGTTTAAGACCATATGGAAAGTTTTTCGGATTTTTTTTTAACAGCTAACGGCGTGGAAACTAAAGCGTGAGTGAACAATGAAAACAATAATTACGAAGGACGGAAAACTTGCTTGCAATATTACAAGCGATGAATTACAACAAATTAAAAAAGATTTACGACCGACAACAAGACGCAACGATTCGCTATTTGAAATTTTCAAACAAATTGCCGAAGAAGAGAAAAACGAAAAAACAAAAAGATAAGAGAAAGATGCAAGTCAATATCGGCGCTGGCATACTTTTTCTTTCCTCCTGCCTGCCGGTAGGCAAGTCGCTCAGTCACACAATTTGCTATACCGCTAAATAAAAAAATATGCCAATAGGGAAAACATTATTGGCATATTTTTTCAAGCGGCAAATTGATGTGCCTTCGCTGCATTCCAACCCGGCATTTGCCGGGCATTTATGCCAGATTGAATCTCGGCAAGATGAGCAACTGTGACCAAACTGTGACCAAATGTTTCTAAAATCTTCCTGAAAATTCCGTATTACAAAAAAATGTAGAAAAAATATTGCGATTTTAGTCCAAAATCGTGGAGCTAAACGGGTTCGAACCGATGACCTCTTGAATGCCATTCAAGCGCTCTCCCAGCTGAGCTATAGCCCCGTGATGAATTGAGAATGTAGAATGCAGAATTGAGAATTATAAATTTTCAAAAAACAAATTCAACTTGAACAAAACTAATAATCAGTATTCGTATTGTCAAACAAGTCTACTCAAAGTTCATAACTCATCATTCATAATTAAAATTTCATTTGTCCTTCAAATCATTTTCATGAATAGAATAATTCCATAGTTCTTTACCTTGTACATTGTAAACCGTGCATTTTAATGTTCTATTTTTTCTTGCACCGGAAAAATTAAATATTGCAAAATTATGTTCATCAGATATTTTACCGGGAACTCTAAAATTATTTTGTTCGTCTTTTCCCGGAGAGACTCCTGCAGTAAAAGATGAAATTGTAAAATCGTACAGTGGATAAGTCCCTTCTCTCTCAAGTTTTGTTAATTCCGAATGATGTCTATCGCCGGTTAAAAATATTACTCCTTCAATACCTTCATCTTGAATTAGTTGAAGGAGTTTAGCTTTCTCTTCAGGAAATCTATTATAGATTTCCAAATAATCTTTTTCAACGGGATTTAACATTTGTCCACCGGTTGCAATAATCTTAAAAGGAGCTCTGCTTCTAACAAGGTTATCAATAAGCCATTGAATTTGTTCTTCTCCAAACATTACCTTTTCACCAGTCTTCATATCATTTGGAGTTCGATAATAACGGTCATCGAGCAAGAAGAAATCAACATCGCCCCATTGGAAGTAAGTTGTAATCCCGGGATTACCATTAATTCCAAAAGAAGGATTTGGTATAAATAATTTAAATGCAGCAAGCGTTTTATCTTTATTCCAGTATCCTCTATCGCTGTCATTGGGACCAAAATCATGATCATCCCATATCGAATAGTGATGCATAGATCCTAAGATCGGTTGAAGTTCGGGCAAAGAACGTGTATGAGTAATTCTTTTTACAATTCCGCTCCACGAATCCCAATCAGCTTCACGGTAATACCAATTATCACCAAGCCATAGCATAAAATCGGGATGTTTATCATAAATACTTGTTAAGATTTCATAATCGCTTCCATAAGGTTTTCCCGGTCTATCGTAAACCGGTTCATTTACATAGAAGCAACTTCCTGTGATAAAATTAAATTCCGGCGGATCTTTTCTCCATTGCCAAAGTTCTTGAGTTTGAAATTTCAGTTCATACGGGCGTACAACTTTTTTACCGTTAATATAAAGTTCATAATTATATTTTTGTCCGGGTTCCAGTTGATCACAGATTAATTTCGCTGTAAAACCTTCTTCTTCTTTAGTTACAAATTCTTTTGTGGAATATTTTTTCTTAAGATCATTAACATTCCAATAAATGAATTTTACTTTTGCTGATGACTTAGTTTGTACCCAGAGTATTGTTTCTCTCATAACGCTATAGCCAACCATTGGACCGGCTTGCAAGAGATCTTGAGCAAATAATTCCGCCGATAAGAAAAAGATAATACAGAGATAATAGATTTTAACAGGAACTTTCATTTTATATTCCTTATATAATAGTTTTCATTAATAAAAAAATAACGAATAATTTTTTATACCCCAATAAAAGAATTGAATTAGACAGTGAACAAAAATATCTTTGCATTAAACAACGGCAAGAATAAATGAAATATAGATCAGCAATAAATATTTTATTAATACTCTCTCTTTTCAGTATAATGTTAATAGCAGGATGTGATGATACAATAAACATATCAGATATAGATAATAAAATAATCCCAACATCTAATGTGAGTTACGCAGAGTATATTCAACCGGTCCTAACAGCAAAATGTGCACGTGCCGGATGTCATGATGATCAAACCAGAGAAGCAGGATTAAGTTTGACTTCTTACTCAAACACAACACAAAGTTATCTTGTGGTTGCACCTTTGTTACCACAAAACAGTAAACTAGTCTGGTCGATAGAAGGAACAAGCGGAAGTATTATGCCGCCGCTCGGATATCCGCCTGTTACTAAAAATCAAATTGATGGAATAAAAACATGGATCAAAGAAGGAGCGAAGAATAACTAAGAGTTTAGAGTGCAGAACTCAGAGAGAAAAATTGTCAAATTCAGCATTCTTCGTTCTACACTCTGCACTCATTTAAAGCCATTTCATTTCTTTATACCAATCAATTGTCCGTTTCATTCCATCTTGCAAAGAAACATTTTGACGATATCCTAAATCATTAACTGCTTTTGAAACATCACATGTCCAAGCACTCTGAACAAAATCACGTGCTTTTTCTAAATTAAATGTTGCAGCTTTGGAACTGAACAGAGAAAAGAATTGTGCAATTGCCGCAACTGTGTAAACAATAAAGTGAGGAATTTTTATTGTGAAAGCTTTTTTCTCGAATGCTTTATGACAAACTTCACCGATCTCATCCCAATTGTAATATCGTTCACTTCCGATAAAATATGTTTGACCAATTGCTTTTTGCGATGTAGCCGCCAAATAAATTCCGTTTATCAAATCTTCAACATGGACAATACTTACTTGCTTCTTATCTAATCCGATCAAGCCCATTAAACCTTGTTTATAAGTTTTGAAAAAAAGATAGATCTCGGTATCGCGCGAACCATAAACAGCAGGCGGACGAATAATAGTAATTGGAAGTTTATCCATATACTTTTTTGCCAACTGTTCTTGAGCATACTTGCTTCTTCCGTATGTTGTGATTGGATGCTCTTTTGTTTCTTCCGTAACAGGTTTGCTTTCTAAAGAAGGACCGCATGCAGTTTGGCTGCTTATAATTACAACTCTATTTAATTTTGGATTAACTTCAGTAAGTATATCCAAAAGATTTTGTGTTGTTTCAACATTGCCCTTAAAGTAATCCTCTTCATTTTTAGCTTTTACTACTCCCGCTACATGAAATAGATAATCGGCATCTTTTATTATTTTCTTTAAAGATTCTTTATCAAATAATCCGGCATCAATAATTTCTACAGGTTTATTTTCCAACCAGCGTTTAGAGCTTGTTTTTCTTAAGATACACTTTACTTGATGACCTTCGGCTAAGAGTTTATCAACAAGGTGACTGCCTACAAAACCTGAAGCCCCGGTTACAACAGAGATATTTTTCATGATGGTTCTATTAATAATAAAAATAATTTCATTATATTGACGCTCGAAAAATCATTTACTCGAATTTCAATCAATCTAAAAATAGAAAATTTAATACAAGAAAAATAATCCGGAGGAATTTTGGACTTATTTCAAAAATGTTACGATTTTACACGTGCAGACGATATCAAAGCATTGGGGCTTTATCCATATTTCCGCGCCATAGAAGAGAACGAAGGACCAGTTGTTCAAATCGAAGGCAAAAAAATGGTAATGGCAGGGTCAAATAATTATTTGGGACTCACTGCCCATCCCTTGGTAAAAGAAGCTGCTCTAAAAGCTGTGGAAAAATATGGAACCGGTTGTTCGGGTTCGCGTTACTTAACCGGTACTTTAGATCTACACATAGAACTTGAAAATAAACTTGCAGAATTTTTTGGTGCAGAAGCAGTTCTGTTATATTCTACAGGTTATCAAACAGCTCAAGGAATAATTCCGACTTTGGTTCAAGGGAGAGATGAATACGTTGTTTCCGATAAAGATAATCATGCATGTATTGTTGCCGGACAGATGATGGCTAAAGGTATTACAGCAAATCTTGAACGTTACAAACATAACGATATGGCAGATCTCGAAAGAGTCTTGCAGAAATTACCTATTGATTCAGGTAAGCTAATTGTTAGCGACGGTGTCTTTAGCACAGGCGGAGAAATTGTTGATCTTTCAAAACTTGTTGCTTTGTCAAAGAAATACAATGCAAAGACATTAATAGACGATGCTCATTCTGTTGGTGTAATTGGTAAAGGAGGAAGAGGAACAGCAAGCGAATTCGATTTGGAAAATGAAGTTGATTTAACTATGGGAACATTCAGTAAAACATTTGCATCACTCGGTGGATTTGTTGCAGGTAAAGAAAGAGTTATTAATTATTTAAAACATCATTCAGCCGCATTAATATTCAGTGCATCTCCAACTCCGGCTGCTGTAGCTGCTGCTCTTGCTGCTTTAGATATTTTGAAAAAAGAACCTTGGAGAGTTCCAAAACTTATTGAAAATGCAAACAGAGTAAGAAAAGAATTAACCGAAGCAGGTTTTAAGATTATTGATGGGAGAACTGCTATAGTTCCGGTTATTGTTGGTAATGATGAATTAGCTTTTGCGATGTGGCGAAAACTTTATGATTCCGGTGTATTTGTAAATGTTTTTATTTCACCGGGAGTTCCTCAAGGACGGCAAATGATGAGAACAAGTTATATGTCAACGCATGAAGATGAACATTTAGATTTTATAATCAGCACATTCAAGAAAGTTGGAAAAGAAATCGGCTTAATCTAAATATTTATAAAAGGCTGCTTTGTGATTTTATATCTAGAACAAAAATCTCAGCAGCCTTATTTATTAGATATGGAATTTCAATGTCGCAAATAAATATTAGAACCGTCCGCACTAAGAAGGACGTTGTTACATTCATAAAATTTGCATGGAAAATCTACAAAGACTATCCGCACTGGGTTCCGCCTTTAATATATGATAAGAAAAAAATTTTAGACCGGAATAAGAATCCGTTCTTTAAGCATGCTGAGATGGAATTATACTTAGCTGAAAGGAACGGTGAACTTGTTGGAAGAATTGCTGCAATAAAAAATGATCTTCATAATAAATATCATAACGATAAAGTTGGGTTCTTCGGATTTTTTGAATGTATAGACGATCAAGAAGTAGCGAACAAACTTTTCGATACCGCAAGAGAATGGTTAAAATCGAAAGGCAGCGATGCAATGCGCGGACCGGCTAATCCTTCTTCAAACGACGAGTACGCAATGTTACTTGATGGATTCGATGACGAGCCGCGTTTACTGATGACCTACAATCCAAAATATTATTTAGCTCTTTGTGATAATTACGGATTCAAAAAAGCAAAAGATCTTTATGCTTACAAACTTGAAAATAAAAAAGTTATCTCTTCGGATAAACTTAGACGTGTTGCAGAGATCGCACAAAAACGTTCCGGAATTAAAGTTTATCCAATTAACATGAAGCAGTACAAGAAGGAAGTAGAAAAGATTAAATTTATTTATAATAAAGCTTGGGCACCTAACTGGGGTTTTGTTCCATTCACCGAAGAAGAAGTTGATGCTATGGCAAAAGATTTAAAACCGCTAGTTGAACCTTCTCTTCTTTTATTTGGAGAGATTGATAATAAACTTGCTGGATTTGCTTTGGTTATGTTGGATTACAATCAAATCTTTAAATCTATGAACGGAAAACTTTTTCCATTTGGGTTCTTAAAACTTTATACTCAAAAGAAAAAAATGACTTGGTCGCGAATTCTAACACTTGGAATAATTCCAGAATATCAAAAGCGCGGACTTGATGCAGTATTTTATTGGGAGATAGTTAACCGTGCGGCAGAGAACGGAATTTTTCTTGGTGAAGCAAGCTGGATATTAGAAGATAACGATATGATGAACCGCGGTGCTCAGGTAATGAATGGTGAGATTTATAAAAAATACCGGGTTTATGAGATTAGTATTTAGAAACCAGCTTTTAGCCGTTAGCTTTTAGCGGTTAGCTTTCAGCTGTGAGCCAATCAATTTTAAATTACTAATTGTTATTTCGATTTGAATTTCAAATCTATTACTATTATTCAAATAGCTAAAAGCTAATTGCTAATAGCTACTTCATCGCTTCATCATACTTTGAAATATGCGGCGGATCAAGTTTCTTCAGAGTATTAAAAATTGATTTATCAGGATAGTTTTTCAAATACTCAACAAACTCTTCGGCTTTAGCATCAAAAAAAACTTTCATCAAAACACTTCTCGTATCTATCTGATCTCTCATCTTTTCTAAATTTTTGATCAGCTTAACTATATTATTGTATGCACTTTGTTTTTGGTCTTCGGTATGAAAAAGATCCAGTCCGTTATAGTGATAATCAAAATAATCTTGGCGGAATTGCTGATACTTTGCATTCAATAAATTATCAACCAATGCTCGTCTGTTATAAGCGTTGCTCTCATATTGCCAGCCCTTAGGTGAACTGCTTCCTCCTTTAGCTGCTATGTCAAGTGCTTTTTGAAAATAGTCTGTACCGCCTAATTTGTAATAAGAATCAAAATCGAATCCAATAATTATATATGCGTAGAAATCTAACATACTTGTAAGCGGGTCAAAATCAGTTTGATTAAAATACATTGCTTGATTCTTTTGATATTTGAACGACCAAGTATTATCCAGGGTTCTCATCATTAATGAATTGAGTTTAGTTCCTTCAATTGGTCTTTGGCTGGAGACAACTAATTGAGCCGAATAACTTATATTATCGCTCGATCCGTTGAAAAAAATATTGAATGTACATTTGATCTTATCGCCTTCCCAGGGTTTGCGAGTATACTTTGTGTTATTAAGGTAGTCCTTAATTTGATTCTTAAAATTGTTCACACGTTCACGTGAAGAAATATCAAGTTGTTCATCCTTCACAATAACAGTTGCATCAAGTTCCTGAGCAACAAGAAAAGCAGGAAGAAAAGTAATTAAGCAAAAGACAACTAATATTTTTTTCATTACCTGCACTCCAATATTTAATTCACATTTCAAAATAGAGATTTGGAAAAAATTAAACAATCTTTTAAGTTGTATATGTATGAAAAAGCTGGTAAAACTCTTTTACGTTCTACTGCTTTTAGGGGTTGAAAGTTTCGCTCAATATCAACCTGGGGCAGGACAAATTGCTTTAGCTCATTCTGATGTGTCTTCAGCTAATGATGTTTTTTCATTATTTAATAATCCCGCCGGTTTAGCTCTACTAAAGTCACGTGAAATAGGTTTTTATTATTCACCCGCTCCGTTTGGAGTTAAAGAACTTGCAAATGCTTTTGCTGCATATTGCGAACCAACCCAATATGGTTCTTTCAGTGCAGGTTATAGTAATTATGGTTTCGAACTTTTTAAGGAAAATAAATTTGCTATCGGTTACGGAAGAAAGATCGCAAATAATTTCTTCATCGGGTTGAGTTCAATCTATCATAGTATCGCGATTAAAAATTATGGAAGTAAAGGAGCTATCGTATTCAACATTGGTGCAATTGCAAAATTAAATGATCGGATAGGACTCGGATTTGCCGTTAATAATGTAACCCGATCAACAATAACAAATGAATCCAACGATATACCAATTGTAATTTGGTTTGGTACCGATTTAAAATTTGTAAAAGATATTGTAATCAGTGCAGCCGTAAAAAAAGAAATTGGTTTTAATCCATCAATCAGATTAGGTACTGAATATTCAATGCTGGATTTTTTAAAACTTAGGATTGGGACATCGAATGAGCCGAATACTTACTCCGGCGGAATCGGAATTATTTATCAGATCGTTCAAGTTGATTATGCTTTTTTCTCACATCCTGATCTTGGTTTAACTCATCAGTTCGGTTTAATAATACGTTTTACAAATAATTAATTTTTGATGAGATCATTTTTTCTACTCACAATATTTTTTTCATTTGTACTTACACTCCGCTCACAAGTAGATACCACTGCTTTGCAAAATAATCTATACGATGTTCTCGAGGATGCCACAACTGATAAAGAAGGTGTAGAGTATTACGATCTGGTTGAATATCTGATGCAAAATAAAATTGCTGTTAACAGAGCTTCAATTGCAGAATTAATGGGGATACCAAATATTGACAGGCAATCGGCAACAGCAATTATTAGACACAGAAATTTATTAGGCGGAATTAATAACGAGAACGATCTAAGATCAGCAGAAGGTGTTAGTGGTGAACTTATTGATAGGATTATTCCCTTTTTAATTTTCGGAGATGTTAAAGATGTTTCTTTTTTTGATTCGATAAAAAAAAGTTTTGAAGTAATTGATTTCACACTTCGTTCCCGCGGTATTTATGATCTTCAACAGGACAAAGCTTTTAGTGAGGGTAAATATTACGGCTCAAGCTGGAAAATTTATAACCGTTTTGTTGTAAGCAAAGACAAAAATATTCGCGTCGGAGTTTTAACAGAAAAAGATCCCGGAGAAAAATCATTTAACGATTTCACTACATTTCATTTTTATGCAAGAGATATTGGTGTTGTTAAAAATTTTGTTGCGGGAGATTTTCTTTTTGAATTCGGTCAAGGATTAGCAATATGGAGCCGCTACTCAGTAGGCAAAGGGATTGAGACCGTTGATATTTTACCGAGAAATGCTAAAGGGATTATTCCATATTTAAGTTCGGATGAAAATCTTTTCTTACGCGGTGCCGCTGCTCAGTTTAGTTTTAATAATTTTAATTTCTACACTTTTTATTCAGCAAGAAATTTAGACGGTTCTATTGATCAATCTTCAAATCAAATCACTTCAATAAGATTAGACGGGCTTCACCGCGATTCTTCCGAAGTTGCTCATCAAAGAATAGTAAATGAAAAATTATTCGGAGTATCGTTAGATTACACTCTTGGGGAGACCGGAGGAATTGGTTTTTTGTATTCAACATCATTATACGGTAATGAGTTTAAAAAGCAAAAATTGCTTGATCCATCAGGCAGTAGATTCAATTTTTTCTCGGGCAGTTATAATTTTTCTTTTGGAAGAATTTATCTTAGTGGAGAAGCATCTTATAACCAAAACTCTTTTGCAGCAATTAACAGTGCAGAAATAGTTGCAGATAAAAATTTCTCTCTTCTCTTCTCATACAGAAATTATCCTTATGATTATTGGAGTTTGCACTCAAACGGATTTGGAGAAAAAGACGGGACTCAAAATGAATCCGGTTTTTATTCCGGATTTAAGTGGATGACAAACTACGGCAATTTCTATTTCTATTACGATCAATTTAAGTATCCGATCGGTGATGAAAAATTACCTCTCGCAATTAAAGGAAATGAATTTTTAATCTACTATTCTGTAAAACCATTCCGCGATGCAGAATTCCGTTTAAGATATACAAATCAATTAAAAGAAAGTGTTGCAGCATTAAATGGAGAGTACGGTGTAGTAAGCAGAAGGAACGACAATTTTAGAACGGAATTACTTTACAAGTTATCTAAATTCCTCCAGATGAGATCAAGAATGGAATTTGTGAAAATTTATCCAACTACTATTAGTGAAAGTGAAAAAGGATTATTGATTTTTCAAGATGTAAAATATGAACCTACAGCATCACTAAGTTTTTCCGGTAGAATAGTTTTCTTCCAAACTGATTCATATGATTCTCGCGCGTATGAGTTTGAAAATGATCTTGCTGGTGTTATGTCTAATCCGGCACTTTACGGTGATGGAATGAGATGGTATCTGGTTGCGAGATACAACACATCATTCGGTTTATCTCTTTCGATGAAATATTCAGAACTAATCAAACCAGATGAAAGAACTTTAGGAAGCGGTGATACGCTCATAAACAGTAATGTTGATAACAGACTTAGTTTTCAATTGGATTTTAAGTTTTGACCAAAAATAATTTTACATTCCATTCATCTCAACTCTCTTTGCCTTGCCAAATTGTACTATAGTCTCTAAGTTGTAATAGTAAATTTTCTAATTATTGAGGACTTATCATGAGAACAATTGTTGCCCTTCCCGGAGACGGTATAGGAAAAGTAGTGTTACCGGAATCAATAAGATTATTAGAAGCCGCCGGGTTCAAAGCTAATTATGCTTGGGGCGATATCGGATGGGATTTTTGGTGCAAAGAAGGAAATGCTCTTCCGCAAAGAACTGTTGACTTAATTTCTGAACACAAAGTTGCTTTGTTCGGAGCTATCACAAGCAAACCTAAAGATGCTGCTGAAAAAGAACTCGATCCTTCACTACAAGGAAAAGGTTATGTTTATTTTTCACCTATAGTAAGCTTGAGACAAAAATTTAATTTAGATATCTGTATTCGTCCTTGTATTTCTTTTAAGGGAAATCCCTTAAACTTCATCCGCAGAAGTGCCGATGGCGGTTTTGAAGAACCAATGGTGAACACTGTCATATTCAGACAAAATACCGAAGGATTATATGCCGGTGTTGAATGGACGAATCCTCCAAAAGTTGTTCGAGACGCACTTGAAACAAATTCTAAGATGAAAGCATTTGCTCATGTACCGAGTGATGAGATGGCGATCTCTACAAGAATTGTAACAAAAAAAGCAAGTGAAAGAATCATTCGCGCTGCTTTTGAGTACGCAAAAAAATTCGGTTATACCAATGTTACGCTCTGCGAGAAACCAAATGTACTCCGCGAAACATCCGGCATGATGTTCAAGATCGCAAAAGATATTGCTAAAGAATATCCTAACATTTCTTTGTGGGATACTAATATTGATGCACAGATGATGTGGCTTACAAAAAATCCGGAAGAGTACGGAGTTATTGTTGCAGAGAATATGTTTGGAGATATTATAAGTGACGGTTTTGCCGGATTGATCGGAGGACTTGGTTTTGCATGCAGCGCAAATCTCGGTGATGAAGTTTCCGTTTTTGAACCGACACATGGTTCAGCTCCAAAGTATGAAAAATTAAATCCATCAATTGTTAATCCAATTGCTATGTTTATGAGTGCTTGTATGATGTTAGATCACATCGGTGAAAAAGAATTAGCTGTAATAATTAAAAATGCAATTGCCAAAGTTGTTGAAGAAGGAAAAATCCGCACGTACGATATGTTAAAATTAAAAGGCGGAGCGGATGTATTTGAAAAAGGTGCAGCAACAACTCAACAAATGACTGACGCGGTAATTGCAAACTTAAAATTCTGAGCGGAGCGAAGAATCTCCTAATTTTCTGCATCGAGATGCTTCACTGCGTTCAGCATTATAAAAAAGGAGTATTATGAGCGGAATAGTTCTTATTCTTTTCGCGATGATTATGTTCATCGTTTCGTATAAATATTATGGAAATTTTTTATCCCGCAAATTAAGTGTAACCAATAAGAATGAAACTCCATCTCATACAATGTACGATGGAGTTGATTATTGCCCTGCTAAACCGCCTGTACTGCTTGGTCATCATTTTGCTTCCATTGCCGGTGCGGGACCTATTGTTGGACCAATTATAGCGGCAAGTTTTGGATGGGTTCCGGTTTATGTTTGGGTTTTAATCGGTGCTTCATTTATCGGCGGTGTACACGATTACGCATCAATCATTGCCTCTGTAAGACACAGTGGAAAATCTATAGGTCAAATTATTGAAAGATATATCGGTTTTAGCGGAAAAAAACTTTTTCTAATTTTTTCTTGGGCAACTTTAATTTTAGTTATTGCAGTATTCACAATTATTGTTTCCGATACATTCTATGCAATTCCAAGCTCGGGCACATCTTCGATATTATTTATGTTTCTCGCAGTAGGGTTTGGATTAACGGTTTACAGACTTAAAGCATCATTATGGATTTCATCAATAATTGGAGTTGCACTTTTATTTTTATGCATTTATATCGGTAATGTTTTTCCAATTCAATTAAGTAAAGATTGGTGGATAATAATTTTGCTTGGATACATATTCCTTGCCTCTGTAACACCCGTCTGGATTTTACTTCAACCAAGAGATTATTTGAATTCATATTTCCTTTACACACTGATGATCGGCGGAATTGTTGGATTATTTTTTACAATGCCGGAAGTTCATCTTGCACCGGTTACAAATTTTTCTGTTGATAAATTGGGTTATCTCTTCCCTGCTTTGTTTGTTACTGTAGCTTGTGGTGCTATCAGCGGTTTTCATGCTATAGTCGGAAGCGGAACAACATCGAAACAATTGGATAAGGAAACAGATGCAAGAGTTGTAGGTTATGGAGGAATGTTAATTGAAGGTATACTTGCCGTTTTATCTTTGCTCTCCGTTGCATCTTTAGATCAAGAACATTTTTTGCAATTATTAAATACAAAAGGTGCAGTAACTGCATTCTCTACCGGAATCGCAAATTTTATGCATAACATTCCTTTTTTAGGAATTCAAACAGACCACGCAGTTAATTTTGCTGCACTTGCTGTTTCTGCGTTTGCATTAACATCACTTGATACTGCTACTCGTTTAGCCCGTTATTCATTCCAGGAATATTTCGAAGTGAAAGAGAAAAAAGAACAAAGTGCTTTAGTTAAGAATAGATACATCGCAACCGGAATAACGGTTCTCTTCGGTGCAGCTCTAACATTCAGCGGTCAATCAATGACGTTATGGCCCTTGTTCGGTAGTGCAAACCAAATGCTTGCAGCAATTGCATTGCTGGCTTTAACTGTTTGGATCTCTCATCTAAAATTAAATTACTCATTTACGCTGATACCAATGATCTTTATGTTTGCTGTAACTTTAACAGCATTGGTTACCTTCATCTATTCAAATCTTTCCAAACAAAATTTTACACTTTCATTAATAGCTTTACTACTATTTGTCCTTGCCGTTATCCTTGCTTATCAAGCATATCAAGTATTACGCAAGAACGGAAAAGAAGCTGTGGTTATAAAATAATATTTGGAGAACATATGCGCGATAAAGTAAAAAAAATCTGGCCGGAAATTGATTGGATCAATGATAAGATAGTAAAAGATAAAGTCCTTGATTGCTGGGTTTACGCAATTGAGAATTCAGTTCTAACTGCTGAAGATTTAGAAGTAATACCTTTTTCTCTATTAATTAAAGATTGTAATGTTTCATTCATTAATCATAAACGGACTTGCGTTCAGCTTGCCGTTGATATTGCAAAAAGAATGAAAGAAAATTTTGGCAATTCAATTCAAATCAATATGGATCATCTTATTGCCGGTGCAATTTTAATTGATGTAGGAAAGTTGATCGAATACGATAAAGTTGACGGTAAGTTAACTACAAGTCACACCGGAAAATTACTTCGCCATCCGTTCAGTGGAGTTGCAATTGCTGATCGTTTCGGTTTACCGCCTGAAGTATTACACATTATTGCGTATCATTCAAAAGAAGGTGACCTTGGTAAGAGAAGTGTTGAAGCAATCATCGTTCACCATGCGGATTTTGTTTCTTTCGAACCGTTTAAAGTATAAATCACAATTTCCAAATAACAAATAACAGTGAATTCTCAATGCACAATGCACAAAGTAATTTTGATTTGGAAGAAAGGACTTTTCAATTCGCGAAAAAAGTTGCTCAATATGTTTCCAAACTTCCAAAAACAACATCAAATATTGAATACTCAAAGCAAGTTATTAGAGCTTCTTCTTCGGTAGGGGCAAATTATAGAGAAGCAAATGAAGCTTTGGGCAAAAAGGATTTCAATATGAGATTGAAAATTTCACGGAAAGAAGCCAAAGAATCATCCTTCTTTTTGAGATTAATTATTGAAACAAATGATGATTCCTTTAAAAAGGAAGGTCTTGAATTGTTTGATGAAGCTGAACAATTAAAAAAAATATTTTCAGCGATTCTCTTAAAAACAAATTGAGATTTGGTTTTTGGTGTTTAACTGTAATTTGGATTTTGTTATTTGATATTTATTCATTCTTCTAAAAAGATTAACAAAATTGGAGTAAAATATGTCCCAAGCTTTAATTGAAAAAATTGCTCAGAAACATGCAGTAGGATTAGCACCAAATCATACCGTTCACGCCGGAGATTATATTTCCATTCACCCTGCTTATGTTATGACACACGATAATACCGGAGCTGTAATTCCTAAGTTCAAAAGTATAGGCGCCACTAAACTTGCAAATCCCCGACAAGTCGTTCACACTCTCGATCATGATATTCAAAACAAAGATGAAAAGAATTTACGGAAGTACAAAAAGATCGAAGAGTTTTCAAAATCAATGGGTGCGGATTTTTATCCTGCCGGTCGCGGTATCGGGCATCAAATTATGATTGAAGAAGGATACGCTTGGCCCGGAACAATGGCAGTTGCATCCGATAGCCATTCCAATATGTACGGCGGAATTGGTTGTCTTGGAACTCCAATAGTTCGTACAGATGCTGCAGCAATTTGGGCAACATCGCGAACATGGTGGCAAGTTCCTTCAATTGCAAAAGTAGAATTGAAAGGAAGACTACGACCTGGTGTGACTGGTAAAGATATTATTATTGCTCTCTGCGGATTTTTTAATCATGATGAAGTATTAAATCATGCTATTGAATTTGTCGGCGATGGAATAAACCAGTTAGCAATTGATCATAGACTTACAATCTCGAACATGACAACCGAATGGGGCGCGATGGCTGGTGTATTTCCAATTGATGAAATAACAATTGAATGGTTGAAGCGACGTGCTAAATTTGTTGCTGTGCGAGGATTGGAAAGAGTTCATTCTGATATTGACGGCAATGGCGTTCATCCCCGTATGAACGAAAAAAGAATCGCTCATCTCGAAAAAGAATTATCAGAATTGAAAGCAGATACAAATGCTTTCTATGCGAAAGAACTTTCAATTGACCTCTCTACGATTGAGCCACATATTTCAGGGCCGAACACGGTAAAAACAATGACTTCGATTTCTGAGATCAAGAAGAAACAAGTGAAGATCAACAAAGCATATTTACTTTCATGTGTTAATTCCCGTGTAGATGATATTGCAGAAGCTGCATCAGTTGTACGCGGTAAAAAATTTGCCGGGCATGTTAAATTTTATATTGCCGCTGCTTCAAGCGAAGTACAAGCAGAAAGTGAAAAG
>JACRFC010000078.1 GCA_016234355.1 Ignavibacteriales bacterium
AAGCAGATTTATATTGATTTCATTAATGGAGATATGGAACACATACACTGCTTGTTAGCATTAAATGCAGATATGACGATCGCAAAAGTTATGCAACTGATAAAAGGTGAAGCAGCGTATTGGGCAGGTAAGAACTCGTTGGTAAAGCCGAAATTGGAATGGGCGAATGAGTACTTTGCGGTATCTATAAGTGAATCAATGCTCAATAAAATAAGAGACTATATCAAAAACCAAGAAGAGCATCATAAAAAAATAACTTTTAAAGACGAATATGAAAGATTTATAACAAAGTATGGTTTTAATCATCATGGCTAAAACCCTAAACCAACTGCGGTTTTACCCCACGATAAATCGTGGGGTTAATTCATATCCCGAGTGATGTCTTCGGCAAAGTATGCATTATTATGATGAACCTTAAATAATAAGATAGTAGAAAATTAGAATAACATTAGGTCAATATTGTTAAATATGAATGATGATCAAACAAAAAGGAAATTATTAATAGTGGAAGACGATGAGGAGACTCAAAAATTCCTATTGTCTGTTATACAACCCATGCATATAATGATGACAGAATTAATGTCTTAGAAGCTGGTTGCAAGGTATTCATAAGCAAACCAACTGATTATTATGTATTGCTTAATATATTAAATAAACTTCTAGGTCTATCGGAAAATAATAGTTCTTCTTTTTTCAAAAGTGCATAACTAAATTGTTCCCGGGGGATTTTTGATCTTGAATTATTAGTAAGAATGTTAAAGATTTGTTTTAGATAAAGGTTATCTTTATAAATAAAAGTCCGTTTTAATAAAATGTATAAAATATTTTATATAATTTGTTATAAGAGCTGTTAATCTAAAACCAAACAATTTTCCAAATAAAACTTACATCTTATCATTAAGAATATTTATGAATAGTCTTGACAATTACTTTAAGCAATTTCTAACATTTGATAACCCTCTTTTTTTCGCATCTATCCTGGTTGTAATTGTAATTGGTGTAGTAATTCTTATGTTCTTTGAAATAGTACTTCCTCAACAAAAAAAAATCGTATCCGAAAGTCGAAAATATTTATTAGAGAAAGCAGAATTGATGGCACTTTTTGCAGAGATGGATCCCGAACCATTGATCAGAGCAGATACTAAGGGTTTTATAATACAAACAAATGAAGCATCGCGGAAAATATTTCCGGACATCGAGGATAAAGGGAAAAAAATTGAAGATATCTTACCATCCTTAAAACTAAATACTGCCGATACAACTTTTATAGAAAATATTGACGGGATAATTTTTTCAGTAATTGCTAAGGAATATAGCAAACTAGGATTTACAAATTTTTATTTACATGATATAACTCAAATAAAGAAATATGAAACGGATCTGAAAAACTACAGGAATAGAATAAAATTATTTGCAGATAAACTAGACAAACAACATGAAGAATTAAAGAAATCGATTGCTGCCGAACTTCACGATGATATCGGACAGAAGTTGATCATGGTTAAATTAAAACTATCACATTCCGGTAAATATGATAAAGGAGAAATGCAAAACGATCTTGAAAAAATTTATCAGAGGGTAAGGCAAATATCAAGAACATTAAAACCGAATGAAATAAATAATTTGGGATTGAAATTGAGCATACAAAGTTTGGTTAATTATATATCGGAAAGTTCAAAGATTAACGGATCATTTGAGTATCTGGGCAAAGAAGAAAAACTTAATCCGGAAATTGAAATTTGTATCTACAGAGTTATTCAGGAATCTTTGAATAATATAATAAAACATTCCCGGGCTAATGAATTCTCTGTTCAAATTGAGTTAAATGAAAAATACGTTAACATAATTATTTCAGATAACGGTGTTGGAATCCCTGATGAATATTTTACCTCAAGAGAATTAATGAATAGCGGCACCGGATTATTCAGTATGAAGGAAAGTATTGAAACATTAAAAGGGAAATTAAAAATAAATTCTAATCATAATGAGGGGACTGTATTAGTTATTAAGCTGCCAAAGGGAAGCTCATTAAATGCAAAAAATAAGATTATTGTTAGCTGACGATCACAATATTTTAAGACAAGGTCTAATAGATATATTGGAACGATATGATGACTTCTGCATTGTTGCTGAAGCAGAAGACGGGTATAATATGATAAATAAATATTTTGCATTTAATCCGGATGTAGTTTTATGCGATATAGAAATGCCCGGGTTAAATGGAATAGAAGCAGCACAAGAGATATTAGAAAAAGATAAAGATGCAAAAATTATTTTTTTATCAATGCATAACTCTGATGAATATATCTACAAAATCCTTCAGATTAATGCATCAGGATTAATACCTAAAGAAATAATTAAAAATGAATTAGTAACATCTATTAGAGCCGTAGCCGGTGGTGAAAAATATTTCATGGGTAAAACTATTCAAGAAGTTGAAAAGATAAAAGTAAGGTTTGATAACTTGAAAGGAATTCCGGATGAAACCGATTCATTAAACTTAACTGCCCTTGAAAAACAAATATTATTTCTTGTTGCAGAGGGGAAAACAAGCCAGGAAATATCCGAGCTGTTACATAAATCAAAAAGAACAATTGATTCGCAAAGAGCATCAATAATGAACAAACTTAATTTAGAGACACTTCCTCAATTAATAAAGTATGCAGTACAATTTTCTTTTTCCAAGAAAAATGAAGAAAAGTAATATCTATTGATGGGAAAACAGTTGTTAAATATTAGAAATATAAATGGAGAAAAAGACATTACTCACTTCCTACATTTATGAATATACTTTTATTTATACAATCTTTATCAATACTAATTTGGATTTTACCACCGGTAAGACAATATAAGACTCCATATTTCTTATTCTTTGTTGTACTCGCATTATCAGATCCGATCTTATATACAATGTACTGTACCTTAGGAATAGAGCCCTTAAAATTTTACCCGTTTATGACGTTCTTATTAATTATATCACTTAGTAATATTGGGAAAAAAAGATTTTGGATTATTTCAGCAGTTTTTATTCTAATAATCTCCTTTGCAATACAGTCTGAAATTCTATGGCTCTATTATTTTTGTATTATTTTATTCTCAATAGTTCTTTTTATAATTATCTATCAGTTGATTCAGCTTTTAATGCAGAAAAGAATATTAAATCTATTCCTATGTTTATTGCTTTTTTATGCTCTGCTTAATATGTTAAAATTAATTGCTATGTCTTTAAATTTATATCAACAAGGAATTATTAGTTACTATTTAACAACCTTTATACAAATATTTTTTGGAATTCTATTCTCATTTATTACAATAAACACAAAAAGTTTTTCTATCCTACCCGAGCCTTAAAATTGATTTTACATTTTTTACTAATCTAACTTCTAATAATCCTCTTCAAATATTTTTGAAATAAGCTTTCTAAATGAAATTTTATGGTAATTATACTGTAGTAATAAGACAGAAAATCTTCAGATAATCAAAATTTGAGCAAAAACGAAGAAAAATTACAAGAGAATGTTTCATAACAGGAAAAACAGGCTTAAAATTTTTCGTAATCCTACTGATGTACGTTTAGAATTATGTAATTAGATTGGGTACAGATAGTTCATTTCTTGATAAATCTTTACCCGCCATTCAATACATATCTTGCCCCAGAGGGGGGGCGGGGAAGATATCTAAATCACCAAAGTCATTCCTTTTCTAATCTAACATGTTATAATTATAAATAGAATATTCTAAAATATTATATTCAATATTGAAATTATAATATTGAAATAAATCTATGCAGAAAAGACAATTAGGTAAGAACGGACCCAATTTAACTGTAATTGGATTTGGAGCTTGGGCTATCGGCGGACCATGGCAATGGGGCTGGGGTCAAGTAGATGATTCTGAATCAGTTAAAGCTATTCATGCAGCACTTGATAATGGAATCAACTGGATTGATACTGCAGCAGTTTATGGATTTGGTCATTCAGAAAAAGTAGTTGCAAAAGCAGTAAAAGGAATTCGAGATAAAGTTTTCATTGCTACCAAGTGCGGTTTGGTGAACGATGGAAAAGGGAATGCAATCAATAATAATTCTCCGGATAGTATTCGCAATGAAGTTGAAGAAAGTTTGAAGCGGCTCGAAACTGATATTATTGATCTTTACCAAATTCACTGGCCTGATCCGAATGTTCCGGTTGAAGATTCTTGGGCAGCTATGGTTCAACTTCAAAAAGAAGGAAAAGTTCGTTTCATCGGAGTAAGCAATTTTGATATCCCGCTTCTAGATAAATGCATGAGCATTTCACAAGTGCAATCATTACAACCTCCGTTCAGTATGTTGAATCGTAATGTGGAAAATGAAATTCTTCCATACTGTTTGAAAAACGAAATTGGTGTTGTAGCATACAGTCCAATGCAAGCCGGTTTACTTTCCGGGAAATTTGATATGAATAGAGTTGCAGCAGACGATTGGAGAAGAAAAAGTCCGTTCTTCCGCGAACCGAACCTTTCACAAAGTTTACAACTTGTTGAAAAGCTAAGACCGATCGCTGCACGATCTAATAAAAGTGTTGGAAATCTTGCAGTTGCATGGGTGTTGAAAAACCCTGCTCTTACATCAGCAATAGTTGGAGCGAGAACTGAAGGACAAGTTATAGAAAATATTAACACCGGAGATTATTTTTTAAGTGAAAATGAAATGGAAGAAATAAATAAATACTTAGAAGAGTTTCAATTATTAAGCTAATGGGAAATTGATTTAGTGTCTAACCAAACTGATAAAAATATTCAGCCCGATTACGTAATATTTATTTTAATCTTTGTTATCACCTTTTTATCAAGATACTTATTCTCCGAGAATAATTTTTATGACGGCGATACTGTTGGGGTTGCATTTGGATCAATATCTTATTCATTACAAAATACACGTCCCCACCTTCCGGGTTATTATCTGCATGTTAAATTGATTTCATTATTAAGCCCGTTATTCAAAGATCTTCATCAGACAATGATATTTTTAAGTGCCTTCTATTCATCCGTTGGAGCTGTATTTTGTTTTGCATTACTTCAAAAATGGTTTCAAGTAAATACATCGCTAATTATTACAGCACTGATAATTTTTAATCCGCTGGTATGGTTTCAAGGTTCAACTCCGGAAGTATATTCCTTCGATCTGGCTTTAAGTTCGTTATTTGTTTTACTTGCCTTAAACAATAGAACGATTTATTTAACTCCGGTACTTCTAGCATTAGGAACAGGAATGCGGCAAACTTCGGGATTATTATTACTTCCACTTTATATTCATCTATGGTATGAAAAATATAAGACTGAAAAACTTTCCGGACAAAAAATTTTCATTTCGCATATTGCAGGATTAGTAATATTCCTTCTCTGGTTTATACCAATGGTGAACTCAGCCGGAGGATTGAGTGAATATATTAATCTATATAAAACAAACAGTCCTCTCCCAAATATTTCATTTGCACAAAATATATTTCAATTTTCTTCTTACTGTTTTTTTATTTTTTCTCCTTTAATCGGGATATTAATTTTTCTGAAACCAAAGAAAAAACTCTTAAGTGAATTAACAGACTCTGATAAAAAGGTAATACTTATTTTATTACTTTGGCTGGTTCCTTCTATAATCACATTTATCTTATTTACATACCACAAAGGATATTTTCTAATATCTATTATTCCTCTTTATGCATTCATCGGCTTATTGTTAGAAAAAAGATTGTTGAAGTATTATGGAATATTAATTGTGCTTGTAATGGAAATATTATTCTTCACCTTAGTACCGTATAAAGAACTTCCGGTCCAAAGTATTATTAAGCCGGATTTGCGAACAAAAAACTTATTAGAGACATGGACAGATAGAACATTCTCTTCTTACCTAATGGCTTATTCAAGAATAAAAGATCAAGATGATCTGATTGAAGAATTATCCGGCATAGTTGAAAAGAATAAATCCAAAATTATTTTTTTAGATCCTACAATCTATTTATCGGCACGCGGGATACAATTAAAATATCCTGATGTAACATTTATAACGATGGATTTTTATAAACAAAATTCATATTACGAATATAGGGGACTTGATATTTCCGCTAAAACGGGATTAGATAATGTTTTGGTCAATTCATTATTAATTACACGAAGAGATTTCTATGAGATTTATCTGAGCGGCATAGCGAAAAATGTAAACGATAGGACAAATTATATTTCTATATTGATAGAGGAAAAGTATAAGGATTCAATATTAACTAAGTACCAAAATTTATTTACGAGATGAACTGATATTTGTTAATTCACTGCATTAAGTTATTTTTGTGAAGAATAAATAACTGGCGCGTTCGTCTAGTGGTCCAGGACGCCGCTCCCGACAAGTCGCTTAAGCGTCAACTTAAGAATTTGCGGATTTATAATATTGAGAATTTGTTAATCCTCTACGAGGATTTATCAATGTAAAATGAACTTTTTTTTCTACAATAATTTGACCCTGCCGGCAGGCAGGCTCTACGAGGTCTAAAAACATCGTAGATGTTTAATTTTTGTAGAGATAAACAAACCCGATAAATACAGTATCCTCGTAGAGGATAAATAAATATTTTTAGTACTCTAAGGACAAATGATTACAAAGGTTAGAAGGTTTGGAAGAAAAATTAAGTTGACGCCTATGCGACAAGCCTGCCTGCCGGTAGACAAGGTCGGGACAGAGATCACGGGTTAAAAAGGAAAAGGAAATCCAAATTTAGTTTTAGAATAAAAATGGCGCATTCGTCTAGTGGCTTAGGACGCTGCCCTCTCAAGGCAGAGATCACGGGTTCGAATCCCGTATGCGCTACAAGAGGGAAATTTTTATTTCCCTTTTTTGTAAAATATTTTTATAAATCATATGTCAAGATTTGAAAAACATATTTTTATTTGTGAGAACAAAAGGGAAGCGGGGCATCCTAAAGGATGTTGTGCGGATAAAGGTTCGTCAGGGATCCGTGAATTATTTAAAAAGAGATTAAAAGAACTCGGACTCAATACAAAAGTCCGTGCGAATAGTTCCGGTTGTTTGGATGCGTGTGCTTTCGGTCCGAGTGTAGTAGTGTATCCTGAACAAATCTGGTATAGTGGAATCAAGATTGAAGATGTTGAAGAGATCATTCAAAGCCATATCATAAATAACAGACCGGTGGAAAGATTGTTTATTAAAGAGAAGAGATTTTTAAAAGATGGTTGACAGCTCACAAAAAAAGTATGCGAAAAAAATTTTCGATCTTCTAGGAAAAGAATATCCTGCAGTCCGTCCTGCGCTGGAATATTCATCACCGTTTCAATTGCTGATTTCAACAATTCTTTCGGCGCAGTGTACAGACGAGCGCGTAAATATTGTAACAATGAAACTTTTTAAGAAATATAAAAAGCCTGAAGATTATCTAAAAGTATCGGCTAAAGAACTTGAGAAAGATATTTTCTCAACCGGATTTTACAGGCAAAAAGCTAAAAGTATTCGTAATTGCTGTGCACAACTTATTGAAAGGCACAAAGGAAAAGTCCCGAAGGATTTTGATGCACTCACTAAACTTTCCGGTGTTGGCAGAAAAACCGCATCTGTTGTTGCCGGAAATGCATTTGGAATTCCTGCTATTGCGGTAGATACACATGTGAAGAGATTATCTAACTTACTTGGACTCGTTAACTCAAGTGATCCCGGGAAAATAGAATTCCGTTTGAAAGAATTATTACCTGAAAGTTATTGGATCAATGCTTCCCACTGGCTTGCAGCACATGGAAGAAATATTTGTTTTGCTAGAAAACCAAAATGCCATGATTGTGTACTGGCGGATGATTGTCCTTCTTTCAATCCGCAATCAAAATAGAAGGAGTTAAAATGAGTACTGATATTATGAGAGACAGAAATTTTTGTTTATCTATTCTTCAAGAATATACTAAGAGCGATAGTTTATTAAAACATGCTTACGCAGTTGAATCATGTGTAAAATCTTATGCAGAAAAGTTTGGAGAAGATGTTGAATATTGGAGCTGCGTTGCTTTGCTTCACGATTTTGATTATGAAATGTTTCCAACTGCCGAAGAGCATCCGTATAAAGGATCGGAGATTCTTAAAGAAAAAGGTTTTAATGAAGAGTTCCGTAATACAATAATGTCACATGCTGATTACACAGGGATTGTTCGAGATACACTGTTAAAGAAAACTCTTTTTGCATGCGATGAATTAGCCGGATTTATTACTGCAGTAACATACGTAAGACCGAGCAGATCAATTGAAGAAGTTGAAGTGAAGTCTGTTATCAAGAAAATGAAAGATAAAGCTTTTGCACGCGCTGTAAACCGTGAAGATATTACAAAGGGAGCCGAAGCTTTAGGTGTTTCTTTGGAAGAGCATATAGGATTTTGTATCAGTGCAATGAAGAACAGTAAAGATTTGCTGGGTTTATAATGAACTGCTGTAGATCTAAGAAGGGAAATAAACTCGATACTTAAAGTGCGATTTTAATTTTTGTTATTCCGTTTTGACTTGACATCAAGAAATATCTTACCTAAATTTTGCTCGGAAAATTTGGAGAAAAACTATATAGAGTTTGTTTACCGCTTTTGAATTCCTATACTGAAGAAAAATTTTTGAAAACATTATTAAATCATTCAACAGAGCGATGAAATACAAATTCTTTTTAGTGATTCTCTTTTTTGTTTTAAATCTGACTGCTAATGCACAGGATTTAAGAATTTTATCTTCCGATAGAACTTCAATTATTATTGAATATCGTCCTATCTATAAAGACACCATAACTATTTCAACCTCAGGTAATTCATTTATTAAATTAAATCTGCTTGGCGGATATATTGAGAATATTACTAAATCCGGACTGCCGCAAATTCCGGTGAGAGAAATCAATGTTGGTGTTCCGTCGGAATTAGGTAATACTATTCAAATTCTAAGTGCAGATTATTCTACATTGAACGGACAATATGTGCCTGTCCCTCAATTACGAAAAGATTCACTTTCGTCTGTTGAGAATTATATCGTAGGTGATAAGTATTCAAATTTTTCCGCTCCGGATATTGCTGCATTTGGTGAATATGGATTAGTAAGAAACTTGCCTGTGCAGTCAATTAAAATTCATCCCGTTATTTTTGATGTATCATCAAATGTTATTAAGATTTACAAAAAAATTGTTATAAAAATTTCGTTTGCTTCCTCTCCTTCTAATAGAGAATTAATAGAGGATAATACTTTTCAATCCGTCGTGCTAAATTGGGAAACAGCTAAGAACTGGGGAATCTCTGACAAAAAATTATTCAAAACATCAGCTTCAGTTTTAGCTGCAGGAGATTGGTTTCGATTCGAAGCTCCGGATGAAGGTATATATAAAATAGATAGAACTTTTTTACAAGCAATCGGGATTGATGTTATCGCCGCTGATTTTAATCCAAGAACAATAAAAATTTATAACAACGGAGGTTATCCTCTTCCTGAAGATTTGAGTAAATCTAATAATCAAGGATTGATAGAAAACGCAATTACTGTTTTTGGAGAAGAGGACGGCAGGTTTGATACAAACGATTACATCTTATTTTACGGAAGACCTCAGGAATTTTGGGAATATAGTTCGTCCGCAAAAAACATTGTCCGGATCAAACAGCCTTATTCTAAAAAAAATTATTACTGGCTTACTTATGGCGGAACTAACGGAAAACGTATTTCGAATAAACTATCAACGAACGCCGCTAATGCATATCAACAGACTTCAACATTAGCCTTTAATAGTCTTGACAAAGACATTGTAAATATTGGAAGAAGCGGAAGAGATTATTTTGGAGATCTGTTAGATAATAGTTCTAAAAACAAAACATATCTTACAACTTTAAGCGGTATTGTTCCATCAAGTATTATAAAATATAATTTCCGTGTTGCAAATGCATCCACCGACGCCTTCACTTTTAGTGTTGAAGAAAGCGGAAACCAGATATATTCCGCATATGTATCGGGAATTTATAGGTATGTATTTGGTATTGAAAATATCGGTGCCGCAGTTTATGGCGGACAATTATCTGATGAAAGAAGTAATCTAAAATTTTCAATCAACACATCATCTTCAAGCGCAAGTTTATATATAGATTATTTCGAGATAGCTTATCAGAGACAACTGAAATCTGTTTCGGATTACCTTTTATTATTCTCAAAAGATACAACCGCTGCAATTGGATATACATTAAGTAATTTCTCAAACAGTTCAATCCAGACCTATGATGTTACCGACCATGCAAATGTGAAAAATATTTCAAATGCTATAATCAGCGGCGGACAATTTAAATTTCAATCTGCAGAGATTAGTGGTAAAGTCAGTAGATATCTCGCCGTAACATCGACAGCTTATAGAACTCCAATAAACGGAGTTAAGATTACAAACTCGAACATTCGCGGTAATCTTGCAGGTAGTGAAATGATCGTTATAACAGCTAAAGATTTTAAGACTCAAGCAGAGCGATATGCTGCATATAGATCTAATCAATCGCCGTATAAATTATCTACCCAAATATTCTATGTTGATGAAATATTAAACGAATTTTCTTGCGGTTCTTTAGACCCAACAGCTATTAGAGATTTCTTAAAATTTGCTTATGAGAACTGGCAATTAAAACCTTTTTATGTTTTGCTTCTTGGCGATGGCGATTATGATTATCTTAATATAGAAAAGTTGAATAAGAATTTTGTTCCTGTCTATGAAACCGCAGAATCTTTATATGAAATATCATCGTATCCAACTGATGATTATTATGCACGTATCTCCGGTAATGATAAACGAAATGATATTGCGATAGGGAGATCAAACATACAAACAGCCGCTGAAGCCGATGTGGTTGTGGATAAAATAATTAAATATGAAACCGGACTTGAAAAAGGATTATGGAGAAATAATATCACACTCGTTGCAGATGACGGACCACAAGAAGTTGGTTACGATGATGGAAGTTTACACACATCACAATCTGAAAACTTAGCTAATATAAGAATTCCCAAATATTTTGATCTTGATAAAATTTATTTAGCAGCTTATCCAACAGTTTACACGGGATTGGGTAGAAGAAAACCGGAAGTTAATAAAGCAATTATAAATGCTATTAATAACGGTACATTAGTTATAAACTACGTGGGACACGGCAACCCCGGCGTGTGGGCTCATGAAAGTGTATTTGAAAGAACTGCATCTATACCTCAACTGAAGAATCCAAATTATTTTTTCTTAACCGCCGCTACTTGCGATTTCGGAAAGTATGATGATCCAACGGAACAGAGTTCAACTGAAATTTTAATGAATAAGAAAGATGCCGGCGCAATTGCTGCTTTTTCTGCTGCAAGAGTTGTTTATTCTGATTCAAATGCAAGAATTAATGATTCTCTTTACAGTTGTCTTTTTAGAGCAAGAGAAATAGGAAATCTTCCGATCAGAATCGGCAAAGCTTATCTATTAGCCAAACAATTCCTGGCCCAAGAGAACGATGAAAAATTTCATCTGTTCGGCGATCCGGCTCTACGTTTAGATGAACCTCTCAATCCTACTTCTATAGATTCTGTTAATAGTAAGTCCTTAAAATCAGTTGTGCAGGTAAATGCATTAGGATCTGTTAAAATAAAAGGAACTGTAAGAAACACTAACGGAACATTAACTCAGTATAACGGCGATGCAATTATTAGTATGTATGATTCCGAACGATCACTTTATCTAAAAGAAATGGATTACTCAGTAACAATGCAGGGCGGATTGATTTTTCGCGGAAAAACTTCTGTTACAAACAGCGAGTTTCAAACGGAATTTGTTGTACCGAAAGATATTTCTTATGAAAATAAAAATGGAAAGATAGTAGCATATATTGCCAACAATACAACCGATGGTGTTGGTTACTCAACTAATGTAATTGTTGGCGGAACTAATCCGGATGCTGTTAACGATGGAAAAGGTCCGGAAATCTCTATCTATTTTGATGATATCACATACGAAAGTTCATATCTCGTTAATCCGGATTTTACGTTAATAGCAAAACTTTCGGATCGAACCGGATTGAATACTACAGGAACCGGAATCGGTCATAAGCTTGAAGCAATTTTAAATGATGATGAAACTAATTCAATAGATCTGACAAACAGTTTTATCGGCGATCTTAATTCCGGCGGTAAATCTGGATTAATAAAATATAAATTTACCGGGATGACACCTGGCGATTACAAAATAAAAGTTAAAGCATGGGATGTGTTCAATAATTTTTCTTCTCAAGAAGCTAACTTCTCTGTTTTATCGAGCGATAAAGGAATTGTACTGCGTGATGTTGTTAACTATCCAAATCCGTTTTCATCAAATACAACATTTACTTTTCAGCATAATGTTGCAAGCGCAATAAATGTGAAAATAAAAATTTATACAATTGCAGGAAGATTGATAAAGCAAATAGAGCAATCGAACATACTTGATAAATTTGTTCGTATTGATTGGGATGGACGGGACGCGGATGAAAATCAGATTGCAAACAGTACTTATCTTTACAAATTAATTGTGGAATCCGTTGATGGTAAATACAAAGATAATGTACTTGGAAAATTAGCAGTAATTAGATAAAATACTCTTAACGAAATAGAAATGATATCTTATTTGGAGGTAGTAAAAATGAAAAAAATATCGATGCTTTTATTTGTGTGTGCATTGATAATGTCGTTTAACAAGATTTCAGCTCAAGGTGAAGCAGCAGTACCGTTTTTGCTTTTAGCTCCGGATTCTAGAGCGGGCGGCATTGGTGAATCAGGTTCCGGATTAGCAGATAATTCAGCTGCTATTTTTTGGAATCCGGCAGGCATTGCTTTCTTAACAGGATCGGAAATCAGTTTCACTCACAGCAAATGGCTCCCGGCTTTTAATCTTGATGATCTATTTTACGAATATGCGACTTATCGTCAATACATTGAAGATCTTAACGGCAGTGTTACTGCAAGTGCAACTTTTATGAACTTTGGAGAATTCGTGAGAACGAGTTCAAACTCACCTGATCCCATCGGAACATTTAGGTCTTTCGACGCGGCTTTAACTTTGGGTTATGCAACTAAGTTAAGTAATAATTGGGGACTTGGATTTAATTTCAGATTGATCCACAGCCGTTTGGCAGATAAACCAACTGAAGCAGAACAGGGTAAAGGTGTTGCGACTTCCGTAAGCTTTGATGTTGCTGCAATGTGGCGTCCGGAACATTTTGTAGTACCACTCTTAGGTGATTTTGGAAATCAATTTAGTCTTGGTATGAATCTTAGTAATTTGGGACCAAAAATTTATTACATAGATCAAGCTCAAGCGGATCCGATCCCGACAAATCTGCGTGTGGGGTTGGCAGCAAGAATATTTCAAGATGAATACAACTCACTTACTTACACATTAGATTTTAGTAAGCTCTTGATCGGCGTTGCAGATAGTTCTGGAAAACGTCCCGATTTTTACAAAGCATTATTTACATCATGGACAGACAGACCATTCAATGAAGTATTGAAAGATGTAGTTACTTCAATGGGATTGGAATATTGGTACGGTAATGTTGAAGAAGGATTTCAGTTTGCATTACGTGCCGGCTTCTTTTACGAAGATCCGGACCATGGTAATAGAAAATTTATTACACTTGGTGCCGGTATTAAGTATGAATCATATGGGTTTGATTTCAGTTACATAACAACAGATGTATTTAAGGGAAGTGAAAATCATCCTCTATCAAATACACTTCGTTTCACTCTGTCGGTCGGATGGGGTTCTCAAACAAAAACTACACTTGGTTTTCCGCGCGGAATATAAACCGAAATGAAAAAAGTGTTTTGGATCATACTTATGATTCTTGGATTGGGCGGCCTGCCTGCCGGACAGGCAGGTTTATCTGCCCAATCTTTTGTAAAACCATATAATGCAGGTTTTAATCAGAACAGATCTGTACTATCTAATGATACATTGAAGATTCTTGCTGTTATGGTTGATTTCCAGGAAGATAAGTACGATGCAACAATCGGTACCGGAAAATTTGGCTCTCATTACACGCAAGCTTACGGCGATACTATATTAGATCCGCTTCCGCATAATGCAAATTATTTTTCCGATCACCTTCTTTTTGCTAAAAATTATTATCAAAAAGTATCACGAGGTAAATTAAATATTAGTTATAAAGTTTTACCGGAAGTGATAACCGTATCTAAGAACATGCGTGATTACGTCCCGGCATATCAATCAAAAGATTTTACTCCTCTTGCAAATTTTGCAAGTGAAGTTTGGAAACTCGCCGATGCAAAATATTCTAACATTAAATTCTCTGACTATAACCTCTTTATAATATTCCATGCCGGTGTTAGCAGCGGATTAGATCTGGGAATATTTTCGATAGATAGAAATATGCCATCTCTCTATTTAGGACTTAATGCTTTTAAGAAAGTTTTCGGAGATCAGTTCTCAGGCATTCCAACAAGAAGCGGCAAGGTCATTAATTCAATAATTCTTCCAGAGACAGAATCGAGAGAACTGACAGCGATTGATAATTCTAAAATATTGCAGCAAATTACAATTAACGGTGAACTTGTTAACAACATGGGAAATTTTCTTGGCCTGCCGGATTTGTTTGATACAGAAACTGGACTTAGTGCTATTGGAAGATTTGGTTTGATGGACGGACAGGCAATCAGTGCAAACTATGGAATGTTTCCGCCGGAACCATCGCCCTGGGGAAAAATGTTTCTCGGCTGGGAACAACCGGTAACACTTAGTATCAATAAATCTCACCCAGGTATTGCAGCAAGATTAACAGCTTTGATACAGGATACTACTTTACTTAAGATTCCAATTAACTCAACAGAATATTTTCTTGTGGAAAACAGAGAGCAAGATGCAAAAAAAGATAACTTAATAATTACGTATCGCAGAAATGATTCCACCTTAACGAAAGAGGTATTTAAAGATACGAGCGGTTTGTTTACTGTCATTCCTAAAACTTTACATGGTGGTGTTGTAATTGATGTAGATGAATACGATGCCGCAGTCCCCGGAAATGGTATTGTTATTTGGCATATTGATGAAAAAATAATTAACGAAAAGATTGCCGAGAATAAAATTAATGCTGATCCAAACGCAAGAGGTGTTTATGTCGAAGAAGCCGATGGTATTCAAGATATTGGTGTAAAATATACTTCGTATTTCGGTACTTTTATTGGAGAAGGAACTAACGAAGATTTCTGGTATGCTGGCAATAAAGCAAAACTTTACAAAAACAGATTTGCCTCAGACACAAAACCAAATACTAACTCTACCAGCGGTTCAAATAGTTTGATAACGATAAATAATTTTTCTGTTAATTCAAACAAGATGAGTTTTAGTGTTGACTACAACAGCGGGAATATCAAACTAGTTTCTTCTACAAAATTAAATATCGGACAGAATAAAATTTTTCTTTCGGCGCGAAGCTATTCTTTTCAGAATTTTATTTACGTTATAGAAAATTCAAATTTGCTCAAATATGATTTGAATGGTAATCTGTTAAAAACAATTCCAAACTTTTCAGATATTCAACCAATTATTTTTGATTACAATTCTACTCAGTATGTAATTGGCGGAAAGGGAACTCTGTTAAATATCTACTGGAAAAATACTCAAGAAGAAAAAATCAAAACACTTGATTGCACCGGACAGAGAATCACGGCATTGAGTATTGATTTGAAAAAAGCAGGTGTCCCCGATATTCTTATGGCACTTTGGATACCCAATGCACGCGCATATTTAATTCCATTAGATGTTTTGCTGAACATGAATAGCTTTAATGTAAGTGCAAATTCAATTTTAGATTCAAATAATGAGATCACAAACTTTGGAGTTGATAATTCTTTCTACACAATTTTAGGATCAGGAAATCTATACGAATATTCTGCGAATCCTAAAAATCTACAACTTTCTAATTACGGATTTGGATTAAAATCCATTCTTACAAAAGATAAAAACGGAAATTATATTTCCATCATTCTCTTGAAGGACAATAAATTTATTATCGCAAGCTCCGGCAATATATTATTCTCATTCCCTATTAAAACTGAAAATGCAATAAACTCATTTGCAGTTTCAGATCTTTTCAACGATGGTCAAAATTATATTTTGATTTCAAACGGCAGCTCTATTGAAGCTTACAACTTCGAAGGTGTGATGGCTAAAAATTTTCCGTTTACAATTACACAGGGGGAAAATTTTGTTAGTACACCTTTAGCTGTTGATTTAGATCGAGACGGATTTTCAGAAGTAATCGGATTTACAGATAAAGGGAATATTATTGCAATTAGTCCAATCACAGGAAAACTTGTTGATGGATTTCCAATATTGAGCGGCGCTAACATTTCTACTACACCAATATTAATTGCAGAAGAATTACCAACTATGGGACCTCTGCCGACTTACAAACCATATCTTGCTTTAATTGATCAAACAAATCAACTCTATGTTTGGAATCTTTCACCAACACAAGGCAAATCATATTGGAGCGGCGAGTACGGAGATGCAGTCAATTCTTCTTTTGTTACGGCACCTTCATTAGCGCAGCAAGTAACGGATTTCTTCCCGATTAATAAAGCTTACAACTGGCCTAACCCTGTTTACGGTAGTTCAACAAATATTCGTTATTATGTTTCCGAAGATTCCGATGTGAAAATTAAAATAGTTGATCTTGCCGGAGAATTAGTTGCAGAAATTAATAATAAAGCAAGAGGCGGATTTGATAATGAAACTGTTTGGGATGTTTCTAAAATTCAAAGCGGTATTTATTATGCTTATATCGAAGTAAAAAGCAGCAGCGGAAATTCAGCGAACAAGATCATAAAAATTGCAGTTATAAAATAATATTAATGAAAAAATTATTTCTAATATCGTTCATAATTTTATCCGGCAAAGCTCTTGCTCAAATCAGTGATTACAATCCCGACTTTAACTGGCTTACGATCAAAGGTAAACATATACGCGTACATTATCATGAGGAAGCAGAACGCACCGCTAAGACAGTTGCTAAAATTGCCGATGAAGTTTGGGGACCGATTACTTCTCTTTATCAATATGAACCGGATGTAATTGATTTTGTAATTAAAGACATTGATGATTACTCGAACGGTGCAACATATTTCTTCGATAACAAAATTGAGATCTGGTCATCATCACTCGATTTTGATCTTCGAGGAACACACAATTGGTTACGTAATGTAATCTCTCACGAGTTCACTCACATGGTTCAGATTCAAGCTTCAATGAAGTTATCGCGAACTTTTCCAATACTTTATCTTCAATTCTTGAATTACGAAGATAAACGCAGACCCGATATACTTTTCGGTTTCCCAAATTTTATTGCATCATATCCGATCCCGGGAATAAATGTTCCGGCTTGGTTTGCCGAAGGAACAGCTCAATACATGCGGAAAGAATTTAATTATGATAATTGGGATACTCACCGCGATATGATCTTGCGCAGTTATGCTCTGAACGATAAAATGTTAACGTGGAATCAAATGGGTGTCTTTGATAAAACCAGTCTTGGTAATGAATCAGTCTATAATTCCGGCTTTGCACTTGTAAGATATATTGCACAAAAGTATGGCGAGGATAAACTCCGCGAGATCAACAATAAACTTTCCAAGCTAACAAACTTTACCATTGATGCGGCGTTCAAAGAAGTACTTGGCAAAGATGGAAATGAAATTTATGATGAGTGGAGTAAATTCTTAAAATCCGATTATAAAAAAAGAATTACTGAAGTTGAAAAAAATCAAATTACCGGGGAAATGATTTGCAAAGAAGGTTTCGGGAATTTTTATCCTGTCTTTTCGAATGATGGTTCAAAAATATTTTACATCTCCAATAAATCGAACGACTATTTCAGTTTATCTTCTTTATACATGCTTGATCTAAAGACAAAAGAAGAAAAAGAGATTACTTCGCAGATTCGCTCCAGCATAAGTGTTGTTCCCGGAACGAACAAAATTATTTACTCAAAGTTGAGCGATAGTAACCCGCGTCTTGTCAATATTCACGATCTATATATTTATGATCTCGACAACAGCAAAGAAACCCGTTTAACATTCGGATTACGCGCAAACAATCCTTCCGTTTCGAATGACGGTAAAAAAATTGTTTTTGTATATCAGAACGATGGAACTGTAAATCTTGGAATG
>JACRFC010000077.1 GCA_016234355.1 Ignavibacteriales bacterium
AACGATCGAGACAGATCTTGCTAAAATAGAACTTACTAATAAGGGTGCAAAGATCAGAAGATATTTTATAAAAAAATATAAAACGTGGTATCACAATGATGTTAAAGACACAAATTTTTATAATCAGCATGTTCAATTAGTTAGTTCGAATAACGGCGGTGATTTTAATATTATCTTCGTTACTAAAGAAGGAAAACTTATAAACACCTCTTCAATAGATTTTAACTCTTCTGCAAAAAATTATTATTATAAGGTCAACAGTAAAGATTCTATCGCTATCAATTATGCTTTTTCAACCGACAAAGGAAAAGCAATAAGAAAGAATTTTGTTTTTTATGGTGACAACTATGCCTCTAAGATTGACATAGAACTTGAAAACATGGATGATGTTATTAGCAGTTATAGATATGATGTTGTCTGGTCTAACGGATTAGTTAATCTAGAAGAAAATTCAGTTGATGAGGCAACTCATTCAAATGCAAGCGCATACTCCGGCGACGAGCAAGTTATTGTTGATGCAGCCAGTGCCGGCATAAAAGTTACTAAAGATATTAACGGAAAAGTTGATTGGGTTTCGATCCGCAACAAATATTTTACAATGATCCTCGCTCCTACAAATCCGAGTAGTGAAGGCGGTGCTTTTTTCGAGGGTAATCATACTCTAAATCAATTCGGCGCAAAAGAAATTTACAGCGCTAGTTTGAAGATGCCGTTTAAAAACCAGAAGCTTCAAAAAGATTCATTTACACTTTATCTTGGTCCCATTGATTATAGTGTTCTTAAATCTTACGGAAAAAATTTTCAAACTGTTTTTGATTTTGGAAGTTTCTTCGGACTAAAATTCATTATTAGACCAATTTCTGAGTTTATACTTCTTCCTCTTTTCAAATTTTTGCACGGATTTATTTCAAACTTCGGTTTAGTGATTATAATTTTTTCAATCATCATAAAATTTGCGCTTCATCCACTTACGCGTCAAAGCATGAAGTCTATGAAAAAGATGCAGATGCTTCAACCGAAGATCAACGAAATAAAAGAAAAACTTAAAGACAATCCTCAGAAAATTCAGCAAGAAACGATGAAGCTCTATTCTACCTACGGAATTAATCCGATGGGCGGTTGCCTGCCGATGCTTTTACAAATGCCTATACTAATTGCATTGTGGAGTTTGTTCAATGTAACTATCGAGATCCGTCAACAACCTTTTATGTTGTGGATTACCAATCTTTCTTCGCCGGATATCATTTACAAATTACCTTTTAAGATTCCTCTTTTTAATGTTGATATTATCAGCGGTCTTGCTTTGATGATGGGAATAACAATGTTTATTCAGCAGAAGATGAGCATTAAAGATCCTTCACAAAAAGCATTGGTGTATATCATGCCTGTTATGATGACCATAATGTTTATGAGTTTTCCTTCGGGCTTGAATCTTTATTACTTTATGTTCAATGCTCTCTCGATAGGTCAACAATATTATATTAATCATAAGCATGATAATGTAGAGCTTGTTCCTGTGGCTAATCCAAATAAGAAAAAAGGATTCATGTCGAGAATGATGGAGGCGGCAGAAAAGCAAGCTCAAGAACAAAAAAAATCTATAAAAAGAAAATAATTGTTTTGTGCCTCCGGCGGGGGCACAAAATTTAATTTTGTTCTAAACAAAATTATTATCGGATGATCAATAAAAAATTAATAATAATTTTCATTTCTTTTCTACTCATCTCTAGTCTATCTGCGCAGACAAAGACAACGCTAAAATTAGATTTAATTGAAAAATTTCTTCCGTTCGGATTAACAGAAAAAGTTGCTGTTAATTTTCCTAAGATAGGTATGGCTCTAAGCGGAGGAGGCGCGCGTTCAATCTCTCAGCTTGGCGTTCTGCTTGCGTTTGAAGAAAAAAATATTCCGATTGAGTTTATCGTCGGAACAAGCATGGGAAGTGTGGTTGGCGGACTTTATTCTGCCGGCTATTCGTTTTCTGATCTTGATTCGTTATTACAAAAAACAGATTGGGGAAGTTTTTTTTCGACACAACAATCCAGCAGAAATGATCTTTTTGTAGATCAGAAAATTACCGAAGACCGCGCTATCGTTTCATTCAGAATGGATGGATTAAAACCTCTAATACCAACATCAATCAGTTCCGGGCAGCGTGCCGCAAATTTTTTAAATCTTGCAGCTATCAATGCACCGCTTCAAGCGGAAGAGAGTTATAACAATCTAAGATTTAAATTTCGCGCAATAAGCAGCGATTTAGTCTCCGGTAAAGAAATTATAATTGACAAGGGTCCATTGGGGCTTGCAATGCGCGCCAGTTCAAGTGTAACGCTTCTTCTTCCTCCCGTAAAAGTAGATACGTTATTGTTGGTTGATGGCGGATTGGTTTCTAATATTCCATCAAGAGAAGTAAGAAACCTTGGGGCAGATATAGTCGTTGCTGTAGATGCTTCCAGTCCTCTATACAGTGAAGAAGAATTAAATTTTCCGTGGACGATTGCAGACCAATTAGTAAGCATCCCGATGAAAATACTCAACGACCGGCAACTAGAAGAAGCTGATTTTGTTATTCAACCAAAATTAGATAAAAGGAAAAACTCCGATTTTACAGATCTCTCTGAAGTTGTTGCACAAGGATACAACTCTGCTTTGCCGATGATCGAAAAAATTAAGAAAATGTTCGAGAGAAAATTTAAATCTTCATTAGATATTCCGGAAAAAATATTTACGCACCTAATACTAAATGATAATCCCACGGAGTTTGAAAAGAGTTTCTACAGTAATCTTATAAGAAAAGATTCTGTTTCAAACAAAGAACTTTTATTCAATCTAAGTAATCGTTTCAGCGAGGGTGATTTAAAAGATGCTTCAATTGAAATTGAAGAGCTAAACGGCAAGTCTATTCTCTCGATCTTAACAAATTACAATCCGATTATTTCAACAATTGAAATTTCCGGAGCTTCTCCTCTAAACCAAGAAATGGCTTTTAAAATCCTGGCTCCTTTAATTGAAAACCCTTTCTGTCCACGCAGAACTCTAACTGCCGCTTTAGATGTGATCCGGAAATTTAAGTCCTACGGTTATTCTCTCGCGAGAATCGAAAAGGTTTCTTTTGACGAGAACACACATGTGCTTCTACTAAAACTTAGCGAGGGATTAATATCAAAAATTGTTGTCGAAGGAAATAATAAAACAAAAGAAAAAATTATTACGAGAGAGTTTCCGCTCTACACTGGAGATTATTTTAAGTATGATCTTGCCGAAAAAGGTTTAACAAATCTTAGAAGTACTAATTTGTTCGACCAAATTGATTTAATTGTTGTTCCTCTTGGTGATGAGAACGAAATAAAAATAAAGGTTGTCGAAAAAATATCAAGCGTAATAAGATTTGGAATGAGGATTGATAACGAATATCAAACTCAACTATCGCTTGACGTACGGGACGAGAACTTTAATGGAACCGGAACTGAAATCGGCGCAACAATTTCCGGCGGTATCCGCAGCCGTATTTATAGTCTTGAGCAAAAAGCTAACCGTGTTTTTGATTCTTACTTAACTTATAAAGTGCGCGCGTTTCATGAATTTAACGATATAAACGTTTATACTGATGATCCAATAACAGACGACAACAGTTTTTCTAGAAGCAAGACTGGAGAATATAGACAGTTATTCTACGGCGGTTCGTTCGGTATCGGTACTCAAGTCGGGAGGTTTGGAAATCTTTTTGTTGAAGCGCGTTATCAAAGAGACGAGATTAAAAGCAAGTTCGATTATACCGGGCCAATATACAAGACAGATATATCAAGCCTTCGTTTCTCCCTTTCGATAGATTCACAAAACGATTATCCTTTCCCGACCGAAGGATTTTTAGTAAAAGGAGTATATGAGACGGCTCAAACTGCGTTGGGCGGTGATATCGGTTACACAAAATTTTCATTCGATTACAAAAACTATTTCAGCTTAAATAGCAAAACAAACACATGGGGCATTAGGGCAATGATCGGCTATGCAGATAAAACACTTCCTCTTACAGAAGAATTTTCTTTGGGTGGACAAAATTCATTTTTCGGTCTTCGTAATTATGAATTTCGCGGGCGTCAAATATTTTTAGCTTCGCTTGAACACAGATATAAACTTCCAATAAAATTATTCTTTGATGCATACGTACGAGTGCGCTACGATCTCGGTTCGATTTGGGGGGAACGCGAACAAATTCGCTTTAAGGATCTGCGTCACGGCATCGGCGCCTCGTTGTCTTTTAACACACCGATTGGTCCGGCAGATTTTTCGGCCGGTAAAAGTTTTTATTTCAAAAACACTTTATCTAACAATGCCATCGTATGGGGTCCAACTTTCTTTTATTTCACAATCGGATATTACTATTAATTAGAAATCCAAAACCGTATTGACGAAATCCTTTGGAAGTTTTCGTGTAAACTTCATTATGCTCTTTAAAAAATTAAGAGTCCTTTCTTCAAGATCATATTTTTTCTCGTTCATCATATCTCGGTTTCGAATTTTGTGCTTTGAATTTTGAATTTTATTTATTTTCTAACCTAAAAGATTTTTCTGCCAATAAAAGAAATTTCCTTTCCCGTTGTTTGTCCCCAATTTTTTTATAGTGGTCTGCCAATGCATAATAAATTTTACTTTTTAATCTAATCGAGGAAATTCTGTCTTCAACAAGTTCAATAATGTTTTTGTTGATGGGAAGTGCAAGTTCATAATTATACAAAGATAAAAGATTCAGTAAAGGCACAAATGAATCCGGTTTATAACCATGTGCCCGCTTATAATAATGAACGGCGTCTTCTAGAGAATTATGATAATCGTCTTTATGTTCGAAAATTTTTGCTGCCCAAATAAATAATTCATAAGCGTTGCTGGGAAACTCTTTAATTAATTTTTCTACGAACATTTTTATTTCGTCCGTAGAAAGCGCCGGGTTCCCAAGTAGTATTTTAAATATTTCCAGATTTTCTACTTTTAGTTTAATCGCTTCTTGAAATGCATCGAATAAAAGGTCCGGAGAAGTTGAATTACGAAAAATGCTTTCTATTTTGTTGAACTCTTCGTCCATCTTTCTGCCTTTTCAATTAACTTTTTTGTGCGGGCTTAGAATGATTATGTAAAAATTTAATCACGTTTTCTTTTATGAATTTGGGCAGTTCTTCTTTGAACTCAACCGTTTTGTTCTTGTCCCATTGTTCATGTTCAATTTCAATATATTCATGCCGGGGTAAAAAAGCAAAACGTCTGTCCGTCAAATTATTTCGATCGTCAAACAAAAGAAAAGTGATTATAACCGGAATATTAAATTTTTTTTGCCAGCGTTCATAAGATTTAATTGCCCGTGTATTTACTAAAAAAGATTTTGAATGTTTTCCTTTCCAGTCGAGCAATGCTTTTTTCCCATTATGCTCAATTATAATGTCGGGCTTATCTTCACCTTTTTCCCACAATTTTTCATAGCGTTTATCTTCGCCAAAATCTTTGAAAATAATTCCCCATTGGATAAGTAAATTTTTTCCTGTTTGCTCAGCAAGATCGTGTAATTTATAATTGCCCCGGAATTCTTCTTTAGATTTAGCCGGTTGAAAATCCAATTTTTTCATTATACAATTCTCTGTGACGCAGATTAATAATCTGAGCTACTTTTTTGATTCAAACAACGCACACACTGTGCCCGCTTGAGATTGAACCGATTTCATGTTTTATATTAGACATTTCAATATTCCTTTATAAGATTTACTATGAAAATAATTCTTAATAAAGAATGTAACAATAGAATTAATTGTTTCGTCTGTAATATAGAAAAAATCATAAATGTTTGAAGAACAGAGATACCGTTTCCTAATTCAGCAGTATAAAAATAAAATTTATACTTACTCGCTTTATATGCTGAAGAATAGAATGGACGCTGATGATGTTACGCAAGAGGTAATGATTCGAATTTGGCAAAACATTGATAAGTTCAACATACTTGCGGCTAAAACTTGGATAATAAAGACAACCAACAATTTATGTATAGATTATTTACGAAGACGTACTGTTGCGGTAAATCGGGAGTTTGAGATAGATGAATTCTTTGAAGATACATACAGCAAAAATCATAATTCTGAGAACCCATATTTAATAACACATTTTAAAATGATCGCATCAAAAGTTAAAGAGGCAATCCAACGGTTGCCCGAAAATATAAGAAGCGTTTTTATTCTATATGAAATCGAAGAAATGAAATACAAAGAAATTAGCAAAGCGCTTGATCTGCCGATTAATTCGGTTAAGGTTTACCTTTTAAGAGCTAGAAAAAAGTTGCAAGAGGAGTTAAAGAAATATGAACCGCAAGAAATCATTTAAGTTAAACGAAGAGATGATCAATAAAATAATTTCTGTTGCATATGGTGACGCAAAATTGATAGACAAATTTATTGTTATGCGGGCAGCTGCACAAAATCCGGAAATACGCGAAACGCTCTATTCATACAAAAAAACTGCAAAAGAAATTGAAGTGCTTTGCGAAGAAGAATATCCGGATGATCTACTTAGAAATATTATCAGAAAGAATATTCCCGCATCTAAAAACACAATCTCTTTTTTATTTGATCTTTATTCTACGGTTTTCTCACGACCAATTATCTCGGCTATAACAACAATCGTTTTAATCACGGCAATTGTTACTACGCTTATTGTTAACAAACCGGCTCAAATCAGTTATCATTATTCTCAAGCCGAAATAAACAATGCGGATCAACAAGCCCGCAAAGCTTTTGCTATAGTAGGAAAGTTTTTTAAGCTAACCCGCACAACACTTGAAAATGAAATAATGGATGAGCGCATTGCTAAACCCATTAATGATGGAATTGGAATTGTAAACAATTTATTTGAAGGAGAAACAAAATGAAAACATTAAGAATTACTTTCGTTCTTCTTTTTGTATTAAGTATTGGCTCATTTGCTCAGCAGAAAGAAGATTATTCAAAATATCCGGGATACTTTAACTATAAAGATTTTGCACAGTTGAAGAACGCAGAATCAATTACTGAAGTTTATCTCGAAGAACCGCTTCTCAAAATGGTTGCCGGTCTCGCTCAAGATAAGAAAGAAGGATTCGTTGATGCAATCGGTGGATTAAAATTAGTTCGTGTTAACGAATTTAAAATTCCCAAGAACGAGTTGACTAATATGGAAGCCGCGGTTGAAGCGATGGATAATAATCTGCTATCTAAAAGTTGGGATCGTATAATACGAACCAACCGCAAGGGAAATTATACTAATGTTTATTTAATGAAAGGAACAAATAATGAGTTTGTTGGATTAACAATCGTCTCTTTGGA
>JACRFC010000085.1 GCA_016234355.1 Ignavibacteriales bacterium
ATCGTTCTATTCCATCCCATTTTTGATAAAGAGTGTCTTTATCTGTGTAGAGAGCAACATCGTTCTTAAAAATTCCGTCACCTAATCTTTCAACCAGGATTTCATATTCATTAGTAAATGATTTTTTAATGGAAGTTACTTTATAATCAAAAATTTTGGGAGCGTGGTATAATTCATCAAAGAACCAACTCATATCTTCTTTTGAATTTTTTTGTACAATATTAATGAAGTCTATTCCACGAGGATGGCGGTACTTAAATTCATTGTAATAATCTTTTAAGATTTTCATCATTCTATTATAACCGACATAACGTTCTAGAGTATGAAGAACTAATTCGGGTTTATTATAAGAATTAACTACATAAGAAAGCCGTGTCGGCAGCTTATATGATGTATCAGCGATTGAACCAACAGTTAAATTTTTATAATAGCTTGTAATACTTCGAGCAGCTTCGGGTACTTTTACATCAACTAAGGTGTAGATTAATGGAATTTCGTTATAAGATAAAAAATTAAGTCCGAATACCGGGATGTATGTAGCAAATTTAAATGTTTCAAAAATCTCCGGTTGATAGTGATGCATTATCTTCGTCGAGATGTATGAAGTGAATCCTTCATCAAGCCATGCTTCATAAACTTCATTATTGGCTATCAATCCGTAAAAAAATTGATGCGAAAATTCATGAGAGACAAGATACTCCGGCTGTCCGGCATCTTTAGGCGCAAAGAGTTCTGCACCAACTGTAAAGAGTGTCGGGTATTCCATTCCGCCCGAAGCAGAAGTCCTTGGAACATCAACAAGAGAAACATTTTGGTAAGGATAGATTCCAATATTATTTTCAAAATACTCTAAACAATTTTTAACAGCAGTAAAATACCGATCAAAATATCTTTCCCTCTCCCGTTGTACATATGCTTGAATTGTTATTTTTGATCCGTCTTCGCGGGTATAAGTATTATTGCGATGAAGAATCTCATCTGTTGCAAGCCAAACAAAATCATGAACGCCGGATTGAACAAAATGGTACGTTGTATTCTGAGTATCAGAAGTATTTACCTTTTCTACACCGGTGGCTGCAACTGCGTAATCCTTGGGCACTTTTATTTTTACCGAGTAATCGCCGAAGTCAGAATAAAAATTTAAATAAGGATGATACTGACTGCAGACCCACTTACCATTTTCGAAGACTCCAACTTTCGGGAACCATTGAGAAACAAAAAAGAAATTTCTTCCGGCAGCATAACCCATCCGTCTAACCGAGCGCGGAATTTTCATTGTGTATTCAAAATTTATTTTTACACTGTCACCCGGCTTAATTGTTTTGTTCAATAATACTTTTGCAACTGTGCTATCATGCGGATTTGCAATTTCGGGTTGGAAGTAAATCAATCGCGATGATTCGTCATCTACACGAAATGTTTTTATATCAATTTGGGTTTGTGCATCAGGACTAAGTGAATATGCTTTAGCGAAAAGTGTATTATTACTTTTATATGCGTTTGCGTAGAGATGGAATTGAATCTCGGAGGTTGGTGAGTTTGTTTTGTTGATCCAAATTATTTCTTCTTTGACAGTAATTGATTTGGAGATCGGATTGAAATCGGCCTCTATATTATAGTTAGAAATACGATCTACTTTATCATATTCAGATTTAAGTAATCCGTCTCGATATAACTCAGCTGAATTAGAAAAATCTTTTTGAATTGTTCCAAAATCATAACTGGAAAAGTATAGTAAGCCGGAGAAGACTAATAATAATATAAATGGGAATAATCTTTTCATCGTGACTTCAAATTAAACAGAAGGGCGGTTTAATTCAATCACGCTGAATTAAAAAAAAGTCCCGCTTTAACGGGACTCTCTCAATTACTGTTTACTGTGAACTGCTGACTGTTTACTTTATCTCTATCGTCTTCGGTTTTACTCTTTCATGTTTAGGAAGTTTTACATTAAGAATGCCGTTCTCAAGTTTAGCATCAATCTTTTGTTCATCAATGCTTTCAGAAATTTTGAATCTGCGATAGAAGTTACCGACCTCAGTTTCTTTCAAAACATATTTTCGGTTGATAACTTCCTCAAAAGTTATTCTTCCCATAATAACAAGATGACCTTCTTCCAATTTAATCTTAACATTTTCTTTTGAAACACCAGGCATTTGAGCTGTTAAGAAATAATCATCTGCTGTTTCATATATATCAATAAGAGGAGCTACCCAAGCTTCTTTTTCAAGAGCTTCATCCCAGTTTCTCTTTGTTTTTACTTCAACCATTTCTTTATTTTCTGTCATACTAACCTCCAATTTATTTATTATTTGTAAAAATTTTCCCTAGTTCATTCTCTCCCTTTTGGGGAGAGACAGAGGGGGCTTTTATTTTTTGTCGTCGTCAACAACTTCATAAGATGCATCCTGAACTTCTCGATCATCTTTTTTATCTGAAGCAGATTGCTGTTGAGAAGTCTGCTGTTGACCTTCAGCATGCGGTTCGCCCTCAGGTTGTCCGCCGGTTGGACCTTGCTGCTGATATAATTTTTGTGCGATCTCATTCCATACTTTAGTCAAACCATCTGTTGCAGACTTTATTCTTTCAGAATCATTAGTAGCTAATGCATCTTCAACTTTTTTGATTTCACTTTCAAGCTGATTCTTTTGGTCTGAAGTGATCTTGTCTTTCATCTCTTCAATTTGTTTTTTCGTTTGGAAGACAAGATTATCAGCTTGATTTTTAACTTCGACAGCTTCTTTCTTCTTTTTATCTTCAGCTGCATGTTCTTTTGCAGTCTGCTTCATCTTTTCAACTTCGTCTTTTGAAAGTCCGCTTGATGAAGTAATTCTTATGCTCTGCTCTTTATTCGTAGCTTTATCTTTAGCGGCAACATGTAGAATTCCGTTAGCATCAATATCGAATGTAACTTCAACCTGCGGAATTCCCCGAAGTGCAGGCGGAATACCATCAAGATGAAACTTACCTAGTGTTCTGTTATCAACTGCCATCGGTCTTTCACCTTGAAGAATATGGATCTCAACCGACGGTTGATTATCTGAAGCAGTTGAAAATACTTCACTCTTCTTGGTTGGAATTGTTGTGTTAGCTTCAATCAATTTTGTGAATACACCTCCTAATGTTTCAATTCCAAGTGAAAGCGGAGTTACATCTAAAAGAAGAACGTCTTTAACATCACCGGCAAGTACACCGCCCTGTATTGCAGCACCAATAGCAACAACTTCATCCGGATTAACACCTTTATGCGGTTCTTTCTCAAAAAGTTTTTTAACAAGTTCTTGAACTTTGGGCACACGTGTTGAACCTCCGACTAAAATAACTTCATCAATTTGAGATGGAGTAACGTTTGCATCTTTTATTGCACGTTCACATGGTCCTACAGTTCTCTGGATTAAATCATCAACTAATTGTTCTAACTTTGCCCGACTGATATTTAAGTTCAGATGTTTAGGTCCGTCTTGTGTGGCAGTGATGAACGGAAGATTAACATCTGTCTGCATTGAAGATGAAAGTTCGATCTTAGCTTTCTCAGCAGCTTCTTTCAAACGTTGAAGAGCCATCGGATCTTTTCGTAAATCTATTCCCTCTTGTTTTTGAAATTCATCAGCCAGGTAATCAATTAAACGCTGATCGAAATCATCGCCCCCAAGATGAGTATCGCCATTTGTTGATTTCACTTCAAACACACCCTCACCTAATTGTAAAATCGAAATATCAAAAGTTCCGCCGCCAAGATCATAAACAGCAACGATCTGGTCTTTATGTTTTTTATCCAAACCATAAGCAAGAGCTGCAGCAGTAGGTTCGTTTATAATTCTCTTAACATGTAAACCGGCAATTTCACCGGCATCTTTTGTAGCCTGACGTTGAGCATCATTAAAGTAAGCAGGAACTGTAATTACAGCTTCCGTTACTTCTTGACCTAAATAATCTTCGGCAGTTTTTTTCATTTTCTGTAAAACCATCGCACTGATTTCCGGAGGAGAATATAATCTATCCCCTATTTCAACTCGTGCAGATCCATTATCACCGGCAACGACTTTGTATGGAACTTCTTTTGCTTCTGTATCTACCTCTTCTCTTTTTCTGCCCATAAATCTTTTAATCGAGAAGATTGTGTTTTTCGGATTAGTAACAGCTTGCCTTTTTGCCGGTTGACCGATAACCCTTTCACCGGCTTTTGTAAAAGCAACAACCGATGGAGTAGTTCTTCCTCCTTCCGAATTTGGAATAACAACCGGTTCATTTCCTTCCATCACAGCAACACAAGAATTAGTTGTGCCAAGATCAATTCCTATAATCTTTCCCATTTACTTATTCTCCTATTTGAATTATAAAAGAGCTGAAAATATTACTTCAGCTCGATAACTTTTTCACTTTTTACTTTTTGCTCAATTTTCTTTAACTGAATATTAAGCATGCCGTCTTCAAACTTTGCTTCAACTTTTTCGGAATCAACTAAATCGGGAAGAGTAAAACATCGTTTGAATGAACCGTACATTCTTTCACTTCTAAAGTAGTTTTTTTCTTTTTGTTCTGTTTCTTTTTTCTTTTCACCTTCAATGGTCAAAACATTATCTTGCAATGTGATTTTAATGTTTTCCTTTGTTACTCCGGGAATTTCCGCTAGAACATTTATATTATCTTTGTCTTCGGAAATATCAATTCTCGGGTAAAAGTTATCGTTTAGATTGAATCCAAAGTTTGGGAAGTCATCAAAATATCTTTTCCCGAAGGGATGGATACCCAGAATTCTGTCATGAAGGGTTTCTAACTCTCTGAAGGGTTTGAATTTTATAAGTGTCATTTTGGCCTCCTGTTTTTATTATTTAACTGCATTAATAATTACAATCAGAGTGCCAATGTTGTTTTTCCAGATAACTTATTTGAAAATAATTAGTTAGTAAATTTTGTTCTATTTCTTGGATTTATGAAAAATTGTCACTTAATATTAACATTTTAATATTCACAACGACCATCTGTCATACTTTATGAAACAACTTCTTAGAAATGCGTAATTGGAGGATTTGTGTTTAACATTGAAGAATTCGATATCAAACTTGATACTGACTATATAGGTAGAAATTTTATCTATAGTGATGAAGTAGATTCTACGAATAGTGTTCTGTTATCAAGCAAGGATTTCAATCAGAATGGAACTGTGCTGTTAGCAGAATACCAAAGTAAAGGACGCGGACGTAAAAACAGAGAATGGATCAGTAACAGCGGTCAAAATCTTACATTCTCAATTTTATTAAAAGGTGAAGTCAAAGATCAAAAAATTAATTTAATTAATTTAAGTACAGCTGTTGCTGTTGCACAAGCAATTGAAAATCTTTTTCAGTTGGATGTTGAACTTAAATGGCCGAATGATGTTCTTGTTCATAAAAAAAAGATTGCAGGAATACTTTTGGAATCAAGTTCTAAAGCGAATAAAATTAGCAGGGTAACTGTTGGAATCGGAATTAATGTTAATCAGCCAAATTTTCCGGGTAAATTTGATATTGTTCCGACCTCAATTCGAAAAGAATTTCATTCGATTGTTAGCAGAGAAAAATTACTTAGTGAAGTGTTAAACAATTTTGAAAAATTACTAGATCAACTGGAACGATCTCAAAAGAAAATATTAAATCAATGGCGCAACAGATGTAAGATGATAGGTGAAAGAATAAAAATAGTTGAAGAAGATAAAATTAGAACAGGTATTTTTGAAGATATTGACGAACATGGATTTCTTCTTCTGAAGCAGGCAGATAAAATCGAAAAGATCCATTACGGCGATGTTAGTCTTAGATAATTGAAAGGAAGTCATGAAAGTATATTTTGATAATGCTGCTACAACACCGCTCCACCCAAAAGTCTTTGAAAAAATGCAACCATTCCTCACGGAGAATTTTGGTAATCCATCTTCCATACATTCATTCGGTAGAAAAGTTCGTGTTGCAATTGAAGAATCTCGTGAATTAATTGCCGATTTTATAAACGCAAACCCTAGTGAGATTTATTTTACAAGCGGTGGGACTGAAGCTAATAACTTTGTTGTATTTGGAATTGCACGATCTGAATTAGCAGAAAGCGGGCGTAATCATTTGATCACGTCAGAAGCTGAACATCATTCCGTTTATGATTCTTTCTTAGAGCTTTCTAAAAACAGTTTTACGGTTAATTTTCTTAATGTAGAAAAAGATTCAATAATAAGTAATGAATCGCTTCTTCAAAATATTAATTCAAATACATTATTGATCTCTTTGATGCACATCAATAACGAAACCGGTGCAGTCTCTCCGATTGAGCAATTTTCTTCTCTGTTAAAACAAAAAAATATTTTCTTTCACACGGATTCTGTTCAAAGTTTTGGCAAATATAAAATTGATGTAAAATTATCCGGTATTAATTCACTTACTGCTTCAGCTCATAAAATAAATGGTCCTAAAGGGATTGGATTTGCTTACGTGAAAAGCGGTACTCCCCTTTCACCTATATTATTCGGCGGCTCTCAAGAGAGAAATCGTAGAGGAGGGACAGAAAATGTAACCGGGATTATTGGTTTTGCTGAGTCGGTAAGAATAGCCAAAGATTCTATTCAGCAAAATTTAAATCACGTTAACGAGCTAAAGCAGAGATTGATAACAGGTATCCGTTCAATTGATAAAGAAGGTATAATTATAAATGGCGGAATAAATACTTCTCCTTACATATTAAGTATAACATTAAAATCAGATCACTATAAAAATGATCCTGAAGCTATGTTAATGTTTCTTGATATAAACGGCGTAGCAGTTTCTAATGGCGCAGCATGTACATCAGGGACTGTAAAACCATCGCATGTAATTCTTAGCACAGGTCATTCTGTTGAGGATGCAAAAGGAACAATTAGATTTTCATTCGGCTGGCAGAATACTGCTGAAGAAGTGGATTATTCTTTAGAAGTAATTAGTCAACTCACCAATAAATTTAAAAAGTAAATTTTTTTAAGTTACGTAAGTAATTAGTTGTGATAATTTTTCCCGCATTTGTTTTCTGTTAACAATAAAATCAAGAAAACCATTTTCAAGTAAAAATTCAGATCGTTGAAATCCTGGGGGCAAATCTTTTCCGATTGTTTGTTTAATAACGCGCGGTCCTGCAAATCCTATTAATGCTTTTGGTTCAGCTATAATAACATCTCCAAGCATAGCATAACTTGCAGTTACTCCTCCTGTTGTGGGATCTGTAAGAACAGAGATAAATGGTAACTTTGCATCTGCTAACCTTGCCAGGCGGGAACTTGTTTTAGCCATTTGCATCAGAGAAAAAGCACCTTCCATCATTCTTGCACCGCCGCTTTGGCTGATGATTATTAGCGGAATTTTATCTTCGTAAGCTGCATCAATAGCTCTTGCAATTTTTTCACCAACAACAGACCCCATACTTCCACCGATAAAACTAAAATCCATACAAGCAAAAGCAACTTTCTTTCCTTCAATTTTTCCAGTTCCGGTTTTTATGGCATCATTCAAACCGCTTTTTTTAATAGTAGCAACAATTCTCTCGCCGTACTTTTTTGTATCTGTAAATTCCAGCGGGTCGCCTGATTTCATTTTTTTATCAAGTTCCTTAAAAGAACCTTTATCAAACAAAAATAAAATGTATTGATCACTTCCGATCCTAAAATGATAATTACATTTCGGGCAGCACCACAAATTTACTTCCAATTGTTTATTATGAATTATTTCTCCGCAGTCTTCACATTTAGACCACTGCCCGTCGGGAATATCGGTTTTTTTACTATTTGGAGAAATATTTTCTTTTTTTCTTTTGAACCAACCCATTAGGATTTTCTCTTTTCAATGTTCACAGATAAAGTTATGGTCTGATTAGGCTGCTGAGGATCATTTGAATAGAGTGTTACAGTACGCGTTAATTTGCCTTCTCTGTTAGCAGTATCTAATTCAATTTTTAAATTGCCGGATTCTCCCGGCTGAAGAAGTTTACTGCTTAGCAAAGCCGCCGTACAGCCGCATGAAGTTTTTACATCACTTATTATTAATGGTGCTTTGCCTTCATTCTTAAAACTAATTTTGGTTTCAACTACTTTACCTTCTTCAACCGAACCAAAATCATACTGAGATAAATTTAATTTTAATTTTGGTGTTTTATCATCTTTAGTTATTAATGTGCTTTTATCAACTACAACACCGGTAAAAGTTAATTTGTATTGAGGATTAACCGGATCATTAGATGAGATGTAAACATATTTTTCTTGAGGACCTAATCTATTTTCAGAATTAAACTCAACTTTAACTATAGTTTTTTCACCGGGTTTCAAACTCATTTTTTCTGGAGCTGCCGCTGTACATCCGCACGATGCATGCACTTGAATTATTTTGAGTTCAGCTTTTCCAGTATTCTGAATTTCAAAATCATGTGTAACAATTTCTCCTTCAGCAATTGTTCCAAAATCGTGATTATCAGCTTTCACAAACAATTTTGGCGCAGCAGTTTGTGAAATAGAAACCGATACAATAGCAAAAACAAAAAAAGTAACTAACTTTTTCATCATTTACCCTTTACAATAAATTTTTTAAAATAGTTTGGTTCGAGATAATCGTAATTGAAAGTTAATAAATCGTAACCTAATAAATAAGCCCATCTACCGATTTTTACAGCTGTTAATCCTGATATCTCTTTTAATGTACTTTCAATAAATGAATCACCATAAACTAATTCATCAGCAGAAATTGATGATTGTAAATTATTTTTCTCCACTAATTGTAGATTGTCTACAACTTCTACATTTTCATCATGTTTAATATATTTTGAAAAATAATATTCATCACCGTTAGCATTCATTGCAATAACAAATTTTGTTCCTGTCTTAATATATTTTGAAATATGAAATGCATAAGCATCGAATGTATGAACCGGTATTATCGGAATGTTAGCTCCAAACGCCAATCCTTTTACAGTTGAAAGTCCAATTCTTAATCCTGTAAAAGAACCGGGTCCCATTGAAACAGCAATCGCTTTACACTGATTTAGTTCTATCAGAGCGTTTTTCAAAACTGTGTCTATCATCTCTATTAATTTTTGAGAATGTATCAGTTTTTGTTGATAATTCATTTCAACAAAATTATGATCATCAAATAATAGAGCAACGCTGCAATTATCGCCTGATGTTTCAACCGCTAATATTGGAAATAGATTACGCATGTTTTACTATTGATATTTCTCTTGACATATTATTAACAAATTTAAGATCAATTTGATAATTCCGTTTGGGTAGTATATCCGGGAACATATTCGACCACTCTATGAAAACTATACTTTCTCCTGATAAATATTCTTGAAATCCAATATCGTAGAGTTCCTCCATTTTTTTTATCCGGTAAAAATCAAAATGCACAAAGCTTATTTTATTATGATATTCATTTACGATAGCAAAACTAGGACTCAATACGTTTTCAACACCAAATTCTTTACAAATATATTTAACAAAAAATGTTTTACCGCTGCCGAGATCACCGTTCAGCAAAATTATATCACCTATTTCGATTTTCTTTGCAAAATTTTGTGCAGTTAAAATCGTTTCTTCTTCCGATCTAATTATAGCATGAAATGGAAAATCCATTATACCTTACTCTCCATTGTAATCACAGGAAGAATCATTTCTTCCAAGGAAATTCCGCCATGCTGAAAACTATCTTTATAATGGCTTAAGTATTTGTGATAATCAGTTGGATAGACAAAATAAAAATCTTCTTTCGATATTATATAATTAATCGTCAATCCTCGTTTGGGTAATTTATAATCCAGCGGATTCTTAATAAAGATTGCATGTTTCTCATCTACTTTTAAATTTCTGCCGAACTTAAAACGCAAATTTGGAGATGCCTCTCTATCGCCGAGAACTTTTGCACCGCGCAAAGTTCGTATACTTCCATGATCGGTTGTAACAACAACTTTTGCATTTGGAATAGTTGCTATTGCTCTGAATGTGTTAAGAAGTGAAGAATGCTGGAACCAGCTGTTTGTCAATGAACGGTAAGCCGCTTCATCAGGCGCAATTTCTTTTAATATATCCGAATCGGAACGCCCGTGAGCTATCATATCTAAAAAATTTACTACCACTGCCATAAAATGTGTTTTACGATGCGATAAAACATTTTGTTCAAATGAACGCCCTACTTCCGGGTCAATAATCTTTACATACTTTAATTCATTGCTTAAGGATATTTTTTTTCTGTTTAATAAATTCTGCAGAAGATCTTTTTCATATTTATTCATACTGTTCTCATCATCGCTCATCGTTCCCCACAAATCCGGATAGTATTTCTCAATCTCCGAAGGGAATAAACCTGCGAACAATGAATTTCGTGAGTAAGGTGTTGCTGTTGGAAGTATTGAATAATAATAATCTTTCTGAATGTTGAAAAGATCTTTTAAATGTTTTTCCATCACAAGCCACTGATCTAAACGAAGACAATCAATTACAAAATAAAAAATCGGTCCGGCAGATTTTGATAAGTGAGGAAAAACATATTTCTCCGTTATCTGAGTAGTGAGACGAGGGGCATCTTCACTTCCGGCAGAATCAATCCAACTTTTGTAATTTTTTTCAACAAATTTGCTGAACTCCTGATTACATTCTTTTTTCTGTTCTGTTAATGTCTGCCTGAGACCTACCTCGGGATGTTCATCAAGCTCCATATCCCAGTTTGTAAGTTTCAGATAAATTTCGATCCAATCATTATAATCCGGATCCATTAAGAGCTGGCGCGATATTTCATTAAAATCATTTAGATAATCTTTAGCGACATATTCACCGGATATTTTTTTGCTTTCAAGAATTTTTTTGCAGACCATTAAAACTTGCGAAGGCAAAACCGGCTTAATTAAATAATCGCTTATCTTGCTTCCGATAGCATCGTGCATCAACGATTCAGCTTCGCTCTTCGTAATCATAACAACAGGAATGTTTGGATTTATCTCTTTGATTTGCGCAAGAGTTTCAAGTCCGCCGATACCCGCCATCATTTCGTCAAGAAAGATTAGATCGAATTGTTTATTCTTCACTTCATCAACAGCATCTTCACCATTGGTTACTGTTGCAACTTCATACCCTTTCTCATTTAAGAAAATGATATGAGAACGGAGGAGTTCGATTTCATCGTCTACCCAGAGAATTTTATTTCTTTTCATATTTTAATTCATTGTCCGACTAATGTTATTGAATTGCAATTCTAACGTCAACACCGGCTTCGTTAGTTGTAGTGGGCGGAATTCTGGATGCACCTTCGGGTTCGATACTTGTTCTTCTGTAGAAGATTGAAAGAGTTACGCGAGAACTCATTACATATTTTATTTTGGGTTCTATAGTTGTATTTGTTTTTCCTTCCTGAGGGGTACCGTTCTCCTTAAATTTATCCATCTCATAAATTACGCTTGAGGTTTTTCCGCTTGTGTATGAGAATGATATTTCAAGATCGTTCTTTAATGAGGTCCCGAAAAGAGGAAGCTCGAATCCCGATTTAGTATAACTTACGGAAATATTAATGTCGCGGTTAAATGCTTCAGTAACATTAAGAGTTGTTACACCCAGGCTGTAAGAAGTTTTTGTTGAAAATCTGATAGAACTCTGGAAAGTGCCGCCGAAAAATTTATCAAAGCTCATTGATACACCGGCTAAAGGAGAAAAAGCATAATCAACTCTTTGCGTTTGAACTTCTTGTACTCCGGCCGGATTAATTTTCCATCCTTCACTGTAATTAGAAATATAAGCATGATTAACAGTAACCCTATTGGCGAAACTAAATATCTGATATTTTTCCAAACCCGACCATGTAAAAGTCCAGTTAGGTCTTGGAATATATTTCATAATATTTGAAAGAAGAGGAATCTTTGATAAGAATGAAAAAGTTTCGAATCCTTTAAGGAAAGCATCGGATAAACTCTGAGCCGGATTGCTCGAAGTTGGATCATATAGTTCATGAACTTTCTTAATTCCGTTTCCTAAAAATGAAAATATAAAAGACGGCGGCAAACTTAAGAACGACCTATCTATAGTACCAGTAGATAACATATTTGTAATTGAAACATTACCAAGTGAATCTGTTTGTATTGTTGCCGATCTATTAATTCCCCAGCCAACTTTCCAATCTAATTTTAAGTCAGCTCCCTCCCACAATGGTCGTGATGTACTGAATGATAGATCATTCTTCTGAGAATAATTATCCTGAATATTTCCAAAAGGTGCTCTTGGACCGAGATCATTTGAGAAACCAAGCATAAATAATCTTGTCGGACCTTTATCATCGCTCTGATTGAAACCCCAGAAATTATTAAATCCCGTTCCGTCTCCAACAATACCGCCGCCTGTGTAACTGCTGTTCTGAGAAAAATTAATTGTGATTTGATCATAATCCAGCAAGAGTGTTTTTATTCCAAGCTTTAGTAATTCCAACGAAGCATTAAGAGTCCGCATTATACTTTTAGCAGTATCTTGTTTAGCAACAATAGTAGAGTCATTCATAACAATGGTGGAATCATTTGCCAACTCAGTTTTTGCCGGAAAATCTTCCGTGTTCTTTGTTATTTGTTGTGCTTGATTCTGTTGATCACCGCCCCTGCCGCTTCTTCTTCCGCCTGTTCTTCCTCCTTCAGACTGCGAAGGAATATTTTGTTCTAATTTCTTCTCTTCTTCCCGGAACATCGGCGCAAAAATCGATTTGAGCCGAATCGTTAATCCGGCAGTTATTCTATTAGCATAACCGGCGCTCTTACCTAATACTCCCTGTGTAAAATTATTTTGCCACTGATAAGTAACAGAATAATTTCCATTAAGAGTTATATAACGATCTAAATCCCAAATGGAAGGAATTTTTGGATTTGTCCTCAAATCTACAGTCTGCTTAAAATTATAATCTTTACCAAATAACGATCCGCCAAAGACATCCTGCCAAATTTCACTTTCAGATCGTTCTAAATTATTATTTGTTAGTAGATAAGCAAGCGTTGAAGAAATATCAAAATTATAGTTTAAAGAAAGATTCCAAAATCCTCCTTCAGTCATTGCCCAGTTAAAACCGGCACCACGAGTTGCAACAAAATCACGTAAGATATTCGGCTTATCGGATATTGCTCTGTTCTGAGTGTATGATCTTTTTCTACTTGCTGTGATTGAAGAAGTAATTGACTGCGGGAGATAATAAATCTTTACATCGCGGTAATCATTGAACAGACCAAAGAAACTTCCAATAATTGGAATATCAACCGGTCTAAAAAAATTATCTCTGCTTAAATTAACCGAGTAATTTGCATTTGCATTCCATATCCAGCTATCTGAATTACGAACCGTAGGCGAACTTGCTGTAGATTTATTGTAATTAAATCCAAAAGAAAGATTGTTAAAAGTGTCTCTAATGTACCAAACATCAGTTGGTATCTTAATCTTGATATTAGACAATGTCCATGTTTCAGATTCATTTAATGATTGTGATTCATCCTTTAGTTTGGCAACTTCTTGTTCAATAATTACCGGATCATAATTCTTCGCTGTAAGATTTTCTCTTAATTTATTTTGCGCTTCATCTACTTTGATGTCAGTACCTGGTAAATAGAGCGGGTTAGTTGATTGTTCATTGCGGGAATAAGAAACCCGCAAATTACTTCCTGCAAGGTTAAGAGGGATTAATTTTAAAACATCAAGATCAACTGCAACACCCCAGCTCAGTCTATCTTCTCGTGATCCAAATCTTTCGTTAAGTCTATGAAAATACGGATTTGTCTGGCTCACATTGAAATTTACTTTTACAAGATCTGCAAGAGATAAAGCGCCGCTTGCGCTGTATGCCCAGCCCGGCGTTGCATTTGCATCAAGTACACGTAATTCATTTACCCAAACACTGCCGGAGACAGCTTCATTAGGTGTTCCTTTGTCTCTTGGATTTACAATTCCAATTGTAAAAAATGTTACCTGTGTTAATGTAGGATTTCCTCTTACACCATATGTATGCCCGGTTTTTTCCGGAACAGATATCCGGAGAATTTTATTAGTTGATGCACTATCACCTCTTGATCCAATTTTAATAGCAGTCAAATCTGAAAAGACCATACTAACTTCATTCCATCC
>JACRFC010000082.1 GCA_016234355.1 Ignavibacteriales bacterium
GGACTGATAAAATTTCCGGCTGCATTATTTACCAAGCCATCAACTTTACCGAATTTTTCAACTGATGCTTTTAATAATTGCTCAACTTGATTGTAATCGGATACATCACATTGAAAAGGAAAGACTTCCTTCTTTGTTGTATTCGAAATTTCTTCGGCTGTTTTTTCAAGTACTTCTAATTTGCGACTTGTAATAATAAGCTTTGCTCCAAGTTCCGAGAAATATTTTCCCATTGCTTTTCCGAGTCCGGTTCCGCCGCCTGTGATTAAAATTACTTTCCCTTCAAGCGAACCTTCTTTAAGCATTGGTGAGTTATAGTTATGTTCATTCATATATTTTCTCTTTTGTTAATCTTTTATTGATCCTCTACGAGGATCTGTTTTGCATCGTACATTTTTGTTACAATAATTGAACATCTACGATGTTAAAAACACAACCTTGTTTACCTTGAATGTTTTTTATTACCCAACCTCGTAGCTACTACACAATGATTGAACATCTACGATATTCTGTAAAAAAAATTTGTTGCTAATACTCTAAGCTGTATAAATCTCGTAGAGGTTTTATTATTGAAAAAACATCTACATCAAAAAACTACTACTACAATAATTGAACATCTACGATATTCTGTAAAAAAAATTTATTGCTAATATTCTAAGCTGCATAAACCTCGTAGAGGTTTTATTATTGTAAAAAGCAACACAACCCAAATGATCTAATCCTCGTAGAGGATTTATAATAATCAACTAAGCATCAAAAACAATAACCGTTTGCTTCAATTAATCTGTTTGCAATATTTCTTCTCAATTTAGCTGTGTTCACAAGATCAAATTTTGTGAATCGTTTCAAACCAAGTGTTAAAAGTTTCAGTTCATCACCTTCAGCAAATGAAGAAATAGCGTGCTTGCCGTAGAGATTAATTCTTTCAAGTGAATCACTTACATATGCTTGTGTCATTTCAATATATGGTTGAAGTTCAACTTCGTTTTTCATTGTTGCTAATTTCTGTGTTCTAAGAATTGCAGATTCTGAAGTGAAAACTTCAATTAACATATCGGTTAGATTCATAATCACTTCTTGTTCATCTGCTAACTTCTGCATAAACTTTTGAACAGCCATACCCGCAGTCATTAGTATTGCTTTCTTCGCATTTCTAATTGCTTGTAATTCTTTAGCAAGAACTCCCGTTGGTTCCTCACCAAATTCAGGAACGCTCATAAGCTCTTTTTGAATTGCCATTGCCGGACCCAATAAATTAAGTCTCCCTTTCATCGAGCGTTTAACAAGCATATCAACTGTAAGTAAACGATTGATTTCATTTGTGCCTTCAAAAATTCTGTTGATTCTTGAATCGCGGTAACCACGTGCCGCTGGATATTCTTCCGAGTATCCATATCCACCGTGAACCTGGACTGTTTCATCAACAACATAATCTAAAACCTCTGAACCAAATACTTTTAACATTGCTGCTTCAATTGCATACTCTTCAGCGGCACCAATCATAGATTCGCTGTAGCTTTTTCCACTTGCAAGAAGTTCATGTTCTTTATCATTTATTAAACCACTTGTTCGCATAGTAGCAGATTCGGCAACAAAAATTCTTATTGCTTGCTCTGCCAATTTATGTTTGATAGCCCCAAAGCTTGCAATCGTTTTACCAAACTGCTTTCGTTCATTTGCATATTGAACAGAAATAGATGCAAATCTTTTTGCACCACCGGTTGTCATCGCACATAATTTATAACGTCCAACATTCAATACATTGAAAGCGATGTAATGACCCTTGCCAATTTCGCCAAGAATATTTTCAACCGGCGCTTTAACATTATCCAGAAATAAAGCTCTTGTTGATGAACCTTTAATTCCCAATTTGTTTTCTTCCTCACCCCGAGTGAATCCGGGAGAGTTTGTATCAATAACGAAGCAAGTAAATTTATCACCATCAACTTGAGCGAAAGTAATAAGTATATCTGCAAAGCCGCCGTTGGTGATCCACATCTTTTGTCCATTAAGAATGTAATACTTTCCATCATCAGAAAGTTTAGCAGTAGTTTTTGCAGAAAGTGCATCTGAGCCTGAAGTTGGTTCTGTTAAACAGTATGCTGATTTCATTTCGCCGGATGCAAGCTTTGGAAGATATTTTGCTTTCTGTTCGGCATTGCCGTAGTAAAGAATTGGAAGAGTTCCGATTCCGGTATGTGCTGCAAATGAAACACCAAAAGAATAACTTGTTCCTAATTCCATTGCAAGAAAAGTGTTGGTATTAAAATCACCGCCAAGTCCTCCGAATTCTTCAGGGACAGAAGTACCAAGTAAACCAAGCTCACCGGCTTTTTCCAAAAGAGAAACTGTTAACCCGGGTTCTTGTTTATCAATTGCATCGAGCTTTGGCCAGATTTCACTTTGGACGAAACCGGCTGCTGTTTCAACCATCATTTTTTGTTCTTCATTAATTTCTTCCGGGATGAACACACTTTGCGGATCGCTTTCTTTAATTAAAAATTCTCCACCGAGTAAAACTTTTTTTGTCTCGTCTGACATTTTATTTCCTCTTATTTGTTAAAATATTTTTTTGATCCTCTACGAGGATCTTTCCGTTGATTGTGATTTTGTTTTTTTCTACAATAATTGAACATCTACGATATTCTGTAAAAAAAAATTGTTGCTAATATTCTAAGCTAAATAAACCTCGTAGAGGTTTCATTATTGTAGAAGATTATTCGCACAAAGCTATTTTAATCCTCGTAGAGGATTTATAATTCATCATTCGAAAAATTCAAATAAATACTTCTCATCAAATTTTATTTCAAATTTCTTCAGCAATTCAAGATATTCTTCCCTAAAAGTTCTTTTCTTATGATGTGTCTCTTGATTCATTATATACTTATAAATTTTATCCAATTGTGATCTTCCGTATGAAAATGCACCATATCCATCTTGCCAATGAAACTTTCCTCGAAACCAATTCTTCTGGTTAATAAATGATGATGATTCTCTTTTAAGACAAGCCACTAAATCTGATATTTTATCATCCGGATTTAAACCCAAAAGAATGTGTATATGATCCAACACTCCATTTATTATTATTGATTTGTGTTTTCTATTCGTAATTATTCCACTGATATAGCTAAACAGTTCTGGCCTAATCTCTTTTATTAACAATCTTTCCCGATACTTTGGTGCAAAAATTAGATGGATGTATAATTGGGTAAATGTACCGGGTTTCATCTCGTTCTCCTTTTATTGATCCTCTACGAGGATCTATCTTTGTCTTTTTTCTGTTACAATAATTGAACATCTACGATGTTCTTTTTTAGATGACTCCGTAAATTTCTGTTACAATAATTGAATGCCTACGGCATTCTTCAAATATCCATCCACAATTGTTTAATATTAACCTCGTAGAGGTTTTATTATTGTAAAAAACATCTACACCAAAAAGCTACTACTACAATAATTGAACATCTACGATGATGTTCTGTAAAAAAAATTTGTTGCTAATATTCTAAGCTACATAAACCTCGTAGAGGTTTTATTATTGTAATAAATATCCACACCAAAAGATCTAATCCTCGTAGAGGATTTATAAATCTTACTATCAATTCAGCAATTCATAAATTCCGGCGACACCTTGTCCTCCACCAACGCAAGCAGTAACCATTCCATATTTTTTATTTCTTCTTCTTAGTTCGTTAAGAATTTGAACCGTAAGTTTTGCACCGGTGCAGCCTAGCGGATGACCAAGAGCCACAGCACCGCCATTAACATTTAAGATTTCTTCATTCAATTTAAGTTCACGTATTACTGTTAATGATTGAACCGCAAATGCTTCGTTCAATTCAATCAGGTCAATATCATTCAAAGATAATCCCGCTTTCTTTAATGCTTTTGGAACTGCGGCAACTGGTCCGACTCCCATAACACGCGGATCAACACCGGCAACTGCATACGAAACCAATCTTGCAATCGGTTTTAAGTTTAATTCTTTCATCATTTCACCGGACATAACTAGAACGAATGCAGCTCCATCAGAAGTTTGTGATGAGTTACCGGCAGTAACTGTTCCTTTTTCTGCAAATACAGGTTTTAACTTTGCCAATGCTTCAATTGTTGTATCTGCTCTTGGTCCTTCATCTGTATCTACAACAAATTTTTTAGTCTTCTTTTTGTTGCCTTCGACATAAACTTGCTCAACTTCAATCGGAACAATCTGATCTTTGAAGTAGCCGTTGTTAATTGCGTTTACAGCTTTTTGATGTGACTTGTAAGAAAACAAATCTTGTTCTTCGCGGGAAATTTTAAAATCCTTTGCAAGTTCTTCCGCAGTCAATCCCATTCCTAAATAATAGTTGGGATTGGTTTTTGCTATCATATAATTCGGTGCAAGTTTCCAGCCGGTCATTGGAACAAGCGACATTGATTCGACACCGCCGGCAATGATGCAATCCATCATACCGGATTGAATGCGTGCAGTTGCTGTTGCAATTGTATCAATTCCGGAACCGCAAAATCTGTTTACGGTTGAACCGGGCGTTTCGATCGGAAGTGATAAAAGTGAAATCATTCTTCCGACTTGTAATCCCTGTTCCGCTTCGGGAAATGCGTTTCCAACAATAACATCATCAATACGATGAGGATCTAATTGCGGAACAGATTTTAATAAATGTTTTATGACGTCTGCGCCAAGATCGTCCGGGCGGTAAAAACGGAATCCGCCTTTTTTTGCTTTACCAACTGCGGAACGAAATCCGGCAACTATAAATGCTTCTCTCATAATTATTCTTCTTATTTAATTTTAAAATTCGTTGTTAATTAATTTCTTAATGGCTTACCGGTTGTTAGTATGCTTTGGATTCTTTCCAATGTTTTCTTTTCACCTATCAAACTCAAAAACGCCTCGCGCTCTAAATCCAAAAGATATTGTTCTGAAACCAAACTGCCTTCGGAAAGATCACCGCCGCACATTATGTAGGCAAGCTTTTCCACAATTTTTTTATCGTGATCGGTTATATAATTTCCTAATCTGAATGAATGAATTCCTAAAAGTAAAGTTGCAAGTGCAGTGCGACCGAGAACTTTAATATCTGTTCTTTGAATAGGTTTTGTATAACCTCTATCAGCCATCAGAATAGCATATTTTTTTGCATCAGCAATTACACGATTTGGATTAACAGAATAAGTGTCGAGTCCTTTTCTAAAAATTCCCATATCAAAAGCTTCTTCGGCAGAAGTTGCAACCTTTGCTGTAGCTATATTCATAAATCTTTTTTGAAGTTCCGGAAGTTCAATTCCGCTTTCGATATAAGTGTCGGAAGCACGAAGTGTCATTTCTTTTGTGCCACCGCCGGCGGGAATAATTCCCACGCCAACTTCCACCAAACCGATGTATGTTTCAGCAGAGGCATTAACTTTATCAGCATGCAAGCAAACTTCGCAGCCGCCGCCAAACACCAATGAATGCGGCGCTACAACAACCGGAATGTTTGAGTAACGAACGTGCATTGTTGCATTTTGAAATTGTCGAACGGCCAAATCTATTTCATCATACTCTTGTTCTGTTGCCAGCATAAACATCATTGCTAAATTTGCACCGGCGGAAAAATGTTGTCCGTTATTGCCGATCACTAATCCTTTAAAATCTTTCTCGGCAATTTCAATTGATTGATTTATTGCTTCCAAAATTTCTGAACCAATAGAGTTCATCTTAGTTTGAAATTCCAGATTAACAATTCCATCGCCAATATCATGCAAAGTAGCGCCGGAGTTTTTCCACACCGGCTCATTAGCTCTGAAGTTATCGAGAATAATAAAATCACCTTTACCGGGAATTTCTTTGTAAGAATTAGAAGTGATGTCGTAAAACTTTTTCTTTCCATTTTCAGATTTATAGAAAGAAGTGAATCCGCTTTCTAACATTTTCAAGATCCAATCAGCGGGCTTCATATTTGCTTCGATCATTTTATCAACAGTTTTCTTAACTCCGAGTGCCTCCCAAGTTTCGAATGGACCTAATTCCCAACCAAATCCGGCGCGCATTGCATCATCTAACTTATAAAGTTCATCGGAAATTTCTGGAATTCTATTTGATGAATACTGGAAAATGTAAAAATTAAGTGCGCGTAAAAATTCTCCTGCCTTATCTTTGCCGCTGTGCAAAACTTTTAATCGATCTTTCAGATTATCAATTGGTTTTGCGGCAGTAACAGAAGCCATATTTGATTTTGGACTTGGTTTGTACTCGAAAGTTTCTGTGTCAAGTTCAAGAATTACTTTTTCACCTTTTTCATCTTTGGATTTTTTGTAGAAACCTTGTTCCGTTTTATCACCGAGCCAGTTGTTCTCAACAAGTTTGTTCACATAATCCGGAATTGCAAAAAGATCGCGGGCTTCATCATTCGGACAATCATTAAAAACATTGTTGGCAACTTTAGCGAGCGTATCAATTCCAACAACATCTGCAGTTCTGAATGTTGCAGATTTTGGTTTGCCGGTTAAAGGTCCCGTCAACGTATCAATTTCTTTGATACTCAAACCCAAATCTTTTTTTAATTTGAAGACGGCCATTATGCTGAAAACACCAATTCGGTTAGCAATGAATGCGGGTGTGTCTTTACATAGCACTGTTGTTTTGCCAAGATACAAATCACCGTACCACATTAAGAAATCGATAACATCTTGATTTGTTTTTGGTGTGGGAATAATTTCTAATAGTTGAAGATAACGCGGAGGATTGAAGAAGTGAGCACCGCAAAAATGTTTTTGGAAATCTTCGCTTCGTCCTTCGTTCATTAAGTGAATTGGAATGCCAGATGTGTTTGTTGTAATCAAAGTTCCGGGTTTGCGAAACTTTTCAACATTATCAAAAACTTTCTTTTTGATTTCCAGATTTTCAACAACAGCTTCGATAATCCAATCAGCATTCGAAAGCCACTTCATATTGTCTTCAAAATTTCCGGTAGTAATTCTTGAAATAAAATCAGTTCGATAGATTGGAGATGGTTTTGCTTTGAGAACATTTTGCAAATTGTCGTTTGCTATTCTATTGCGAACTGCCGGGTCTTGCAAAGTAAGCCCTTTTTTCTTTTCGGAATCGTTTAATTCCTTTGGTACTATGTCTAGCAAATAGACTTTGCATCCAATGTTTGCAAAGTGTGCAGCGATGCGCGAGCCCATTACGCCTGAACCAAGTACAGCAACTTCATTGATTTTTCTTTTCATGATGTTTTTCATTTAGTTTTTGGTTAGTGTTTCTGAATATATTTTCTCAATTAGTTTTTCATTGTTCTTCATTATCACCCTGCGTTTAAGTTTTAAGGTCGGCGTTAGTTCATTGGAATCAACGGTCCAATCTTTATCAACCAATTCGAATTTTTTAACTTGTTCTATATGGCTAAATCGTTTATTGTAATGTTGAATTTCTTTCCAAATTCTTTCTTTGATGGCATCACTGCGGCTTATACCTTTTTCAATGTAATCTTGTACACTTTTCTTTTCGCACCATTTTTCTATGAAATCAAATTCCGGTACAATAAGTGCGGCACAGAATTTTTGGTTTTCACCAACAACCATAATGTTACGAATGAAGAGAGATTCTTTCATTTTGTTTTCGATAGGAAGCGGAGCAATAAATTTACCGCCGGATGTCTTAAATACTTCTTTTAGTCTATCTGTTATCTTTAAGTACTTATCATTAACCATAACTCCAATATCGCCAGTATGAAACCAACCATCTTCATCAAAAACTGCTTTAGTTTCTTCCGGCTTGTTGTAATAACCAAGCATTACATTCGGACCCTTGGTTAATATCTCTCCGGTATCGGCAATTTTAATTTGAACATCCGGAATTGGATGACCGACTGTTCCGATATAATAATCTTCAAAACGATTGCAAGTAATTACCGGACTTGTTTCGGTCAGTCCATATCCTTCAACTACATTAACTCCGGCAGCGGTAAATATTCTCCCAAGACGTGGTTGTAGAGCAGCAGCACCACTTATAATTCCCTTCACTTCACCGCCGAGTGCTTCAATCCATTTGGAAAAAACAATTTTTCGTGCTGCCCAAAGTCGTACATCATAAAATAAATTGGTTTTACCTTGTAGATGATAATTATTTGCCAGATTTACCGCCCAGCCAAAGATTGCTTGTTTCGGTTGTTTAAGTTCTCTTCCTTTTTCCATAATCTTATCATAAATTTTTTCGAGAAGGCGCGGTACAGTTGTAAAGTAATTCGGTTTTATCTCTTTAAGATTATCTCCAACCCTTTCAATACTCTCCGCGTAATAAATCGCAGCACCGATTCTCATATAATAATAAACTGCCGTTCTTTCGAAGATGTGACATATCGGAAGAAAACTAATTACACGATGAGAATTATTTATCGGCATTATTTTTTGAATTGAATTTACGTTACTCAAAATATTGTTGTGAGAAAGCATTACTCCTTTCTGAACTCCGGTAGTACCCGAAGTGTAAATGATGGTTGCTAAATCATCCGACTTAACACTTTCTTTAATTTGGTTTAGTCTTTCTCTAAGTGATTCATCGGCAAGTTCTAAAATTTCTTTCCAATGTTTTTTGCCTTCAAGTTTATCAAACGTGTAAATATCAATCAACGATTTTACTTTGTGCTTTATTGAAAATATTTTTTGATACAAATCCAAATTTGCAACGAAGACATATTTCACTTCTGCATCGTTTAAAATATATTCATACTCTTCAACACTGATATTAGGGTAAATAGGAACATCAACACAGCCAATCTGTAAAATTCCAAGGTCAACAAAATTCCACTCCGTTCTATTTGGAGAAATAATGGCGAGTTTATCAACTGGATTAACTCCAAGCTTCAACAGACCGAGACCAAACTTATCTATGATTGATTGAACTTCTTCCGAGCTGAAGCTTACCCATTGATCACTTTTTTTATCGGAGACACAATTTTTCACTGGGTAATTTTCTATTTGAAATGGAATCAAATCGAAAAGTCTTTTAGGTACTGTCATGGCTACCCCAACTTTATTTTGTTGATAAATGACAATTAAGCTTTTTTTTATTTCAAAATAAGGCAACAAGGGAGATATTGCAAGCGAAATTTCGCTAATAAAGAATATTTGCTGATTGTTTCTTGAAAATTTTTCTATATTTGCAATAAAAAAAATTTTTGAAAAATAAAAACAATTACATCAAGCTGATATTTGGATTAAAACTCAAGCAGCTTCGTCAAGAAAAGCAATTATCTCTAAATGAACTTGCCGGAAAAAGCTCTCTCTCGGTTTCTTATCTCAATGAAATTGAAAAGGGTAAAAAATATCCTAAAGCAGAAAAGATTGCTCAACTTGCTAATGCTTTGGATGTAAATTATGATGATTTGATCTCTCTAAAACTTTCAAAAAATTTAACCCCGATTGCCGAGTTGATTGACTCCAACATTCTTGAAATGCTACCGCTGGATCATTACGGAATTGATTTGAACAAATTTATCTCTTTAATGTCTGAGGCGTCTTATCAATTAAGTGCACTTGTAACAACAGTTATTGAAATGGCGCAAAGTACAGAATTGAGTCAGAATAATTTTAGTAGAACCGCTTTACGAATATTTAAGGAAATTAATGACAACTACTTTGAAGATATCGAATTATCTGTTGAAAAATTTGTTGATGATTTTCATTTAACTATTGCACCTACAATAAATTATGAACCGCTTTCCCAAATTCTTATTCAACATTATAACTACAAGTTAGATGAAAACAGATTCAACAATTTTGAGGAGCTTAAACAACTACGCGGAGTATTAAAACCCGGGAAGCAATCGATATTATTTTTGAATCCACAACTCTCAACTGCTCAAAAATTATTTATCATAGGAAAAGAGCTGGCTTACAATTATCTTAACATATCCAAGAGAAGTTATATTCACTCCAGTTTGAAGTTAAATACATTTGATCATCTTTTGAATAATTACATTGCTGCATATTTTTCTGCCGCATTAATTTTGAATAAAAATAATTTCACTGCAGATATAAATACTTTTTTTTCACAAGAGAAATGGGATGAAAATTTTCTAATTAATCTTATAACTAAATATGATGCAACTCCCGAAATGTTTTTTCAACGGTTGGCAAATCTTTCCGGTAAAGTATTGGGACTCAAAAAATATTTTTTCCTTCGATTCAATACTATCACTGGAACAGACAGATATGAATTAACAAAAGAAGTCCGCTTAAACATAAAACAAAATCCGGGCGGATTTCAAACTAATGAACATTACTGTCGTCGCTGGGTTTCAATTGATGTATTGAAAAATATTGGAAAAGAATTAAACGGATCAAATAGTGGTGGTAAAATGAAATCGGGAATTATTCATTCTAAATTTCATGAGACAAATGATGAATACATTTCTTTTTCGGTGGCACAACAAAACATTCTTGATCCAAATACTTTTACAAGCGTTACAATTGGTTTTTATTTAGATGAACAATCGAAGAAAAAAATTAATTTTTGGAATGATCCAGGCATTTCGTACAGAATTGTAAATGATACTTGTGAGATGTGCAACATTTCGGATTGCAAAGAAAGAATTTCCGAACCTATTACTTTAAGAAAGATTCAAAAATCATTAGATATAGAAAATGCAGTTAAAAATTTATAGTTCTTATTGATCCTCTACGAGGATCTGTTTTTGTCTATTTGATTTTGTGTTACAATAATCGAACATTTACGATGTTCTTCAAGGATTGAATGTCACTACCAAATTCTTTTTTGAAACCTCGTAGAGGTTTTATTATTGTAAAAAACATCCCGCTAAAATCTCCTAATCCTCGTAGAGGATTAACAAATTTTCAAAATGCTTTAACAAGTTTTAATGAGCAAGCCCCTGGAACTTTGCGATTGTTTCTTTTACTTCCTCTGGAATAACTTTTGTAGTTTGAGTTTTGTAATCATAAAAAACAAGCTTTGTTAGAGAAGTAGCAGCTTTGATCAGATCATTCCCTTTCTTTACAGCGATGATATGTTCAACATCAACACTTTTGGTCCCGAGTTTTGATACACGAGTAAAAACCTCAACATCATCTCCGAGTACAATCGGGTAAAGATAATTTATCTCAATTCTACCAATGACAGCTTCAAAATCAAGACTTTCTTTTTTGCGATTAAAAAGCTCGTTGAAATAATCGATACGCGCTTCTTCAAGATATGAAAGATAGGTAGCATTGTTTACATGGCGCATTGCATCGAGGTCTGAAAATCTTACTTTTATTTTAATCTTACGTTTGAACTGTCCAATTTCATCCATAGCAATTGTCTTCACAAATTTGTTATAAATTTGTTCTTAAATAAATTTCTTTTTATAAATGGAAATGTTTCAAATAATATGACTGCTAAAAACAATTAACTGATTCTTTTAGCTAAAAATAGTGAAATGAGAAAAGAAATCCTCGATTATAAATATTCAGAATCAAAAATTAATAATGCCGATCAACAAGCCCGCAAAGCTTTTGCTATAGCGGGAAAGTTTTTTAAGCTATCCCGCACAACACTTGAAAATGAAATAATGGTTGAAGCGATGGATAATAATCTGCTATCTAAAAGTTGGGATCGTATAATACGAACCAACCGCAAGGGAAATTATACTAATGTTTATTTAATGAAAGGAACAAATAATGAGTTTGTTGGATTAACAATCGTCTCTTTGGA
>JACRFC010000086.1 GCA_016234355.1 Ignavibacteriales bacterium
AAAATCCTTCTTGTGTTAGAATAAAGAAATATTTAGTTTAATTAAGAGATTAATAAGAGTAGCATTCCAAAAAAGAAAAAGGAGCAGTGATAATGAGAAGAGTAATTGTAATGCTCATATTATTCATTTCACTTATCTTTCCAAACCAAGTAAGATCCCAGCAGGCAAGCATTTCATTGGAGCTATCGGATTTGACGAATCTTGATCTTGGAGGATTAGTTATCTCCGGCGGATTAACCAACCAGCCAAGGATTGCCAGAATTGTAATCTTGCCCGAGAACAAAGAAGTATATATTGAAATAGTAGCAGTTTGGGAAAAAGATGCAAGCAACGGTTTCCGCCAGCTTCTAACATTTAAATCCGATTCATTTTTATCACGGGTTATTTTCAATGATGAGTTTGGAACAATTATCAAAGGTACCGGAACTTGGGATAAAGATTTAATAAGCGACTTAGTGTCTAAAGGCAAACCAACGGGTATTCTCGGTTTAACAGTCCGTTTGTTTGATAAAAATAATTTGATGTTAGGTCAGGATTACAAAGAATTCTTTTTTCTAAATCCTTCTCCAACTATTTCAATTATTTCTCCTCTTGAAGGTAATGCTTATGATGTTGGTTCTGTTGTTGCAATATGGACTCCCGTGCAGGGTGCATCAAGTTATAGAATAAAAGCAAGCATTGTCCCTGATGCTAGTTCAAGTCCGGAAGCTGCATTAAAAAGTGCTAATCCTTTAATTGATAATAAAGATGTTGGAAATGTAACAAGTATTGATCTGAGAACTATTTTGAACCGCCAATGGATCGGCGGACAAAAAATTGTGTTCTCAGTAACTGCAATTATTCCAGGTACAGGCGGAGGCAGTTTGTTGCCCAGTGTGCCGGTTACTTTCTTTTTGAATAAGCAAGGTGAAGTTTCAGTACCGATTATTAGTCCCGAACTGCTAAAACTTGTTGAAGTGATCAATGGCCAAGTTAGTCAAGACTTTATTAACAGAATTATGAAAGGGGAAGTTTCTATTGAAGGAATTACGGACGAGACAGATCAAAATGTTGATCAAAATGATTTGCAAAGAATACTTTCCAATTTGGTGGCAAATAGAGAATCAATTATTTCAATAAAATTCACTCCTAAAAACTAAAACTGGGAATGACATGAGAGCTAAAAATTTAATTTTCATTTTTATACTCCCAATTGTTTTCGGATTTACATCGGACAATATTTTGAAGTCTGTTGATGATACTCCGGTTGCATTAGTAAAAAAGATCATCAAAGATGTTACTTACAAGAAAGCCGGTGTATCCGATTGGGAGTTGGCTAAAACGGGGTTACCGCTAAAAGACGGAGAGGAAGTTCGAACCGGATCAAAATCTTTAGCTCTGATTTTATTCTCCGATGGGTCCGGATTGTTGAGAGTCAGAGAAAATGCAATTCTTCATATTTACGGAGCTAAGGATGAAAAGAAACTCAACAAGAATACTTTTATAGAGAAAGGATTAATTGGATTTGATGTAAAGAGGCAAGGAGACGAAGAATTTAAATTTACTACACCAACAGCAGTTGCTTCTATCCGCGGGACAGCAGGATTTGTTGACGTTGATGATAACAATACTACTACACTTTCTTTGGAAAGCGGAACCGTAGAATTTGAATCAACGAAAGGTGAAAAAAAATCTGGAACTGTTACCGGCGGTAATACTGCTAAAATTGATTCTGAAGGTAATATAAATATAAACCCGACTTCAGAAGAAGATAAAAAGAAGAACGATCGGACAAGATCGCTTACTACAAAGAAAGTAATAATTAAAACTAATCGCGGTACAGTTGTATTGGAATATTATTCATCCGGAAATTAATTGATAAATAAAGTTCCTTAATAATCTTGAGGAATTAATTATGAGCAGAAAAAAATATTTCGGCATAAACTTTTTATTCATGTGCCAGTTCGTAATCTTTTTCATTCTTACTAACGGGTTCGTATCCGGGCAGATAAGTAATATTGTATCTACGGTGCGTGTAAGCGATGCAAAAGAACAAATGCCGATTACAATATCGGCTGAATTGTTTTCTTCTGAAAATATTTCAGTTATCAGTATAGCATACAAATCTTTCGGACAAACCGAATTCCGAAAAGCAGAAATGATTATAAAAGGAGTAACTGCAACAGTATCAATACCTGCTGAAGCAGTAGCACCGCCATATCTTGAGTATTACTTATTTATTACGATGCGCGATGGTTCATCGCAGACTTATCCGGTAGGAATTCAAGAAGGTGTACCTTCTCTTCAAATTGCCGTATCTGCTTTTTCAGAAAAGGATAAAGAAATTCTTGTTCTTAGTCCTTCAGTTGGAGAAATATTAACACAGCAAGAATTAATGATCTCTGTTTCATTTATTAAAGCTCCGGATAATGTTGATGCTTCAAAGACTAAAATATATATTAATAATGAAGATGTTAGTTCAAAAGCTGTTTATACAGGCGATATTCTTGTTGTCAGCGGTGAAAATCTTTCCGGAGAATTAAAAATTGGTCCGGGCTTGCTAAGAATAGATATCTATGATAAAAAAGGGAATTTATACCATACAATTTCTAGAAACTTCCGTTTGATTAGTACAGAATTAGCAGCGGGTGCTTTTTGGAGCTACAACGGTTCGTTAAAAGGTGAATCAAGAAGTGAACAATTTAATTCCCAATCTACCTGGTATAATAATATTACTGCAGATATAAATGCCGAAACGGGGAATTGGTCAATAAACGGAAATGCTTACATAACCTCTGAAGAAGTTAGTGATCAACAGCCGTACAACCGTTACAGTTTATCCTTAAAAGGGGGCGATTGGCTAGAATTGCAAGCGGGCGATGCATTCCCACGTTTTCCAAATTTAATTATGGATGGTAAAAGAATTCGCGGTTTTAACGGTTCTTTGAATTTTGGATTTTTAAATATTCAAACAGCGTACGGGGAAACAGAACGCTCGATCGAAGGTAAATTAATTGAGAAATTTACTGCAGATGATCCGGCAACTCTTGAGAGTGATGTAATTCCTATTAATGCACAGAGATACGTGTTGCCTTACGGCAGAGTTGAGCTAGGTACATTTAAGAGAAAAGTTTTAGCTGTTCGTCCTTCGTTTGGAAACGGAGAAAATTTTCAGCTTGGGTTCAGTTATTTGCATTCGAAAGATGATGCAGGTTCAATTGAATTTGGAGCCAGACCGGAAGAAGATCTTGTTCTCGGTACTGATTTTATGTTAGCATACGATAGCCGGAATATAATGTTTACAACTCAAGCTGCTGTTAGTTTGAGTAATAAAGATATTTCTTCAGGAACGCTTACCGATAAACAGATTGATGAAATATTCGGAAGCAACAGCAACTTTAGTATAGATCCAAGCGATGTTAAAAGGATTAGAGATTTAATTGGCAATTTTATTACTGTAAATCAATATCTGGGTCCGTGGAATCCTCAAGAGTTTGCGTCACTTGCTGCAGAAGCGGCACTAACGCTTAATTATTTCAATAATAATGTTAAAGCTTCTTATATCTACCGTGGTAATGATTTTCAATCGTTCGGTCAATCATTTCTGCGGACTGATGTAAAGGGAATAAATATTGTAGACAGAATAAGAATGATTGATAATAAACTTTTCTTATCAATCGGTTATGAGGAGTTGAAAGATAATCTTCAGAAGACCAAAGTTGCTACAACAACATTTCAAACTATTAACGCCTCTATTTCACTTTTCCCAAGAGCGGATTTTCCAAATATAACTTTAGGTTATACACGTAACGCTAACAATAACGGATTGAGTTTATCTGATCCTTTGAATAAAATGTATATCGTAGATGATATTACCAATCGTATTATGCTTCAGCTCTCTTACGATTTTAATGCGTTGGTAAAACATAATTCATCATTATCCTTTTCCACATCATCGAAAGATGATAAGAGTCTTTTAAATATGGATACTAAGTTCACTACCGGCTCATTAAACTTAACAAGTTATTGGACTCAACAATTGTCTTCGTTATTTGGATTAGTTTATAATCAAAGCGAGTTTTTTGGAAAGCAATCTAATTATTATACTATTACAATTGGAGGAAGGTATAAATTACTAGAGAAAAAATTACAATTATCCGCAACGCTAAGTCCGAGCTTTGGAGATTTTAAGCGTCAAACTTTCGAGTTCATTGCCGATTACAATGTAATTACCAATTTAAATCTAATGTTCCAGGCAAGAATATTTAGAATTCCAGGTGCTTCAACAAATTCTATTATCGGATTAGTTACACGGCTCACTATATAAGATGAAAATTTTGATATGAAGAGCGGTGCAGGTAAAAAGAAAGATTTTTTCAAAAAGATTTTAGTTGTATTAAGTGCCGCTCTTTTCACTATTATACTTACGCAAGATTATATATTTACTTTCGCTCCCTTAAAAGAACTCGAACTGAAATTAATTGATACGCGTTTTTCAAAGAGAGGACCTATAGAAATAAAAGATTCTTCCAAAGTTATCATCATTGAAATTACACAAGAGACCTACAATCAAATTCCACCGCCAAATAATAAAGCACCTTTACCTCGATCTGTTTATGCCAAAGCAATCGAGAACCTCACTAAAGCCGGTGCTAAAGCAATTGGGATTGATCTTATAATGTCCGATGCGGATAAATATTCCGTAATGAATGATACAATGTTAATGCAAGCGATAAAAAAATCCGGGAAGGTTGTTGTTGCCGGTAAAATAGATGAAGTAATAGAAAAACAAATTGAAGATTCCACATATTCAATTAGTAGTTATACAAATTCCAATTACAACAAAATCCAGTATAACTATGAAAGTATTTTTTATGATGCGGATAGTTCGTTAGGAATTGTTCAGATGCCGCCTGACTTCGATGCCGTTTACCGCAGATATATGCCTTTCCGATGGACGGCAATAACTAAAAAAAAGGTCCCTAGTTTTGGATTTGCATTAATCAATAAGTATTTAGGATTAAAGGGTACCGACACTGCCAAAAATGATAATAATTTTTTCATCCTAGGTAATAAAAAAATACTAAAGTTTGACCGGACAAGTGTACTTATTAATATTTACGGACCAAGCCGTACTTTTCAACACCTCAATTTGATTGATATAATAGATGATATGGAGTTCAAAACCAAAGATGAAACTGAAAGTAGAATTGATATAAATCAATGGGAAGTCCTAAATGAAGAAACTTCATACAGAAATTTATTCCGCGGCAAGGTCTTCATCATTGGTACAACTATGCCGGAAGATAAAGATGTTTTGGCATCTGCATTTGCAAAAGGTGAAAGAAAGGGTGATAATCAAATTAATGGTGTAGAATTCCATGCTAACATAGTTCAAAATATTTTAAGCAATAATTTTTTATCTACTCAATCAAAAGAAAGTGAAATACTATTAATTTTTTTTCTTACAGCGCTATCATTCTATGTTTCTTATTTTGTTAGAAAAATTAAACTAAAAATTGGTTTTATTATTGAGTCTCTCAATGTCCTAATGATTCTTCTTATTGTCTTTGTGATCTATGAATTGAGCATCATACTTTTTATTCAAAACAAACTAGTCATAGCAATTGTAAGTCCCTCTCTTGCTGTAATAATTGGATATTTTTCCAGTACAGCATATCATTTCTTGCTTGAGCGCCAGCAGAATGTAATCATAAAAGGAATGTTCAGTCAGTATGTAAGCAAAGAAGTAGTTGATCAGCTAATAATTGATCCCGGCAAATTGCGTCTGGGTGGAGAAAGAAAAAATCTTTCTGTTCTATTCAGCGATATAGCAGGGTTCACAACTTTTGCAGAAAAAAAACAACCGGAAGAATTAGTAAGCTTTATAAATGAATTTTTGAATGCCATGACCGAAATAATTTTAAGTCATAACGGAACACTAGATAAATATCTCGGTGATGCAGTAATGGCTTTTTGGGGTGCACCCGTAGAAGTCAAAGATCATGCTTATAAAGCGTGTGTTACTGCATTACAGATGCAAGAAAAATTAGTTGAGATGAGAGAGAAGTGGTCCAGTTTGGGTGAAACTCCTATTCGAATACGAATCGGTATTAATACCGGTGATGTGATCGTTGGAAATATCGGAGGTGAAAAACGTTTTGACTATACCGTTCTTGGCGACGATGTTAATTTAGCATCGCGGCTTGAAGGAGCTAATAAAGAATATGCAACAAATATTATGATCAGCGATGCAACTTATGATTGCTGTAAAGATAAAATTCTTGTTAGGGAACTGGATGTCATTCGCGTTAAAGGAAAGAGCGAACCGACTAAAGTTTATGAATTGATTAGTATTGTTGGTGACAAAAAAGCAGAAGAAGCAGTTGAGAAGATGGATTTATATTTTCAAGCATTGGAATTGTATAGGCAAAAGAGTTTTGAACCGGCGCTTGATTATTTTAATAGATCTTATGAAAAATTAGGCGATTACCCTTCAAAAGTATATATAAATAGGTGCGAGTTCTATCTGAAAAATCCTCCCGATCAAAACTGGGATGGAGTGTTTGAGATGAAGACAAAGTAAAATATATACCCCTTTCAGAGTTTAATAATCTTTTCTGAATCAACTGTCCAGAGAGTTAATCCCAACATTGTGCTGATTTGCATGCGGTCAATAAGAGGAATATTGAATTATTTGTTTTTTTCAAACTTTTTCTCTATTATTCAATTGTTCAATTGAATAATTAATAACAGAATGTTATGACTGGAAGAGAATTCAAAAATCTAACTTTCGAGCACTTTGCTAAAATAGCAAATTCCTTTTCAAGTCCCAAAAGACTTGAAATAATTGATCTCCTTTCTCAAGGAGAAAAAGATGTTGATACTTTGGCTAAAGAAACAAATATGAATTTTGCTAATGCTTCAAGGCATCTTCAACTTCTGAAATCTGCAAACATCGTTAAAAGTAGAAAAGAAGGTATTCGCGTTATTTATTCTGTATCAACCGATGAAGTGATTATTTGTTGGAAAAATATACAGAACTTAGCAGAAAAAACTGTTGCAGAGTTGAGAGATATTGCTAAATCATTCCTGGATCAAAGGTCGGCGCTTGAGCCAATCTCGGCATCGGAACTGCTTTCAAAAATTCACGATGAAGATATTGTTGTAATTGATGTGCGTCCTAAAGAGGAATTTCTCAACGG
>JACRFC010000079.1 GCA_016234355.1 Ignavibacteriales bacterium
TGGCTGGTAGCTCCTAGAACACGAGCTTTTGTAACTGCCGGTGCTGGCTTAAACGTCTTACTTATTTTTTATAGGAACTATGCGAACCCGGACGATAATGAATTCCAAGGTGCGATTGATTTTGCTTGGCGGCTTGGCGGCGGTATTATGTATGAATTAGGAAGCCGCTCGGATGCATTTTTTGAATTGAGCTATCATCATTCACAACCGAGTTGGGAATATGAGGTTAAAGACTCAGTTGGAAGAACAAAAGTTTTAGAAAGACGATTTGATATGAGCGGACTGCTGATGCGAGTTGGTTTTAGATTCTATTTTTAATTATCACTCTATGGCGGTGGTAGTTTATATTTTAAACGAGAGGGAACAAGTCTTTATTTAGTAAACATTAAAATAGAAGTTACAGGAAAATGATCCGATGGATACTTGCCGTGATAACTAGTTCTAACAATCTTTGATTCTTTCACTTCAAATACTTTTGTAACAAAAATAAAATCAATTTTATCTCCGTTTGTTTCTCCTTTGAAAGAATTAAACGTTCCTTCATTCGGTTTCTTTTCGTGAAGTTTTCGATAAGAATCAATCAATCCGGCTTTAAGAATTGTTTTGATTGCCGGATTATCATCACCGCAGTTGAAATCTCCCGTTAGAATTATTGGCAAAGATTTTTCACTAATCTTTCTTACAAGAAGTTCTGTGCTTTTTTCTCTTGATGATTGAGATTCATGATCGAGATGTATATTAAACATGTAAAATATTTTTCCGGATAATTTATGATGCAATCTTACCCATGTGCATATACGCGTAATATTGTTGCCCCAGCTTTTAGATGCAATAACATTCGGCGTCTCAGAAAACCAAAATGTTCCGCTCGAATCCACAGAGAAACGATCTTTTAAGTAAAAGATACAAGAATGTTCTCCGGCACTTTTTCCATCATCGCGTCCAACTCCAACGTAAGAATAACTTGGCATCTGTTTAAGACACTCATCTATCTGAAGTTGAAGAGCTTCCTGTAATCCTAAAAGATCCGGCTTAAAATTTTTAATTGTTTCAACAACATTATTTTTACGGTACTCCCAATTGTTCTCGCCATCATTTGCTGTTCCATAACGAATATTGAAAGTCATTACCCGCATTTCACTCTTACTAAATGATTGTGCATATAAAGGAACAATAAAACAATTTAACAATAGAACAATTAGGATTAGCTCTGCGAATATGAATTTGTAAACAGTTCTAGATTTTAGATTGTTAACCATAAAAATTTCCTTAGATATTTGTAACTTTAACTTAAAGATATTAATCATAAAATAAAGATAAAACCAGAGATGAAAATTGGTAAATATGAATTAAAGGTAATAGAAACAGGTGTGTTCGGGTTAGACGGCGGTGCAATGTTCGGAATAATTCCCAAACCGCTTTGGAGTAAATTTAATCCCCCGGATGATCAAAATAGAGTTTCTCTTCATGCCCGCAATTTGCTGCTCGTAAGTAATTCGCGAAAAATTTTAATTGATACCGGAATTGGTTCAGATTGGGATGAAAAGTTTAAGCAGATATACCGTTTAGATCAATCTGAATTAACATTATCAGATTCACTTAATAAACTTAAGATTAAGCCGGAAGATATTACAGATGTTTTATTAACCCATCTTCATTTCGATCATACCGGCGGTTCTACTTACTTAAAAGACGGCAATTGGATTCCAACTTTTCCAAATGCAAAATACTATGTTCAGAAAAAACATTTTGAGTGGGCATTAAATCCAACCGATCGTGATCGTGGAAGTTTTATTCAGAATAGATTTATGCCCTTACACAATGAAGGATTATTAAATTTTACTGAAGGAGAGGTTCAATTTGACGACGAGATTGAATTTCTTACAATCAACGGACACACATCCTTTCAGCAAATGATCAAAGTTCATGATTCATCTAATACGGTTTTATTTTGCGGCGATCTCTTTCCGTTTACTTCTCACATTCCAATTCCGTACGTAATGGGTTATGATCTGCAGCCGCTTATTACAGTACAAGAAAAGAAAAAAATTCTTCCAATTGCAATCGAGCAGAATTGGAAATTGTTTTTCGAACACGATCCCGAAGTGATTATGGCAACTGTTGCAGAATCACAAAGAGGATTTTCTATTGATCAAGTTTTTACCGAGATGATTTAATGAAACAAAATGACGGATTTATAAAAGTTTGTAAAAACTCGGAACTCAAAGAAAAAATCGGAAGACGGTTTTTTGTTGATGATGTTGATGTTGCTTTATTTAAGGTTGAAGGGCAAATTTATGCTTTGAACAATGTTTGCATCCATCAAAAAGCGGCTATAATTTATGATGGATTTATCGAAGACGGAAAAGTTACTTGTCCTTCTCATGGCTGGCAGTTTAATTTGAAAACAGGAAAAGTTCCTCATGGAACTAAAGGTTTGGATTCTTATGAAGTAAAAGTTATTGGAGATGATATCTATGTAAAAGTTTTTAA
>JACRFC010000080.1 GCA_016234355.1 Ignavibacteriales bacterium
GCAATGACGCTGTGAATTATCATGATATGCATAGAAGTGCTTGGGGTTATAAACATTTAGTTCTTGGGGCTATAGCAATTTTTGTTTATGTGGGCGGTGAAGTTTCAATAGGAAGTTTTCTTGTGAATTATTTAGGTCAACCGTTCATAGCAGGCTTAAAAGAGTCCGATGCAGGAAAATATGTTTCTTTGTATTGGGGCGGTGCAATGATCGGAAGATTTTTTGGCGCTGTCACTTTGTCTGGAATGACAAATAATAAAAAGAAAAATATTTTTGTCGGGTTAATATTCCTACTTGCATTTATTCTCTCTTCAGTTGTTACAAAAGAATATCAAAACTTTGGAAGTTTCTCGATTGATAATTTCAGTAAAACTTTAACTTTTCTTCTTTTTGTAGTTTTGAATTTTGCTGCATTTAATATTGGAAAACAAAAACCCGGTAAAACACTTGCAATACTTGCATTTGCTGCGGCCACGTTAGTAGTAACATCCATGTTAACTTTTGGAGCTGTTGCAATGTGGACGATTCTTGCGGTCGGCTTGTTTAATTCGATTATGTTCCCGACAATATTCACACTTGCAATTGACGGACTCGGTAAGCACACCGGTCAAGCATCCGGAATTCTTTGTACAGCAATCGTTGGAGGTGCAATTCTTCCGGTAGTTCAAGGTTTCTTTGCAGACAATATAGGAATTCATCATGCGTTTTTTATTCCTGTCTTATGTTACATCTACATTGCTTATTACGGACTCAAAGGACATAAACCATCATACCTTACCGCAAAGGGATAGCAATGAAGAAAAAAGTTGCAATAGGAATAGATGTAGGCGGTACCAATACTGTTTTTGGATTTGTTGATGAAGCCGGGCAATGCGTTTATGAATCATCAATCTTAACTCATGCAGATCAAGATGCCGATCAATTGTTCAGTAGATTGTTCATTAAGATTGATAACGATTTCAAAAAATATTCCGATGATTATGAATTGATTGGTATTGGTATTGGTGCACCGAACGCCAACTATTATAAAGGAACGGTTGAACTTCCGCCAAATTTGAATTGGGGAATTGTAAATGTTCTCGAGATAGTAAAAAAATATTCTCCTCTGCCGTCTTCTATTACAAACGATGCAAACGCTGCCGCAATAGGAGAAATGATTTTCGGCACGGCAAAAGGGATGAAAGATTTTATTGTGATAACCCTTGGTACAGGCCTGGGTAGTGGTATTGTTGTTAACGGCGAATTGGTTTACGGTTCAGATGGTTTTGCCGGAGAGATTGGTCACACTATTGTAGATCCTAATGGGCGTGAGTGCGGTTGCGGAAGAAAAGGATGTCTGGAGACTTATGCCTCCGCTTCAGGTATTAAGCGCACTGTTTTTGAATTGATTGGAACAACCAACATTCCAAGTGAATTAAGAAATGTGAGTTATAATCAACTCACGGCTAAAGATATTGCAGATGCAGCAAAAAACGGCGATAAACTTGCACTAGCCGCGTTCGACTACACTTCTAAAATTCTGGGTCTCAAACTTGCAGATTCTGTTGCGCATTTAAGTCCAGAGGCAATAATTCTTTTTGGTGGTCTTGCTCTTGCCGGCGGTTTAATTTTTACACCCACAAAGCGATATATGGAAGAATACATGCTAAACATTTTCAAAAACAAAGTAAAACTTCTTCCATCCGCATTACCGGGTGCTCATGCTGCCGTTCTTGGCGCCAGCGCTTTAATCTGGAATGAATTGAAGAAAATAAAATGATGAACTATTGTTGGAAAGGATTTGTAACCTATCCATTGTATTAATCTTTTTGAGGACAAAAATGAAAAAAAATATTCTTTTTCTAATAATATTTCTTTTGGCTGGAATATTTACAACTAACGCACAAAAAACTTTAGATAAAAAAGTTGATACTCTTCTTTCCCGGATGACGCTCGATGAAAAAATAGGTCAGATGACGCAAGTTGATTATGATGCGATTAAAAAAAATGTTGACGACATCGTCAAATATTCTATCGGTTCAATTTTATGCGGCGGGAATTCCGAACCTGAAGATATTACTGCAAAAGGTTGGGCTGATCTTTATGATAAATATCAGAACATGGCTTTAAGAACACGTTTAAGAATACCTATCATTTGGGGAATTGATGCAGTGCACGGACATAATAATGTTGACGGTGCAACAATCTTTCCGCACAATGTTGGACTTGGTGCAACTCATAATCCAAAACTTATTGAACAGGTTGCCGCCGTTACAGCCGCGGAAATTAAAGGAACAGGAATGCAGTGGGATTTCGCTCCGTGTGTTGCTGTTGCACGAAATGAAAAATGGGGAAGAACATACGAAAGTTACGGTGAAAATCCGGATTTGGTAAAGATGTTAGGAGCAGCTTATGTAAATGGAATGCAAGGAAAGAATCTTGCAGGTAAAACTTCCGTGCTTGCTTGTGTTAAACATTTTGTTGGCGATGGTGGAACGACAAATGGAAAAGATCAAGGCGATACAGAAGTTGATGAAGAAACACTTCGCAAAATACATTTGCAAGGTTACGTTGAAGCTATTAAAGCCGGCGCTAAATCAATTATGGTTTCTTACAATAGCTGGAACGGTGAAAAATTACATGGGCACAAATATCTATTGACTGATGTCTTGAAAGGTGAACTCGACTTCAAAGGTTTCGTGGTTTCGGATTGGGCTGCTATTGATCAGTTAGGCAAAGATTACAAAAGTGATATTGAAAAATCAATTAACTCCGGACTTGATATGATCATGATTCCAAACGCTCCCGGTCAAGATAACAACTACGTTGATTTCATTACAAAGTTGAAGGAACTTGTAAACGAAAACAAAGTACCGTTAAGTAAAATTGATGATGCCGTTCGAAGAATATTAAAAGTAAAATTTGAGTTAGGACTTTTCAAAAATCCTATGACCGATAAAAATCTAACTGCACAAATCGGTTCAAAAAAACACAGAGAAGTTGCGCGCGATGCCGTTCGCCAGTCGCTTGTACTATTGAAGAACGACAATAAAGTTTTGCCGATATCAAAGAATTTGAAACGCATTCACGTAACCGGAAAGAGTGCTGATGATATCGGCAATCAATGCGGAGGTTGGACGATCAGCTGGCAAAGCAAAAGCGGGAACGTAATCAGCGGCGGCACAACAATTTTGCAGGCAATTAAGAACACGGTTTCAAAAAGTACTGAAGTAACAACATCAACGGATGGCTCCGGCGCTGAAGGTGCGGATGTTTGTGTGGTTGTTGTAGGAGAAACTCCGTATGCAGAAATGCTAGGAGACCGCGAAGATTTAAGTCTGGCAAAAGAAGATGTTACAGCAATCGAAAAAGCAAGAGCATCCGGAGTTCCGGTAGTTGTTCTTCTTATTTCAGGAAGACCGATGTTGATTGAACCAAGCTTAAATATTAGTAACGCATTCGTTGCAGCGTGGTTGCCGGGAACAGAAGGACAGGGAATTGCAGATGTTTTATTCGGTGATTTTAAACCTGTGGGAAAACTGCCGCATTCATGGCCTAAAAACATGCAGCAAATTCCAATCAATGTCGGAGATGCAAATTACGATCCGTTGTTCCCATACGGATTTGGATTAACATATTAATTGCAGTTAATGGGCTTGGCGCTCTTAGCGTTTTTCTTAGCGCGCTTGGCGTGGAAAAAAGAAACAAATTTCACGCAAAGACCGCCAAGATAACATGACTACGGCAGGCAGACGCGAAGGCGCAAAGAAATGATAACTGAAAAATTTTTATACTAAACACCGAGAACTGACATGAAAAAAATTATTCTTTTCTTTTTGGTATGCTCAATTTCTTTTTCACAGAAAAAAACAATCGAGCAGCGCGTTGACTCCGTTCTTGCATTAATGAATCTTGAAGAAAAAGTTGGGCAGCTTGTTCAATACAGCGGTGGATGGGATACAGGAACTCAGACTGTAAAACCAAGTGAAGCACATGAAAAGTTAATTAGCAAAGGAAAAGTTGGTTCATTTCTAAATGTATTTGGTGCTGAATCAACAAAGCGTTTACAAAAAATTGCAGTTGAAGAATCACGCTTAAAAATTCCTCTAATATTTGGTCTAGATGTAATTCATGGATTTAGGGCAATCTTTCCGGTTCCTCTTGCAGAGGCATGTACATGGGAACCCGAATTAATTCAATTGTCTGCACGCTGGCAAGCAACTGAAGCAGCATCAACCGGATTGCATTGGACATTCAATCCAATGGTTGATATTGCAAGAGACCCTCGATGGGGTCGAATTGTTGAGGGAAGTGGTGAGGATCCGTATTTGGGTTCTTTAATGGCTGCTGCAAGAGTAAAAGGATATCAGGGAAAAAATCTCTCTGCAAACAATACAATCGCCGCATGCGCAAAACATTTTGCCGGTTATGGCGGTGCTGAAGGCGGACGTGATTATAATACTGTTGATATGTCTGAACGCACTTTTAGAGACGTCTATCTTAAACCTTTTCATGCTGCGGTTAAAGCCGGTGTTGGAACATTAATGAGTTCCTTCAATGAAATCGGAGGAGTTCCGCAATCGGGAAGTCATTTCTTGCTGACCGATATATTACGCAAAGAATGGGGGTTTGATGGATTTGTCGTTAGTGATTGGAATTCTGTTGGTGAATTAATTCCCCATGGCATAGCAAAAGATCTTAAACACGCGGCTCAGATTGGAATAAATGCCGGTGTTGATATGGATATGGAGGCAAGCGCATATTTCAATTATTTGGCTGATTTAGTAAAAGAAGGAAAAGTAAGTAATAAAATTTTTGATGAAAGTGTAAAACGAGTCTTGAGAATTAAATTCCGTCTCGGATTATTTGATGATCCCTATAAGTACTGTAATTCTGAATACGAAAAGAAAACGATTCTAAACAATGAAATTGTAAAAGCTACAAGAGAAGTTGCAAAAAGGTCTATCGTATTGCTTAAAAATAAAAACAATCTTCTCCCATTGAAAAAAAATCTTTCAAGAATAGCAGTATTGGGACCATTGGCAAATTCAAAAGATGATCCGTTAGGACCATGGTCGGCTCAAGGCAAACCCGGGGATGTCGTTACCGTAGTAGAAGGATTAAAAAACAAATTGGGTAACAAAGTTGAAATTTTATTTGAGGAGGGATGTAAAGTAGATGGCAGTTCACAAGATGGATTTGGTAAAGCAATTGAAGCTGCACAGAAATCGGAAGTTGTAATTCTATGCATAGGCGAATCACGTAGTATGAGTGCAGAAGCAAGATCACGAGCATATCTTGATTTACCGGGAGTTCAGGAAACTTTTGTTAAAGAGATTTACAAAACCGGGAAACCGATAGTTGTTGTTTTAATGAATGGCAGACCATTAACGATTAATTGGATTTCAGAAAACATTCCTTCAATTCTTGAAACATGGTATTTGGGAATTCAAGCCGGCAATGCAATAGCTGATGTTCTTTTCGGCGATTACAATCCAAGCGGGAAACTTCCAGTGACTTTCCCGCGTTATGTCGGGCAAATTCCTATCTATTATAATCACAAAAATACAGGCCGTCCATATGACCCACAAAACCATTATACATCTTATTACCTGGATTTAGAGAGTACACCTCTTTATCCTTTCGGTTTTGGTTTGAGCTTCACAACTTTCGATTATTCGAATCTTTCTTTGAATAAAAATAAAATCAAAAAAAACGAATCGTTGAAAGTAAGTGTTGATGTTAAGAACTCAGGTTCAATGGATGGTGAAGAAGTTGTTCAGCTTTACATTCGGGATCTGGTTGGCAGCGTTACACGTCCGGTGAAAGAGTTGAAAGATTTTACAAAAATATTTTTGAAAGCAGGCGAATCGAAGAGAGTTGAATTTACAATTACACCTGAGAAGTTGAAGTTTTATGACATCAACATGAATTTTGTTGTTGAACCGGGCGATTTCAAAATTTTTGTCGGAACTAATTCGGAAGATGTGAAAGAAGCATCGTTTTCAATTGTTGATTAGGGAACTAAAAAAGTGAAAAGAATATTTCTGATACTCATTACCGGATACTTGATGTTAATTGCTGGTTGTTCTTCAAATATTGTTACGGAAAATAATATTAAGAGGCAGGAAGAAAAAAGTTTGAAGACAAATTATGAACAGCAGGTGAGTATCAATTATTTGCTCTATCTGCCTAAGGATTATAAAGGAAGGGATAAGTATCCAGTAATGATGTTCTTACATGGAAGCGGCGAACGTGGTAACAATCTTGAGCTCGTAGAAAAACACGGACCGCCAAAACTGATAAATCAAGGAAAAGATTTTCCATTCATAGTTGTTTCCCCGCAATGCCCGTTAGGAATCCGCTGGAAAACAAATGAGCTAATTGCATTGCTTGATGATATTATTAAGAACTACAATGTTGATGAGAACAGGATTTATATCACCGGATTAAGTATGGGCGGATATGGAACCTGGAAATTAGCGAATGAAATTCCGGAGCGTCTTGCTGCCATAATTCCAATTTGCGGCTGGGGTGATACGTGGACGATTTGCGAGATTGGTGATCTTCCGGTGTGGGCATTTCATGGTGCTAAGGATAATGTAGTTGATCCAAGGAAATCTCAAGAGCTTGTAGATGCACTTAAAGCATGTAATGGAAATGCAAAGCTTACACTTTATCCGGAAGCTAATCATGATTCATGGACACAAACATATGATAACCCGGAAATCTACGAGTGGCTGTTAAAGCAAACGAAAGATCAAAGAAAGAAATTGAATTCGAATTGGTTCTAAATGTTCAAGAAGAAGTTGATGAAAAAGATTTTTGTTATTAGTTGCTGGTTAATGATAGTTGGAGTCAGTGCTTCTGCTCAGTCGAAGAAATTTGTCCGTTGCGAAGGAACGAATTTTATTGATACCGACGGAAAAATATTTATACCGAAGGGAATAAATCTCGGTAACTGGCTGAACCCCGAAGGATATATGTTTCGCTTTGAAAACGTTAGCTCATTCCGATTGATTGATAATGCTTTCAAAGAACTTCTCGGCGCAGATGAAATAAGAAAATTTTGGAAAACGTTTCGCGACAATTACATCACCAAAGAAGATATTCATTTTCTAAAAAGTACGGGACTTAATCATATACGAGTACCGTTCAATTTCAAACTCTTTCTAGTTGAAGATCACCCTGAAATATATTTAGAAGAAGGATTCAAACGGTTGGATGATGTAATTAAATGGTGCAGCGAAGAAAATCTTTATGTTCTATTAGATTTACATGCCGCACCGGGTGGACAGACAGGTGATAATATTGACGACAGCTGGAGCTACCCATTTTTGTATGAAAGCGAAGAAGCGCAGCAAACAACAATCGCACTTTGGAAAAAACTTGCCGCAAGATATAAAAATGAAATAATAATAATCGGTTACGATTTGTTGAACGAACCGATTCCTCATTTCTATGAGAACAAAGAAGAGTTAAATAAATTACTTGAACCGTTCTATAAAAAATTAACAGCGGCAATTAGAAGTATAGATAAAAATCATATAATTTTTCTCGGTGGTGCACAGTGGAATACTAATTTCAAAGTCTTCGGCGCTCCATTCGATAAAAACCTTGCTTACACATTTCATAAATATTGGATGCCCACCGAGCAAAAAGAAATTCAAGAGTATGTTGATTACAGCTACAAATATAATGTCCCGATATACTTAGGTGAATCCGGAGAAAATGATGATGTGTGGATAGAATCCTTTAGAAAATTATTAGAGAGAAATGAAATTGGGTGGTGTTTCTGGCCTTACAAAAAAATGGATTCAACACGCGGAATTGTTTCATTCGTACAAACAGAGGAGTGGAAACAGATAATCAAATACGCGGAAACACCGAAGAAAAATTTTGAGGAAGTGCGGAAAGCAAAACCTCCGCGTGAACTTGTAAAGAAAGCATTCAGTGATCTGCTGGAGAATATCAAATTCAAAAACTGTACAATCAATAAGGGATATCTAAAAGCTTTAGGTTTGTAAAGGATTAAGCGATATGTAATTCTATAATTACAATTTTACTCTGCATTAATTTCTAATACGGTGGAATTATGTCGGACAAAATTTTTTTAATTATATCACTTCTTGTTTTAGTTTCAAATAAAGATTTTAGCCAGGTAACATTTACATCATCAAATCTTCCGATTATAGTAATCAACACTCACGGTCAAACAATTCCTGATGAACCGAAAATAACCGCAGATATGGGTGTAATTGATAATGGTCCCGGTCAGAGGAATAATCTTACCGATCCATTCAACGCTTACAACGGGAAAATTGGGATTGAATTACGCGGACACAGCACTCTAATGTTTGAGAAAAAACAGTATGGGATTGAACTGCGTGATAATACCGGAAACGATTTAAAAGCTTCGCTTCTCGGATTTCCCGAAGAGAGCGATTGGGTGCTTAATGCATCATACATAGATAAATCTTTCCTGCGTAATGTAATTGCATACAAACTCTCAAACGATCTTGGCAGATACGCATCACGCACCCGCTATTGCGAGGTTGTAATCAACGGAGATTACAGGGGTATCTATATACTTCAGGAAAAAATTAAACGGGATAAGAACCGGGTTAATATAAAAAAGATGAGCACAACAGATATAGCGGGTGATGCTGTTACCGGCGGATATATAGTTAAGATAGACCGGGTTGATCCGGGGGATAAATATTGGACCTCGGCATATCCTGCAGTGTTTCAAAGTACAAAAGCTCCAGTCACTTATATTCATGAATATCCGAAAGCAGCGGATATAGTTTTAGCACAACAAAATTATATAAGAGATTATATCAACAAGTTTGAAACAATAATGTATTCAGGTGGTTATAGAGATCCTTTTGCAGGTTATTACAACCTCATTGATGTTGATTCTTTTGTGGATCACTACTTGATAAACGAATTTTCAAAAAACACGGATGCTTATCGTCTGAGTGCATACCTTCATAAAAATCGTGATAGTGAAGGAGGTAGGTTAGTTATGGGTCCAATTTGGGATTATGATATTTCTTTTGGTCTGGCTGATTATGATGATGGTTTTAATCCTGCAGGCTGGCAAGCATATAAACATTATGATGGTCTTTGGAGCAGTCCTTTTTGGACAACTAACTTGATGATTGATCCGGTATTTAAAAACAAACTTGCAAAAAGATGGAATGAAGTCAAGAATAAAACTTTCAGCATCAGTTCACTTACAAATTTTATAGAAGAAAATGTTGCACTAACCGCAGAAGCTCGCGTAAGGAATTTTTCAAAGTGGAAAGACATTTTTAATCCGGCAATTTATATCTGGCCGAATAAAAATCGTTTTTCCAATTATGAAGAAGAAATTAATTATTTGAAAACTTGGATCAGTCAGCTTACAACTTGGCTTAACAGCAACCTTCCATCAAATTATTCCGATGTTGAATGGCTTACACCGGATCTGTCACAAATAAATTTTGAGATAGTTAAAGAGAAAAAAATCCCGCTCGCAAATTTTGTTAAGAGTAAGATGAATGTGTCATCAATAAATTTTCTAACACTCGATATAAATTGCACACCAGAATTAACCGGTGACACGCTTTCCATCACAATCCAAAAGCCCGGTAACTATTTAATGAAAGGTGTTGGCCAACAAGGATTTGATATTGTTTCTGTTTCTCCAGATTATAAAATAAATATTGTATCAACCTCTGTAGATAATTATGACCCGGAAATTCAGGCATCGTTTGAATTATTTCAAAATTATCCCAACCCGTTTAATCCGGAAACAGTCATCAGTTGGCAGTTAGCAGTAGGCAGTCATGTGCAATTAAAAATTTATGATGTTCTTGGTAGGGAAGTAGCAAAAATAGTTGATGAATTCAAACCTGCAGGAAAGTATGATGTAAAATTTAACGGTGTATTTTTAGCCAACGGAATATATTTCTATACTTTAATAGCAGGCGATAAAATTGAAACAAAGAAAATGATTTTGATAAAATGACGGCTGTGTGAATGTTAATTGAACGACTTCATACTGAAAAATTTATTTTAATATTATCATTTTTTTACTATCCGAATAATTACCGGTAATGATACGGTAAAAATAAACTCCGCTGGGCAGACTCCTTCCATCAAACATTATTTCATAATACCCGGCATTTCTTTCTTCATTTAATAATATTTTTATTTCCCTGCCTAAAACATCAAAAATTTTGATATTCACAATTGCCGCTTTATTGATCACGAATTTTATTTTTGTTTCAGGATTGAACGGATTGGGATAGTTCTGGTACAACTTAATTCCACTTATCATTTCTCTTTTGCCGTCTTTATATTCACCAACATCCGTAATCACATCTGTCGCTTTGATTGAATTTGCCCAACTGCCGTATGTTAAAATTTTTTGAGTGAAAATTCTCTTTGTAAAATTTCCATGTCTAATTGTAAAACCGGCGCCAAAAGTTGCTACTTTAGTTTCATTTTGAATATCAAAAAAATCCTGCGTTGAATATTTGTTATTAACCAATGTAATTGTTTGTGATTTAGCGGCACCGGCATCAAATCCAATATGCGGATGAACAGCGTATTCAACTTTATTGCCTTCGATCGTAAATATAGAATTACTTGTTATTTCCATCTGCAAATAATTTTTACTGCCCGGATTCAAATTAGCTGGAACTATCTGCATTTTAATTTGGGGTATTTGAATCTCGTTTCTTGTACGAAGAAGAGAAATCGTTTCAGATTTAACAGTACCGCCTGCTGCGTTGTAAAAATTAAAAGTTAATTGAACATCTTTAATATCTTCATTAAGATTTAATTCCAGCAAACCGTTAAAATAATTATTGGAAATGTTTTGATTTAAAAGAACGCTGTCGTTCAGTACAATTGAAAAGGAATTAACATCCTCCGTGGTAAAAATCTCTACCGGAATTTTACCGCTATAAATTTCTTCGTTCTTTGGATCCGCAATTATTGCTTTGTTGTATTTTTCGAAAGCAGACCACAC
>JACRFC010000081.1 GCA_016234355.1 Ignavibacteriales bacterium
CAATATTCCCTCGTTTTTAGATATATTAGAGACAAAGAAAGAGAATAAATGACAATAAACATACTTTTCATAGGCGATATTATTGGCGAACCGGGACTTAACATTGTGCAAATGTTGCTACCGGGACTTCAAAAAAAATACAAAGCAGATGTTATTATTGCTAACGGTGAAAATGCTTCCGATGGCAAAGGTTGCACAGAAAAAGAAGCAAAATTATTATTCGAACTTGGTGTTAATGTTATAACAGGCGGTAATCATACCTGGGATAAACATCAATCACAAGAATTTCTAAAGAAAGACTCACGGGTTCTCCGTCCACAAAATTATCCAAAGGGAACTCACGGAAACGGTTATTATATTTTTGAAAGCGGAATGGGGAAAGTAGCAGTTCTAAATTTACAAGGTCGTGCTTATATGGCTGCAATTGATTGTCCTTTCCGCACAGCTGAATGGGTACTCGCAAAATTAAAACAAGAAACAAAAGTAATTATTGTTGATATGCACGCTGAAGCAACTGCTGAAAAAATTGCGCTTGCAAGTTTTCTTGATGGAAAAGTTTCTGCTGTCATCGGAACACACACTCACGTTCAAACATCAGATGAAAGAATTTTCCCGAACGGAACCGGTTTTATAACAGATTGCGGAATGACCGGACCTTATGATTCAGTAATTGGAATGAAGACCGATGCTGCGATCAACCGGTTTTTATATCAAACACCGCAGAAATACCAAACGGCAACGGATAATGTTCATCTTACAGGATTATTTTTAAAAGTTGATTCAACTACCGGAAAGACATTAGAAATTGAAAGAATTTTTCTTCCGGAATTTGATAAGAAGAAGGAATGATTCTAGATACTGGATACTTGATACTGGATACTTGATGCTGGATGCTGGATACTGGATAAGAAATGTAGAGTTATGGATTATGATTTTTTAAAAAGCTAACTGCTAACAGCCAACAGCTAATAGCTAATTAATGGGCTAAAGACTAAAAAAATGGCAACAATTATTGACGGTAAAAAAATTGCGTTAGAAATTAGAGATGAGCTAAAAGAAAAAGTTTCTTGGCTCAAATCTCTAAACATTAAAGTCCCGGGTTTGGTTACGATTGTAGTTGGAGATAATCCGGCTTCTCAATCTTATGTAGCTTCCAAAAGTAAAGCGTGCAACGAAATCGGAATGCTTTCAAAAATTGAAAAACTTCCTGCTGAAACTACAGAAGAACATCTTCTTGAGTTAATAGATCATTATAACTCTAACGATGATTATCATGGAATACTTGTTCAACTTCCACTTCCAAAACATATTAATGAAGATAAAGTGATCGAAAGAATTCTACCTGAAAAAGATGTTGACGGTTTTCATCCTATTAATGTTGGAAGACTTGTAATCGGGAAAGATACATTTTATCCTTGTACGCCAAACGGAATACTAGAACTTATCAAGCGATATAAAATTGAAACAAGCGGCAAACATGTTGTTGTTGTTGGAAGAAGTAACATAGTAGGTAAACCGGTTGCTAATATGCTGCTTCAAAAAAAAGAAGGAGCCAATGCTATCGTTACAGTTTGCCATTCAGCATCAAAAGATCTAACACGATTTACGAAAGATGCCGATATTTTAATTGCCGCTATTGGCAAACCGAATTTCATTACTTCGGATATGGTTAAAGACGGCGTTGCGGTTATTGATGTCGGTATAAACCGTGTTGAAGATTCTTCATCAGCAAAAGGATACAAAATAGTTGGAGATGTTGATTTCGAAAGTGTTTCGAAAAAAGCATCTTTTATTTCACCCGTTCCGGGCGGAGTTGGACCAATGACTATTGCTATGTTGCTTCAAAATACTTTTCTTGCATACATTAAGATCACAAAACAAAAGTTAACATAAACGATGAGTAATTTAATCGAAAAAGTTGTCTCGCAAGTTTTAATTGAAAAATCACTTCAAGATTTTTATTGCGCGGGCGGAACATGTGCCGGCTGGGAACGTAATGTAATTGATCAGCCGACAGCCGTAAAAAATATTATCAGCAATGGCGCTGAAAGAATTGCTGCAAGCATCGGAGTCGGTGAACATATTGATCAAGAAGTTGCGCGGATGATTGATCATACTTTATTGAAACCGGAAGCTACTCCGAAAGAAATAGAAACACTCTGTGAAGAAGCAAGGACTTATAATTTTGCTTCAGTCTGCATTAATCCTTCATACGTTCCGATGTGTAAAAATTTATTAAGCGGATCCAAAGTAAAAGTTTGTACGGTTATTGGATTTCCGTTAGGGGCAACAACAACTGAAACAAAACGTTTTGAAGCTGAGCAAGCTCTTAAAAACGGTGCTCAAGAAATTGATATGGTAATTAATATCGGAATGCTTAAGCAAGGTGGGAACGAATATGTTTTTAACGATATCAATCAAGTTGTACTTGCAGCAAAAAAATTCGGGGCGGTTTGTAAAGTGATTATTGAATCTGCAATACTAACCGACGAAGAAAAAATTAAAGCGTGCATTCTTGCTAAAGAAGCAAAAGCAGATTTTGTAAAAACATCAACCGGATTTAGTAAAGGCGGTGCAACTGCAGGCGATGTTGCGTTGATGCGGTATGTTGTTGGCTCAACTGTTGGTGTAAAAGCAAGCGGCGGTATTAGAACAACTGAAGATGCAAAACTTATGATTGCAAGCGGAGCCGATAGAATCGGTGCAAGTGCAAGCGTGAAAATAGTTGGCGGTTCATCTGCTGTAGGTGTGGGATATTAATCTATAATTCTGAGGAGTGAAACGACGAAGAATCTCTAAACTCGATAAGTTAGAGATTCTTCTCCCGGTGAATCGGGATCAGAATGGAAAATAGAGAGTATAATTTGGTTTTAGATCTTAACGTAATACAAACAGACGATGGATTTACTGCAGAAGTCCCTTCAATTAAAGGATGTGAAAGCTGGGCTCACAGTGAAGAAGAAGCAATTAATAAAACCATCGAACTGTTGAAATATTATTTACAAAGTTCTTCAAATCAAAAAATGATAATTGATAGAGCACGTAAAGAGCATCCTCTTACTGTTTATAAACTTGTCTTCGATAAGTGATGAGAAAGTTTAAGACAGACGAACGGTTACAAAAAATTATAGAAATAGCAACAGCGAGACAATTCTCACTGCGCGTGGTTATGGAAAACATTCACGATCCTCACAATGTCAGCGCAATATTTAGAACTTGTGATGCAGTTGGTGTTCCGAAAATAAATTTACTTTACACGTTTGAATCATTTCCAAGAATCAGTAAAACTTCTTCCTCTTCCGCAAATAAGTGGATCGAGATAGAAAAATTTAACAATACAAAAAATTGTTATGATGAACTCCACGAGCAAGGATTTAAGATTTATGCAAGCATGCTCAATAAAGACGCAAAAAATATTTATGACATTGACCTTACTAAAAAAATTGCGTTAGTATTTGGAAATGAAAAACGAGGAGTCTCACCGGAAGCAGAAAAGTTATCCGACGAAACTTTTTACATACCAATGTGCGGAATGATACAAAGCTTAAATGTTTCGGTTGCCGCAGCAGTAACTTTATATGAAGCACAACGGCAAAGATTCTTAAAAGGGAAATACAAAAAAAGCGAGCTCTCTAAAGAAGAACTTGATCAGTTAATTGATAAGTGGTGTGAGAAGTGATTCAAAGATTTGAAAACATTGATA
>JACRFC010000087.1 GCA_016234355.1 Ignavibacteriales bacterium
ATTGCTTTTACGCATAATGGTAACATGAATACGTTCGGTATTAAGCGGGCTGCTGCTTTTCAAGTATAAACAAACCAAACCGCCGTCCGATTTCAATGATACATTTCGCTTTGGGTTGACCGGGATGCCGGATAAAACATTCTCACAAAAAACAGCTTCAACGTTAATGTAATTATTTGCACTAACTGATTGATCGCTTGAAGTTTCTTTGTAATTACCGATAATAATAGTTGTTGCAGCTATCCGGTTTTGATTGGCATCGGTAAAATAAATTTCAAACTTTCCGTCTTTTGCAAATTTGAAATTACATGCAAGCCAATTCTTATCCTTTTCAATTCTATAAACTTTATTAAATTGATTTTGTTTTGATCCGTCGGCTGTTCTATCTATAAAAAGAAAGACGGTACTGCCGGAAATATTTTTGTTCCCGGTGTTGAGCAGAAAACAGATAGTTTGGTTAAGAGAAATATTTTTTGAGTAAATGATATCAATCGGTTCTCCGGCTTGTGTGTATGCTTTGCAGATTGTTATATGCTGTGCCGAAGTTTGTACAAATAAAAATAATATGAGGATAATAATTTTTAGTTTCAAAATTTTGCGAAGAAGTTTAATCGAATTATAAACTAAAACATGAAATTATCCAACATATGTTTGGTAATAAATAATAAATTTTTTGGAGTACAATTCTGATAATTGAAAGAAATTTATACGTGAATTAAATCATCACCACACCGCTTTAATCTTCGAGCTATAGTTTTGTATGGTAAGAGAATTTCATCATCTTTGGCTTTGCCAATCGTTCAAAATCGTTATAAGGCATTTGAATCAACTCTGTATGGCTGCACGCATTGAACGCAATTTCTTTATCTTTTGCCAGACCCTCTTCAGCATAAACATCTAATCCGTAAAGATTACCAAACGGAGGCATTGCACCGACCTCACAATCCGGAAATTTATCTTTGAACTCAACTTCGTTTGCTAATCTTGCATTTTTACCGCCTAAAGATTTTTTCAGCAAATCAAAATCAACTTTGCTGGATGCAGGCAGAACACACATCGCTAACTTCCCGTCTATCTTAATTAAAACAGTCTTAGCTAGTTCTTTACCTTTAATATGAGCAGAAGCTGCAACTTCTTGAGAAGTATAAGCGAGCGAATGGTTGATTGTAATATATTTAACATTGTTCTTATCTAAAAAATCCTTTAATAACTTTGTAGGCATAAAACCTCCGCAAAATTTCTGAATTATGTTAACGTTATTGTTTTGTAAATTCCAGAGTGGTTGGTAATTCTTCACCGTTTGGTCCTGATGGAGAAGTCGTATCATAAGTCAGTTTATTTCCTACTAATGTATATGATACCGATTCCGTACTTCCATCCTGGTGTTTGATATTGATTTTACCATTTGATAGGCTCCACGTACCGCTCTCGATGTTTGTTACTCCTTGATCTACGGTTGTTGTCTGGTATGTCCTGTCACTTTTTATTACGAGAGTCATGCTAAAATTCGCCTGAGCAGGAGTAAAATCAGATTTAGTACCGAGATATGTTATAGTGATCTTAGTTAATTGCCAAGTGCCGACCAGTTCATCCCCCGGTGCTACAGGATTATCATCTTTTTTACAACTGTTAAATGTAATTAAAGAAAAAAGTACAATAAGTAACGGAAAGAAAATTTTAATGTGTTTCATATTTCCTCCATGCTGGTTAGAATTAAAAATTTATTCAACAATTAGATTGCCGTTGAAAAATTCTAAAAGGAAGAAAAAGCAGAAGAGTGTAATTTTATTCTGATATAATGTAGCAACTTGCTTCATATTATTCAACAAGGATTAATTCATAATTATAACAGATGATAATTTAAATATTATAAACCAAAACCCGTAAATCCTTTCCCCAGATAAATATCAAATCGGCCATCTACCCGCCGGAGATAGGTGCAATTTTATTAGCGGAAAAATCTGATTCCTAATAAAGTTTTTATAAATTTGGCGGAACGATAATTCAATTGCTTTCAAATGACCGAAGAAAAATTAAAAACACAGAAGAATAAAAATCCATGGAGTTGGATCCCTACTCTCTATTTTGCAGAAGGGTTACCGTATGCTATAGTGATTACGGTTTCAGTGATCATGTATAAGCGTCTTGGAATTTCTAATGCAGATATTGCACTGTATACAAGCTGGCTTTATCTGCCGTGGGTAATCAAACCGTTATGGAGTCCCATCGTTGATGTTTTAAAAACAAAACGGGTTTGGATCTATACAATGCAGCTTCTTATCGGGGCGGGAATGGCTGGTGTTGCTTTCACAATTCCAATGCCCGATTTCTTTCAATTTACACTTGCATTTTTTTGGCTGATCGCATTCAGTTCCGCTACACATGATATTTCTGCCGATGGTTTCTATATGCTTGCTCTTTCCGAAAGTCAACAATCTTTTTTTGTTGGAATAAGAAGTACATTTTATCGAGTTGCAATGATTGCAGGACAAGGACTGCTTGTAATATTTGCCGGGTATTTGGAAAGCACGTTGGCACTTGAACCGGCAGAGTTAAAAGTCGTTGCAAATCCTAATAAATTTTTTGAAGAGACAATAAAGATTGATTCAATCAGCGCGAAACAATTGCAGGGGAATTTAAGATTGATAGCGAATCCTTCTTATTTAGAAATCAGCACTCGTCCTCAAACAAGAGAGTCTGCGGATTTTTACTCAAACTTTGCTCATAATTTTAATATCATGAACGGTTTTATAAAAGAACCGGGTGTTATTTCAGATACAACTACGCGGACCGATCTTGTCGGAAATATTGGGATAATGAAATTTTATCTTTCAAAGCAGCCGGGTAAAGACAATGAGTATATAGTAAACTTAGATTATATAGTAGGGAATTACGGGATAAAAGTAATAGAAGGAAAATCTTTAAAGTTCACTGCTTACAATTGGAATAAACCTGCATTTGCCGTTTTTCAACTTGATTCAACTATTGCAAAAAAAACTGAGGCAACATTTAAAGCGCAGGTAAATAGAGTACCTCTCGCCTGGGTTTTCACTTTTGCTGTAGTGGGAGTTTTGTTCGTTCTCTTTTTCATCTATCATAAAACAATTCTTCCTAAACCGGTTTCCGATAAACATGTTGGAGTGAACAGACAAAGTTCTGTAATAAAAGAATTTTTCAGAACCTTTTTCCGTTTCTTTGAAAAGAAAAAAATAATAATTGTAATTGCGTTTTTACTGCTGTTTCATTTCGGTGAAGCGCAGTTAGTAAAGATGGCAGCACCGTTCATGCTTGATAATAGAGAGATCGGTGGATTAGGATTAACAACTTCTGACGTTGGTTTTATTTATGGAACTATAGGAATTATTGCATTAATTATCGGCGGACTTCTTGGTGGATTTGCAATCTCAAGAAAAGGATTGAGATTCTGGATTTGGCCGATGCTTATTGCTATTAACGTTCCGGATCTTCTTTATGTTTATTTGGCTTATACTCAACCGGTAAATATTTGGATAATCTATTCATGCGTTGCTGTTGAACAATTCGGATATGGTTTTGGATTTACTGCTTATATAATGTATATGATTTATGTTTCAGAAGGTGAATACAAAACTTCTCACTATGCAATTGCAACGGGCTTCATGGCGCTTGGTATGATGCTGCCTGGTATGATCAGCGGATTAATTCAAGAAGCGATCGGATATAAATTCTTTTTCGTTTGGGTTGTTATCGCTGCAATTCCGTCTTTTCTAATTGCAAAATTTATTCCTCTCGAGTATCAATTTGGAAAAAAGAAGTTAACCGAATAATTTATTTAATTGAAGGACGGTAGGTACAACATTAATACTGCCCATTCGTCTTAATCATCAAACAAATGGAGTTATGTTGAATTCCGAACAAGTAATTGAAGTTCGCGGACTCACTAAAAAATTTGGCGGGCTAACGGCGGTTAACAATCTTGATCTAAATGTTTACCGGGGAGATGTGTTTGGATTTTTAGGACCGAACGGAGCCGGTAAAAGCACAACAATTAGAATGCTGCTTTCTCTGATCAAACCAACAAGCGGCGAGATGAAAATTTTTGGTAAGTCCATTACAAAAAACAGAAAAGAAATTTTTTCGAAGATCGGGGCTATTGTAGAAAAGCCTGATTTTTATCTTTATCTATCTGCATATAAGAATTTAGAAATTCTTGGTAAACTTTCCGGTGCAGATACTTCAAAGAAAAAAATTATGGATATGCTGGAATTGGTTGGTCTTGAGAAGCGGTACAAAAGTAAAGTGAAAACTTATTCTCATGGAATGAAACAGCGGCTCGGTCTTGCGCAAGCTCTTCTTCACGATCCCGAATTGATCATACTCGATGAACCAACAACCGGTCTCGATCCTCAAGGGATGAAAGAGATCCGTGATTTGATAATTTATCTAAGCAGAGAAAAAGGGAAAACAATTTTTCTATCGTCTCACATTCTTCACGAAGTTGAGTTAATTGCAACAAGAATGATCATCATTAGTAAAGGAACAACACAAGTAGAAGGAACAGTTGAAGAACTCCTAAAGAGCGAAAAGATTATTGTAACATTCGAAATAGATAAAGTTGAAGACGCAATGAGAATAGTAAATGAATCTAAGTGGAAAGAAAATTTTAAGTCAACATCAAAGAGTGAAATTAATTTTGAGTTAACAAAAAATGAAATTGCCCTGCTAAATAAATTTTTAATTGAGAAAGAAATATTAGTAAGCGCGGTTGTGCCGGTTCGTTCTCTCGAAGATTACTTCTTAAGAATTACGGAAGGAGGCGCTAAATGATCACATTAATTTGGCTTGAACTTCAAAAAATGTTTAAGAAGTGGAGAACTTACATTGGTTTCATCGCAATCGGATTCCTTGCAATTGTAGTTCAGGTTGCGCTTTATTTTACCGGTTCAAAGATGATTGATTTTCAGATGCGCGGAATGGAACAATCATTTGTAATGGTTGGAAATCTCTTCAACGGTTATTTTATTGCGCGTTTCATTCTGATGGCTTTGATCATTCATATCCCTTTTTTAATTGTGATTGTTGGCGGTGATCTGCTCTCCGGTGAAGCTACTGCCGGAACTTATCGAATGCTTCTTACTCGTCCCGTTTCCCGTTTTCAAGTTGTTACAGCAAAATTTATTGCCGGATGGATCTCTGTACTTTTACTCTTAGTGTGGTTATTGTTCTTAAGTCTTGTAGTAAGTCTGCTGCTTTTCGGTTCCGGTCCGCTTCTTTCATTTCAAGGAATGAGGTTAATCATCTTTGCCGGGAATGATATTCTTTGGAGATTCGCATGTGCATATTTATTTGCATTTATAAGTATGTCAACGGTTATTTCAATTTCTATTTTCTTTTCTTCATTTGTTCAGAATGCAATTGGACCAATTGCAGCAACTATGGCTGTGATAATTATATTCTTAATATTATCGGCAATACCGGTTGATTTTTTCCAAACTATTAAACCATATCTATTTACCAATCATATGTCGCAATGGGATGGATTTTTTAACGATCCTGTTGATTACAAAGAGATCTTTCAATCATTATGGTATCTGCTTGCACACATAGTTGTTATTTACGGAATTACAATTTACATTTTCATTAAAAAAGATATTTTAAGTTAAAGAGAATAAAATGAAAAAGATTTTGTTAACACTTTGCATAATTACTGCGGTATCTATTTCAGCGCAAACAAAAGACCCAAATAAAATACTTGATGCAGTACGCCAAAAATTTAACAAGGCAAATGATTATCAAGTTGATGTAAACGTAAAACTTGATATGAGTTTTATTAAAGTTCCGGATATGAGTGTGAAAGTATTTTTTAAGCAGCCGGACAAAGTAAAACTGCAGTCGGAAGGATTTGCAATGGTACCCAAGCAAGGTCTAAATTTTTCTCCCGCTCAATTGCTTAAAGGAGATTTTACAACTATTTATGTCCGCTCGGGAACAATTGATAATCATAAAATTGATGTAGTAAAAGTTATTCCAAATAGTGATTCATCGAATGTTATTCTTTCTACATTATGGATTGATGCAGCTGAATCTGTTATACGTAAAGCAGAGACAACTTCTAAAAAAGGGGGCACGACAAAAATTGAATTGAATTATGATGACACCAAATACGGGTTACCATCACAGGTTAAACTATCTTTCAATTTAGGTGAAATGCAAATACCGTCAGCGCTTTCTAATCAATCAAATGAAAATAAAGAATCAGATGACAAAGGCAGGAGAAGAAACAAAGCAATCGGGGAAGGGATGTCTCTCAAAGGCACGGTTACTATGAATTATAAAAATTATCAGATCAATAAAGGAATTCCCGATAGTTTTTTTGATGAGAAAGAAAAAGAGAAGAAGAAAACGATTGATTAATGTTTGGCAAAACAAAATCCCAACTTCTTAAAGAAGTTGGGAGGTTTAATCTAAAGTATTCATCGAAGCATGCTTGGAGTTTTAGCCCTTCCCTTTGGGAAGGGTAGGGATGGCTTTTATTTATTCGAACCTACCATATTAATACTCAGTTCAATTTTCTCGGCAACTTTGTTTCCTACCAAAGCATTATCAACATCGTACTCGGAAAGATTAATATTAAATTTTGCGCGAACTCCCAGCAAATCGCCCGGTGCGCGTTTTTTTGTTTGATCATTTTCATCAAGGTAAGTAGCATCAGCATTTGCAACAACTTCTTTTGTAACACCATGCATTGAATAATTGCCTTTTACCTTGAATTCAAGTTTGTTATCGGCTGTTTGTTTTACATCGCTTACGGAAACGATCTCGAAAGAAGCTTCAGGATAATTTGCCGCATTCAGCCAATTAGCACTTTGTAAATGATGATTGCGCAATTCAATTCCGGTATTTATCGAAGAAACTTTAACAGATATTTTTCCTTTTAAGGTCTTGGCAAAATTAGCAACATCAAATGAAACAGTTCCTGAAATCGCCGACCCTGTTCCGGTAATATCTTCTAAAGGAGTTGCGCTGAAAAACGAAGCTTGATTTCTTCCACTTTGATCTTCGAAATTAAAAGTTTGCGTTCCCGCTGCTTTTACTTTGAACCCTTGAGCGGATATTACTGTGCTAATAAAAAGAATTGTTAAAAGGAACGAAATAAATTTATTCATTAATAACTCCTTTGTTGATCATTACTAAACATTTGTTAAATCAGGAAAGTTCAGTTGATCTTTTTCTTATCCCTAAACAGATAAAATAAAAGACTGCCGATAAAAATAGTTATTACACTAAGTACAAGACTAAGATCAAGTCCCCAAATAAATTTATTTACCCACTCTTTTTGAACCATATCCGGGAACAATTCATCTTTCTTTTCAATTAGTACTTGTGTTCTTGTAAAGATGTGTCCGCCGAAAGCGATCCATATGACTAATAACGCAACAATTATAACTGCAGCAATAATGAGGGTTCTTTTTTGTTTTTGGTTCATGGTAATTCCTTTCACTTCCGTTAATGCTTTTGGAATATACTAAATAATGAACAACTCACCTTACGCAAAAACCCGATTTCTTTTTTATGGAAATCTTCTATTGAGAGAAATTTTTTCAGAAATCGGGTTTTTATGTTTATCAATGCGTAACATAAATGAATAAAATCATTATCACAAAGAAACTATCAAATTGAATCTTACTATGAAATGATTTAATTTTTCATCACCATTAATTAAATAAAAATCGAAAAGAAATAATATTAAAAAGGTTACAATGAAAATTCATGAATATCAGGCAAAAGAAACATTAAAAAAATTCGGCGTTCCTGTTCAAGACGGAGTAGCGATAAAGAACTTATCGGAATTTGACAATGCAATTTCACAACTTCAAGCAAGAGGAATAAATCAGTTTGTAGTCAAATCGCAAATTCATGCGGGCGGAAGAGGAAAAGGAAAACTTTATAATCCGAATAACAGAGAAGAATTGATTTTTGAAGGCGGAGTTAAATTTACAACATCAGTAGATAAAGCACGCGAGTATGCATCCAAAATGCTTGGTAATTTATTAGTTACTCATCAGACCGGAGCTGAAGGGAAGATTGTTAAAACACTTTTCATTACTGAAGGACTTGATTATAAAAAAGAATTGTATTTGGGAATACTTCTTGACCGCGGCGTTTCAAAGAATGTGATAATGGCATCAACAGAAGGCGGAGTTGAAATTGAAAAAGTTGCCGAAGAAACTCCGGAAAAAATTATTAAAGAATGGATCGAACCATCTGTGGGTATTCAATCTTATCAAGCACGTAAACTTGCATTTGGACTTGGGCTTGAAGGAAATGCTTTTAAGAGTTTTATCAGTTTCATTATGAAATTGTATAGAGCTTATGAAGAAACAGATGCATCTATGCTTGAAATCAATCCGTTAATAATTACTAACGATGATAAAATTGTTGCACTTGATGCTAAAATGAATTTTGATGATAACGCATTGTACCGCCAACCAGAAATTGTTGCTTACCGTGATCTCGATGAAGAAGATCCGCTGGAAATTGAAGCATCGAAATTCAATCTCAATTACATCAAACTTGACGGCAATGTTGGATGTATGGTGAACGGAGCGGGATTGGCTATGGCTACAATGGATATAATAAAATTAGCAGGCGGTGAACCGGCAAACTTTTTAGATGTCGGCGGCGGAGCTAACAAAGAAACAGTTGCAAATGGTTTTAAAATTATTTTATCGGATCCGAATGTTAAGGCAATCTTGATAAATATTTTCGGCGGCATAGTTCGCTGCGATCGCGTTGCTCAAGGTGTAATTGATGCTGTGAAAGAAATTTCGGTTACTGTTCCGGTTGTAGTTCGTCTTGAAGGAACAAATGCAATTGAAGCAAAAGAACTTTTAGAGAACTCAGGACTAAATTTTGAAGTTGCAACTACATTACATGATGCTGCAAAGAAAATTACATCTGTTCTTGCTGCTGAAGTTGTTGCATAAAATAATTATAACATAAACCCGACTTCTTTAAGAAGTCGGGTTTATAAAGAGGGTTCTAACATTAATTGTGTGAAAGCCATATAAATTTGTTAAGAATGATAGTCCCGTTAGGGACTGAATATTGGTAGAGATAAATTAAACAACAGCAAATAGTCCCATAGGGACGAAATATTATTAGAAACAATGAGTAACACCTATACTACAGGATATAAAAGGTAGTTCATCAAAATGGATAAATGAAAAGAAGTTTACTCGCTCAAAATTTGCTTGGCAGGAAGGATATGGAGCATTCTCATACAGTCATTCTCATTTATCAAAAGTAATCAATTACATAAAGAAACAAGAACAGCACCATAAAAAGAAAACTTTTATGGAAGAGTATAAATCATTTCTTAAAGCTTATGAGGTTGAATTTGATGAGCGATACATTTTAAGAGAACCGGAATAATAATATTTC
>JACRFC010000089.1 GCA_016234355.1 Ignavibacteriales bacterium
TATGGCAAAACCACTTTTTAAAAATTATTCGTATCAGTTCGATAAGAACGAGAAAAAAATACTTCTCCAATTCTGTAAAACAATTCAGAAACAAATGTCGGCTGATGAACGGTTTTACACCGATCTCCGCACGTTCAATTCTATAATAGATAAGATCAATGATCCTACGGATGAGATTAAACTAACAAAGGATGAAAAGACCAAACTAGTTTTCCGTCTTAAAGAAAATGTTGATCACATGAAAAAGCAGATCACCAAAGGATTTTTTCTTAAACGATGGCTTTACAAATCTGCTTATAACCAATACAAAAATCTTTTAGAAACTCATTTCAGTAATTAAATGGAAACACAAGAAAAAATTATTAAAGCACCAACCGGTTCTAAAATAAGTTGTAAAGGTTGGATTCAAGAAGCGGCAATGAGAATGCTGATGAACAATCTTAATCCGGAAGTTGCCGAGCGTCCGGAGGATTTAATCGTTTACGGAGGTTCAGGTAAAGCCGCACGAAATTGGGAATCTTATGAAGCAATAATTTTTTCACTAAAAAATTTAGAAAACGATGAGACTCTTGTAGTTCAATCAGGTAAACCGGTTGCAATTTTTAAGACACATCTGAATGCACCGCGTGTAATTATTTCCAATGCAATGCTCGTTCCAGATTGGGCAACGTGGGATGAATTCCGCAAACTCGATTCACTTGGTCTAACAATGTACGGACAAATGACAGCCGGCAGTTGGATCTACATCGGCACACAAGGAATCTTGCAAGGCACTTACGAAACATTTGCAGAATGCGCCCGTCAGCATTTCAATTCAACATTAAGCGGAAGATTATTACTAACTGCCGGATTAGGCGGAATGGGCGGCGCTCAACCATTAGCTGCAACAATGAACGGTGCAGCTTTTCTTGGAATTGAAGTTGACCGCACACGTATGCAAAAAAGAATTGATACCGGTTACCTTGATGTAATGACCGAAGATTTAGATGAAGCTCTTAAACTTGTTCTTGATGCAAAAGAAAAAAAGATTCCTCTTTCGGTTGGATTGCTCGGCAATGCAGGAGAAATTCTGCCGAAAATTTTAGAAAGAAAAATCACTCCCGATATTATTACAGATCAAACTTCTGCTCATGATACTCTTAACGGATACGTCCCGATGGGTATGAGTTTAGAAGAAGCATTAGATCTTCGAAAAAATAATCCTAGCAAATACATTTCACTTTCCAAAAAAACAATTGTTGAACATGTTAAAGCGATGCTTGAATTTCAAGCTCGAGGTGCTGTGGCTTTCGATTATGGTAATAATATCCGCGGAGAAGCAAAAGAAAACGGATTAGAAAATGCGTTTGATATTCCCGGATTCGTTCCGGAATACATTCGTCCTCTCTTCTGTGACGGTAAAGGTCCATTCCGTTGGGCAGCATTGAGCGGCGATCCAAAAGATATTTACGAAACTGATAAAGCTGTGATTGAAACATTTCCTGAGAACAAAGCACTCATCCGTTGGATTGAACTTGCACAAAAGAAAGTACATTTTCAAGGATTGCCTGCACGCATCTGCTGGCTCGGTTACGGCGAACGTGCAAAGATGGGAAAGATTTTTAATCAGCTTGTAGCGGGAGGAAAAGTTAAAGCACCAATCGTTATTGGTAGAGATCATCTTGATTGCGGATCGGTTGCATCACCTAACAGAGAAACAGAAGCAATGAAAGACGGAAGCGATGCAATTGCAGATTGGCCGATTCTCAACGCATTGTTAAATGCTATCGGCGGAGCGAGCTGGGTTTCAGTTCATCATGGCGGCGGTGTTGGAATTGGTAAATCAATCCACGCCGGAATGGTTGTAGTTGCCGACGGAACAAAAGAAGCAGAAGCGCGGCTTGAAAGAGTTTTAACTTATGATCCGGGAATGGGAATTGCACGCCACGCAGATGCCGGATATCAGCAAGCAATAGATAATGCAAAAAAATTTTCTGTAAAAATTCCTATGATTAAATAAATGCCCCGCCCTTCCTCCCAAAAAGGGAGGTGATGAATTAAAGGGTCTATTGATAAAAAATAAAAAGGTGACTATATGAAAATGAAAGTATTAATAGCAGACAAATTTCCCGAGCAGTACATTCAGAGATTGAAAGATGCCGAGATTGATGTAATTTATAATCCCAAGTTGGGAGAAAACGATTTACCTGAAGCAGCTAAAGAAGTTGATTGTTTGGTTGTTCGTTCAACGAACGTTAATGCAGAGACAATTGAAAAATCTCAGAATTTAAATTTGATCGTACGAGCAGGTTCCGGTGTAAACAACATTAATATAGCAGCCGCTAACAAAAAAGGTGTTTATGTTTCAAACTGCCCCGGCAAAAATTCAATAGCAGTAGCAGAACTTGCAATTGGTATGATGTTAGCTCTCGACAGAAGAATTCCGCACAATGTTATTGATTTCAGAAAAGGAATCTGGAACAAAGGTGAATATTCCAAAGCAGAAGGATTGTATGGAAAAACTTTAGCAATTGTAGGTTATGGTGCAATTGGAAAGGAAGTTGCAAAACGCGCGCAGGCTTTAGGAATGAGCATCTATGCAAAAGACATTACCCGCATTGAAGGTTACGGTGCAAAAGATTTTTCCGAGTTTGATCAAGTACTTCCGATTGCTGATATTGTTACTGTTCACCTGCCTCAAAACAGCGAAACAAAAAATTTGTTCGATGATAAAATGTTTGGATACATGAAGAAAGGGGCAATTTTCATTAACACGTCGCGCGCTGGTGTTGTAAATGAAGAAGCATTAATACGTGCAGTTAAAGAAAAAGGATTAAAAGTTGGTCTTGATGTATTTCAAGGTGAACCGGAAGCGAAAGATGGACCGGTTTCATCCAAACTCCAGGAACTTGATAATGTTTATGTAACCCATCATATCGGTGCATCCACCGAACAAGCGCAAAATGCAGTTGCAGAAGAAACAGTTAATATTATTCTTGGCTTTATCAATAGTGGTGTAATTGCACATTGGGTGAATAAAGCGAAAGCTCCGGAAACTCATTATCAATTAGTAGTGAAACATTACGATAAGCCCGGTGTGTTAGCTTCAGTATTGGATGTTTTACGAGAGGGTGATATTAATATTGAAGAAGTTGAAAATATTATTTTTGACGGCGGTCTAGTTGCTTGCTGTACAATGAAGTTGAAAGCTCCGGCTACAACAGAAATGCTTGAAGCAATTAGAAATAATCCGAATGTTTTATCCTACTCACATGTTTCGATTTAATCAGCCCAACCCTATTTCCCTCCCAAAATAGGGAGGGATTATAGTATCAACAAAACTTCACATCAAAAATATCGTCAATAATTCCATGAGTAAAGCGAGTACAATAATTTTGATAAAAATAAAATTGAGGCAAATTGAAAATTATTATCCGTAAGATTTTTGTTTTCTAAATCTTAATGATACTTGTGTGTATTCGCTCGGGACACTTGTTATTTTGAATTCAACATTAAAAAAATTAGAGAGACTTCTAACAATAATTAATCCCAAACCGTTTCCTTGCTGTTCATACTTTTGACGATTATGCTGTGTGAATGGGGCAAGATTTGATATTTCCTCTTCTGTCATACCACGACCGTAGTTTTTCACCAAGATTGTATAAGTATCATTGTCTTCAGTAGAAGAGATATCTATTAATTTACCCTTGTAAGAAAATTTAATTGCATTTTCTATTAGTTCACCAAACATTTCATTGAAATAATCTTCGGCAATCAAAATCTTACCGTATGATGTATTAAGATTTACCTCAATAGGGTTATCTAATTGTTTCATCTTATCATTAATTACAGAATATAGAAGAAATGCATTGACTTCTGTATCCATAGACAATAATTGTTCGTGATTTGCTTTATCCATATTTAAAACTTCAGCTTCGGAGAAAACAATAAATTTTTCAATTGTTCTGTGAAGTCTTAATGATGCAGATTTAATATTAAACAGCATTTCAATTAATTCTCTTTTATCAAGAGTATGAAACTCATCCAACATTATATTTGTAAAACCAATAATTGAAACTAAAGGTGTTCTAAATTCATGAGGAATATTTCCCGAGATTGATCTGAAGACAGTATCAAATTTCTTGTCAATCTTATCCTTTTTATCCAATCTGATTTTAATAGAATTCAAAATATCATCGTCTTTGAATGGAATGGAGATATAATCATCGGCTCCGGAGTTCATACCGACACGCCTATCAATCGTAGCGGATTTTTCAGTCAAAAAGATAAATGGAATTTCGGATGTGTAAGTATTCTCCCGGATCAATTTAAGCATTTCAAGTCCATCCGTCTTTTGCATAACCAGATCGGCTATTATTAAATTGGGTCGTTCGTTAATTGCATATTTGTATCCGTCATATCCATTTGGCGCAATAATAATTTTGTAATTATTTTTTTCTAGAAGTTGAATAAGAGTTTGCTTGACCTCTTCAAAATCTCCTACAATTAATATTTTCTTCTGTTTTTTAATAATCGGCAACACTACTACCCTTCCAAATTTAATTAGCCATTTTTCTCTATTATATTATCGTAATATTTTGATCGAATTATAATCTGAAAATACAGTTACATAATGATACCGAACTGATTTCACAACATAACGGACCGGCATAATTAGTTTTCAAAAGGAGCGTAATTCTTTGGTAAGAAGGATGGTTATTGATTATCTAAAGAATTTTTTAAACCATTCAAGGTTCAAATAAACTTTACATCAAAAATATCGTCAATTATTCCATGATAGAAAATTAGTTTTATCAATTCATTTACTGCGGTTTCTTCATTATCCGTCATATCAAAATAAATTGAACCAAGATTTTCAGTAATAAATTCTTTTGTCTTCTCGGAAAGATTAAGCTCTTTAATGATATTCACAATTTCACCGTCTATTCTTTCATCAACCTGATTTATTTGTTTATTAAATTTTTCAAGTGCATCTTTATCTTGTGATGCGAAGACAAAATTTACGTACGGAAGATCAATCATTTCAGAGACTTCATCGGCTAAACTTATAGCTGATTGATAATTCCACAAATGAAAATTTTCATCGCCGGCTATAATGTAGTCTCTTCCCGTTTCGGCGGTTTTATTTGTATCCAAGGTAATTTCAATCTGTGAGGAGAATTTTTCCGCAAATAATATTTTAGCTAGTAAGATTTCATTCAGAGATATATCTCCGCGTAAATATATCTTTTGAAATTTTTTCTCACCTTCGATAAAATAGAAATATGAATTTGACAGCACTCCATCGAACGACAAAGCAATTTTCTTCGAGACAAATAAATTTCTGTGGTTTACTAATTCCAACGACGGAATTAAAGCAATTGCCGAAGTGTTGTATTCGAGATTTTTACAAATAAGAGAAGATTCTTGATACAATATTTCAGATTGGTACTCCGGTGGTAAAAGTGGTTTCAAGAAAGAAGAAAAAATATTTTTAGGCAGGATCAATTTCATAACAGCCCATCCCTGCCCTTCCTACATAGCGGCTATGCCAAAGGGAAGGGCTTTACTAAAATCAATTATTATTAAATATCTATTATATAATGCTTGTGATTGTTTAAAATAACAAAGCCGCTTCAAGAGCGGCTAAGTTAATTCGAATTATAAACTATCTTAAGTTTTTGTCTTTAATACGAGCAGCTTTACCGGAGAGTTCTCTCAAGTAGAAAAGTTTTGCTCTTCTAACTTTACCTTCACGAACCATTTCAACTTTAGCCAACTTTGGTGAACTGTATGAAAATATTCTTTCTACACCAACACCACTGGCAATTTTGCGGACAGTGAAAGTTTTATTCAATCCTGTCCCGCGGATGTTTATTACATCTCCTTCAAAAGGCTGAATTCTTTCTTTATCGCCTTCAATTACTCTAACATGCACTCTTATATGATCGCCTGGCTTAAATGCGGGAAAATCCGTGCGCATAAGATCTGATGTAAATTCTTTTAGATTGTCCATTTCTTGTTACTCCATACTATTTATTTTTTTCCAATGTTCAGTTAAAATTTTTGATTGTTCTTCTTTCCACTCTTTTACTTTTTTTTCATGTCCGGATAGTAAAACTTCAGGGACTTTCAAATCTTTGTATTGAGCCGGACGTGTGTAATAAGGTGCTTCAATTATATCGCCGTCCATCAGCGAATCGTTAAGTGCAGATTCACTGTCATTCAATACTCCGGGTATAAGCCGGACTACAGAATCAATAATTGCAAGAGCAACAATCTCACCGCCTGTAAGTACATATCTTCCGATAGAAATTTCATCGGTAGCAAATCGTTCTCGTACTCTGTCATCAATACCTTTATAGTGCCCGGCAATTAGAATTAAATTTTCAGTCATTGAAAACTTATTTGCAAGTTTTTGATCATAAATTTTTCCGCCCGGTGTTGGAAAAATAATATGATCATATTTTCTTTCACTAATAAGTTTTTCAATACATTCAAAGAACGGTTCCGGTTTTAGTAACATTCCCGGACCACCACCAAACGGTTTATCATCAATCTGTTTGTGTTTATCGTAAGCATAATCACGAAGATTGTGCACAACGATTTCAACTTTTTTTCGTTCCTGCGCTCTCCTTAAAATGCTTGTATTAAGTGGACTTACAAGAGAGTCAGGTACGGCAGAAATAACATCAATTCTCATCATCGTAAAGCAAATCGCAATCGGGTATTAGTTCTAATCTTTTTTTAACCGAATCGAAAGATTGTACATAATCTTTAATTGCCGGTATTAAAATTTTCTTTTTGTTAGCATCTCTAATTACATATACATCATTAGAATGAAGAATTAAAACATCTTCAAGAAACCCGATTAATTTCGATCCTTGAAAAACTTCACTTCCAATCAAATCATGAATAAAATATGTATCAGCAGAAAGTTTAACAGAATGCTCTTTATCAACGTAGATTTTTTTGTCAAGAAGAAATTTTACATCTTCGTTGTTATCAAACCCTTTGAACTTGAGGGCGATCTTACCATCAACTTCCATAACATTTTCGACAAAGAACTCTTTCCTTGAGCTAAAGAACTCTAAGTAAACAGAATTTAGCTTATAAAATCTTTCGGAAAAATCAGAATAAGACTCAATTAAAACGAAACCTTTAGAGCCATAAACAGCTTTTACTTCTGCAATCAGAAAAAAATCATCCACAACAGGAATTTTAATCTAATATTTTTAAGATAGCACGCTTGCCTTCTTTAGCCGCAATAGCAGTAAGCAAGGTTCTCATTGCTTGAGCAGTTTTGCCTTGTTTTCCGATGACTTTGCCGACATCTTCCGCACCAACTTTCAGAGTCAACTCGATCGTTTTTTCATCGGGAGTTGCTTCTTCAAGGGTAACACTATCCGGAGCGTCAACAAGGTGTTTAGCAATAAATTCAATAAATTCCTTCATGAGAGTACCTTTATTTTAAGTGACCACCAGGGTACGTTATTAAGAAGCAAGCTATAGAGAAATTAGATTTATGCTTGTTCGGAAGTAGTACCCTTTACTTCCGTTTCGCTATCTTTTTTTTCAGCAGATGCTTTTTTTGTTTTTGCTTTTTCTGATTTCTTCTTTAATAATGAAGTAAGATTAGCTTCTTTAATTTTTTTCCAATCATCTAATTTTAGAGAGATCTGCTCTTCGCTCAAACCGTTCTTTTTCAATTCTTTCTTTAGAATTATTCCTTGATTTGACAAAAGATTTTTTACAGTATCTGTCGGTTGCGCACCAACACCAAGCCAATATAAAGCGCGTTCTTCTTTTATATCTACTGTTGCCGGATTAGTCTTAGGGTTGTAAAGACCAATTGCTTCAATAAATTTACCGTCTCTTGGTGAACGTGAATCTGCAGCAACAACCTTATAGATCGGTTGTTTCTTCTTTCCCATTCTTCTCAATCTTAACTTAACTGCCAATTTGTTACTCCTTATTGATTTTATTTACTAGTTATACTTTATGTTTTTCAAACCCGCCTACCTGTGGGCAGGTTTGGTACTGAAAACTTACCGGAATTCTTACTCATCATTTTCATCATTTGCTGCATCTGCTCAAATTGCTTTATCAATCTATTAACTTCCTGAATCGTATTTCCGCTTCCTCTTGCAATTCTTTTTCTTCTGCTTCCGTTCAATATTTTTGGATTTATCCGTTCTTTTTTTGTCATTGACTGAATTATTGATTCAACTCTTACCAATTGTTTATCATCAACATCTGCATTCTTGATAGCAGAACTAACACCCGGAACCATACCAAGTAAACTTTTCAATGAACCCATTTTCTTAATCATCTTAATCTGTTTCAAGAAATCATCAAAGTCGAATTTGTTCTCTCTAAATTTCTTTTCAAGATCTTCAGTTTCTTTCTCATCAAACTGAGCTTGAGCTTTCTCAACAAAAGAAATCACATCGCCTTTGCCTAAAATTCTTGATGCCATTCTATCCGGATGAAAAGTTTCGATTGAATCTAAATTTTCACCAAGACTAACAAACTTAACCGGGCGATCTACAACCGCTCTAACCGAAAGAACACAACCTCCGTGGGAATCACCATCAAGTTTTGTAACTACAACGCCGTCAAAATCAACTTTTTCATGAAAAGCTTTTGCAGAATTTACAGCATCTTGTCCGGTCATCGAATCTACTACAAACAAAGTTTCTGTCGGTTTAACATCCGCTTTGATCTGTGCAGCTTCGGTCATCATATTATCATCAACATGCAAACGACCGGCTGTATCAATGATCACGGTGTTAAGTCCGTTTTCCTTCGCATAGTTCAGAGACTCGGAAGCAATCTTTACCGGCTCTTTACTGCCATCAATCGAAAAAACAGGAACTGAAATTCGGGATCCTAATATTTTCAATTGATCAATAGCAGCAGGCCGATAAACGTCAGCAGCAACTAAAAGAACATTTCTTTTTTTATCTTTTAAGTACTTAGCAAGTTTTGCGCTAAAAGTTGTTTTACCGCAACCTTGAAGTCCTATCAACATTATTACAGTAAGTCCGGAAGCATTTAATCTTAACTCAGAGCCGCTACTTCCTAAAAGTCTGGTTAACTCATCATACATGATCTTTGTGATAAGTTGTCCCGGAGTAACCGAAGTTAGAACTTCTTTGCCAAGTGCTTTCGCTTTAACATCTTCAATAAATTGCTTAGCAACTTTATAATTTACATCAGCATCTAAAAGAACACGGCGAATATCTCGAAGCGTATCAGAAATATTTGCTTCAGTTAATTTACCTTGACCGGTAATTTTTTTGAGCGCCCTCTCAATTTTCTCGGTCAAATCCTCAAGCATACAGTCCAACCTAAATTAAAGATAATAAAAAGAGTATTCATTTCAAATTCATGCTGCTTAAGATTCTTTGAGAGCATTAGCTCCGGACACAATTTCTAATATCTCTTTTGTGATGGATGCTTGGCGGACCTTATTATAAGTAAGGTTTAATGAACGAATTAACTCTTTTGCGTTTTCGGTTGCCATATCCATTGCTGTCATTCTTGCACCCAATTCTGCAGCATAAGAATCAAGTAATGCTGTCCACATTTGAGCATTAAGATGTCTAGGTAAAAGCTTGTTGATTATATTAGTCTTGTCCGGTTCATAAATGTAATCAATATCATGAATCGGTTCGTTTACCTTCGCTTCAAATGATTTAATCGGGAACAATTGTTCAACAGTTGTCTTTTGCTGAATGACAGATTTAAACTCATTATAAATAACTAAAACTTCATCAGTTTCACCGGAGATATATTTACTTGTAAGATCTTTAATAAGTCCGGAAGCAAATTCAAATTTTAGGTTGGAAAAAATACCGGGGTAGGAACCTTCAACTTTATAATTTCTTTTTGTGAAATGATCATTTCCTTTTTTGCCTACACAGTACAACATTAAATTTCCACTTTGGTTGTAATCGGCAAACTGATCTTTTATCATCTCTTCAGTTTTGCGGATAATATTCATGTTAAATCCGCCGCACAAACCACGATCTGATGTTACAACTATTAGAGAAATGTTCTTTACTTCTCTTTCAATAAAAAGAGAATTGCTAAAATTCTTTTCGCTGTTGAGTAAATGCTGAAGCATTTCGGCAATTTTTCTAGAATATGGTTTTGCATTAACAATATTCTCCTGAGCACGACGCAGACGCGCAGCAGCAACCATCTTCATAGCTTTGGTTATTTGCTGTGTGTTCTTAACACCTTTGATCCTTCTCTTTATGTCGCGTAATGTTGCCATAAACTAAGATTTAGCTCTTCTTAAATTTTTCTACAAATTCTTCAACAGCTTTTTTGATCAACTGAATCGAATCATCATTCAATGTTTTTGTAACACGAATATTTTCTAATATCTGGGGATATTTTAAATCAACATATTCAAGAAATTCCTTCTCGAACCTTTTTACATCTTTCACTTCAATTGATTCAAAGTAATTGTTCGTTCCTATAAAAACACTTAACACCTGTTTCTCCACAGGAGCGGGAGCGTACTGACCTTGTTTCAATAACTCAACAAGACGAGCACCTTTTGCAAGCGTTCGTTGTGTTGCTTTATCAAGATCTGAACCGAATTTTGCAAATGCTTCTAACTCTCTGTACTGAGCAAGATCTAATTTTAATGAACCGGCTACTTTTTTCATCGCTTTGATTTGTGCATTACCACCAACACGGGAAACGGAAATTCCTACATCAATAGCTGGACGAATACCGGCATTAAATAAGTTAGGCAACAAATAAATCTGTCCGTCTGTAATTGATATTACGTTTGTTGGAATATAAGCCGAGACATCGCCTTGCTGTGTTTCAATAATTGGAAGCGCAGTTAAACTACCACCTCCAAAATCATCATTTAATTTTGAAGCGCGCTCTAATAAACGTGAATGTAAATAAAAAACATCGCCGGGATAAGCTTCACGTCCGGGAGGTCTTCTTAGCAAAAGAGAAAGTTCGCGATAAGCTGCGGCTTGTTTTGAAAGATCATCATAAATAACAAGTGAGTGCCTTCCGTGGTCTCTAAAATATTCGCCAAGAGTTGCACCGGAATATGGAGCGATATATTGTAGTGGTGCAGGAACTGATGCCGGGGCTGCAACAACTGTTGTATATTCCATAGCTCCGGCTTCTTCAAGTTTAGCAACAACTTGAGCGATTGTAGAATTTTTTTGCCCGATTGCTACATAAACACAGAAGACAGGATTAACGCCATATTTTTTTGCTTCAGCAGTATGAGTATATTTTTGATTTATTATTGCATCTATTGCAATAGCTGTTTTACCGGTTTGGCGGTCACCAATGATCAATTCACGCTGTCCTCGTCCAATTGGTATCATCGCATCAATAGCAGTTATACCAGTTTGCAAAGGTTCTTTCACAGGCTGACGTTGAATAACTCCCAATGCTTTGCGCTCGATAGGCATATACTTTTCAAATTGAACAGTGCCTTTTCCATCAACAGGTTCACCAAGAGGATCAACAACTCTACCGAGAAGTTTTTCGCCAACAGGGAATGAAGCAACTCGATTTGTCCGTTTAACCGTATCGCCTTCTTTGATCAATGTGCTTTCACCAAAGAGAACACAGCCGACAGAATCTTCATCAAGATTCAAAACCATTCCAGTTACATTATTAGGAAATTCAACAAGCTCGCTAGCCATAACCTTTGATAAACCATAAACTCGTGCAATACCATCACCAACTTGAAGAACAGTTCCCACTTCATAAATGTCGGTTTCGTTTTCGAATCCAGCTAATTGTTTTCTTAATATCGCAGAAACTTCATCGGGTCTTATTTCCGCCATTTTATTTTTCTCCCATAAGTTCGAAGGACTCCTTCGGAGGATCCCGATTAATCGGGATTAAATTTTTTAGTTATTAGATAAATTTATTTCTTCTGAAAACTTCTTTCTTAATAAATTTAATTGATGTTTTACCGATGCATCATAAACTGTGTCTTCGATACGAACGATAAATCCGCCGATTAAATTTGTATCAACATTGTAATTTGCAGAAACTTTCTTGTTTGTTTTCTTGCCAAGACCATCAATCATTTTCACTTTCAATTGATCGCTAAGATCTACTGCAGAAATTACTTTTGCTTTAACAATACCATTTTTTTTGTCTGCTAGTGCAATAAATTCTTTGAATATGTCAAAGAGAATATCTTCGCGGTTCTTCTCAACAACAAAGCTGATAAAGCTTGCTGTTTCTAAGCTGATTTTCTTTTCGAAGATTTTTTGCAATAAAGATTTTTTATCGTTTAACTTTACTACAGGGCTTTTGAGAACCGATCTCAATTCTTTTGAGGAATTTAAAGTGTTAAAGATAAGCTCTGCGTCAACAGTAACTTTTTTGAAAATCTTTTTTTCTTCAGCTAACTGCATCAGAGAATTTGCATAACGATATGATATACGATAAACACTCATTCTAATTCTTTAGATCGTCCAAGTACTTATTAACCAATTTAACTTGTTTATCTTTATCAAGATTTTCTCTTAAGATTTTCTCAGCAGCATTTACGGCAATATCAGCTACCTGACTTTTGAGTTTGTTAAATGCTTCAGCATTTTTTCTTTCAATCTCAGAAGTTGCATCAACAATCATCTTTTTAGCTTGAGATTTACTTTCATCAAGAATCTGAGCTTTCAATTTTTCGGCTAATTCTCTGCTTTGTTCAATAATTTTATGTGCCTCTTCTTCTGCTTTAACAAGACTAACTTTATTATCCGCGATCAACTTCTCGGCTTCTTTTTGCGCCTTATCAGCTTTTTCAAGAGAATCTTTGATAAAATTTTCTCTTTCACTTAAGGAATTTAATATCGGCTTCCATGCAATTTTCTTCAGAATTAGCAAAAGAAAAATAAATGTAACAACAGTCCATAAAATAACACCTGGATTAACATCTAAAGGACTGCCTCCTTTTTCACCGCCTTCTGAAAACGTAAGAAGTAGTAAATAACTTAATGTATTCATTTTGAATCCGGTTTTTGAAAGAGATCTTTTTAATAATTATTTAAGAGCTAAAAGAATACAAATAACAAGAGCAAAAAGAGAAATACCTTCAATCAGAGCAGCAGCGATGATCATTGATGTTCTAATATCGCCAGCAGCTTCAGGTTGACGTCCGCTTGCTTCCATAGCAGAACTTGCTAATTTACCAATACCGAAAGCACCACCGATAACTGTTAAAGCAGCACCGAAACCTGCTGCTAAATATGCAAAACCCATTCCTTCCATTTGATTACTCCTTTATACTGTTAATAAAATTAATGTTCTTGATGTACAGCCATTCCGATAAATAAACCGGAAAGCATTGTAAAAATATACGCTTGTAGAAGCGCAACAAGTATTTCCAATAAAAAAATAAAAAGTGCAAATGAGATTGATACCGGAACAACAACATAAGTATGAAGAATAAATATCAATCCAAGTAATGCCAGAATAACAATATGTCCGGCTGTCATATTAGCAAAGAGACGAATAGCTAAAGCAAATGGTTTTGTAAACAGACCTAACAACTCAACTACAAGCATGATCGGTAATAGCCACATTGGTATTCCGTGTGGTATCAATCCTTTGAAATATCCGAACACACCGTTCTTCATCATTCCGCCGACTTGAACAACAATAAAAGAAATAGTAGCAAGTGTTGCTGTAACCGCAATGTTACTTGTTGCGGTAGATCCGTAAGGTATCAATCCAAGAAAATTACAAGTAAGGATGAAAAAGAATGCAGTTAATAAATACGGAAGAAATCTTTCGTTTCCTTTACCGATTGTCGGTCTTGCTATTTCATCACGAACAAAAACGATTAAAACTTCAGTTAAGTTAGTAATACCGCGGGGAATCAGTGATTTCTTGTAAGACCTGGCAACAAAAATAAACGTTACCACCAGAATAACTAATGCCAACCACATAAATACAACATGCTTAGTAATCGAAATATCAATTCCAAAAAGATGAAGCTGCGGTAAATGAATTACTCCGAATGGTAAAAAATCAAGTTCACGTGCATCAAGAACATGATGCATAATCCAGCTCGTATCTTGTTTTTTTGTTGCCTCTACAGCTGTCTTTACAGTATCTGTAACAATATTAGGATTGTTAATCCACATTTTTCATTATTGTTGTGTTTTGCGTCCCTCCAAACCAAATCGGACGATTGATATTTCATAAATTAATAGAAAAACATACCAAATAAAGAATCCAAATATAAACCCAACCAGGTCAACTTTCAAGAATTTTATGCTTACAAAAACAGCGGCAAGAGTAATTAAAAGCCGGATTCCCATACCTCCTATTATAAAAAGGAGGAAGATTTTGTTCGATTTTTTAGCAGAATAATTGAATGAACCCAAAAAGAGAAGAAAATTAAGAGTAGAAATCAAGATAGCAAGGATAAGAGCATTACCAATTTCAACGCCAAGACTATTCGCAAAAATTAGAAGAGATAAAATTATAATTGTAATGACAGAGATAATTAGAGCAGTTTTAGCTTTTTTTTGCATCTTTCTTTTTATTATTTAATTGTAGAACGGTTTTGATGAAGTTATATATGGCTGCGAAACCGCCAATAAAGGAAAAAAGAATTAGTAAAAGAGGGAAAGTATTAAATTGAGAATCTAACCATCTACCTAAAAAAAACATTAAAACAATTGTTGCAGCTAGTTGTGTCCCAAGACCTAAATATGGCCCAACATCTTTGAAAGAATTAGAAAGTTTTTCGGAGAACTTGTTATCTGAAATCATCCTTCGTTAATATTTAACGATTTCGTGTTATTCATATGACTATAACCTTCAAAATAAGCACCTTCATCAATCACAAGGAATTTTGTAATAAGGTCGCCTTTTAGAACGCACTTAGGTTCTAATCTAATTTTTTCTTGAGCAGTTACTTTACCTAAGACATTTCCGCTCATAGTAATGTTTTTAGCTTTTACTTCACCTTGTATTTCACTTCCTTCTCCAACAGTCAAATTTCCATTCACCGAAACGTTACCATAAATAATTCCATCTATTCGAACATTTCCTTCACTAAAAATATTTCCATCAATCTTAACACTGTTGCTAATAATGCTTACATCTTCAGCTAAAGAATCTTTTTTAATTGCCATGAAATATTTCTCCTAATTTGATAAAATTTTTTGTGGATCAATCGGTTTACCGCTCTGCCAAATTTCAAAATGAAGATGCGGACCTGTAGTATTCTTACCTGTGTTTCCGCTAAGTGCAATCAATTCCCCTTGAGTAACACGTTCCCGGATTTTCTTTATTAACGATGAGCAATGTTTATAAATAGTTAAGTAATTATTATCATGTTGTATCATAATTTGGTAACCGGATTCAACTGTATATTCTGCAAATATTATTAATCCACCTGCAGATGCATAAACCGGAGAACCTGAAGCAACGCCGAAATCAATTCCCATATGTCCATTAGCTGAATTAAAACCTTGAGTAATAACTCCGTTTGTCGGTTCAATAAAAAAGAATGATTGAAGATTATTTTTTACACCAAAGTATTTTTCTATAAAAGAAACAAAAACCGAATAAATATTACCGCCGACGTTAATTTTTTTATCTATCTTTTTTCTCATTGTGTCATAAAGTGCATCGTTAGGTTTGATAGAATCCCTGCCGGCTAATTTCATTGCATAACGCATCCGTTCATTAGTAGAAGCAAGTTCCTGAAGTTGATCTGTTAGAACAATTACTCTGTTTTGTAATTCTTTGATTTTTTCTGTTTGTACTTTTAGATCGTTATTATCAATCACAAAAACGTAATCTTTTAGAGGTGTTATGGTTAAAATAATAATCAACAGGAACCAAACTGCAATTGTGTAAATGCCTAAATATGCTGCAACTCTAAGTATGCTAAACTTGTAACGTTTAGTTGTTATAATTGGAAAATTCGGTGTAATGTGGAATGATGAATTCTTAATATTCTCTAAATTAAACCACTTCATTTAACGCTCTTTTAAGTAGGGCTAATATATGAATTTGCAGTTACTTTTTCTTACTACAGATTCATTTTATCTAAGGAGGAGAAAACAGTTTGAGGTAAAAGTTTGTAACCGCAATCAAAAGTTTGTACCGGACATTGATTCCTGCCGTGGATTCCACACGGTTTACAGCTTAGATCATCATATGAAACGTAATTACTCTTTGCATTATAAGGTGAAAATCCAAAAGCCGGTATTGTTGAGCAGTAAATTGTTAATGTTGGAATATCAGCTATCATTCCAAGATGGGTTGGTGCACTATCATTAGAAATTAGAACTGAACATTTTTTCAACAATGAAATAGATTCAATAATGCTCATTTTTCCTGCAAATGATTTCACCGAGTCTGTAAATTCTTTTTCTACTCCGCTGCATAATAACTCATCGTCTTTACCTCCAAGCAAAACAACAAAATAATTTTTCTTAATTAAGAACTTAATTATTTCTATATAACTTTCTCCCGGATATATTTTGGTTTTCCAGACAGAACCGGGAGCTACAGCAGCTATCTTTTTATTAGTAAGATTTCTGATTATACTCTCAGTATTATTTTCAAGCGATGAATCAATATTTACAATTGGTAATATTTTCCAATTATCATTATTTGTATCAGCCCCAATTAAATCAAGATTACGCGCTACTTCGTGCTTTTCTTTTATATATTTTACACAAGAACCATATACGAAATTGATACTTGCAATATCAAACCCAACAGAAATTCCCGCTCCGGATAAATAAACAATTAAAGAGGATCTAAAAGATCTATGAGGTGAAAAGATATGTGAATATTTTTTTTGCCGGATTAATATTATCAATCTAAGAAAACTTAAAAATGATTTTTGTATGCCGTGCTTATCATAAGAAATAACTTCACTCACCGATTTTGAATGTTCGAATAATTCTTTTGTTTGAGGAATGCATAAAACCTCTATCCCCGACGATGGAAATTTATCTTTTAATTTTTGAATCATCGGCAAAGTAAGAACAGCATCACCAAGAAAAGAAGTTTGTATTACAAGTATTTTCTCTTGCACTAGTATTTCCAAAGTTTATGCAGCCAAAAATATTGTTCCGGATTTTTTCTAATATACTTTTCCAAAAAAGAAATATACCGCTGAGTAAGCTCTTTAATTTTATCTTCATTACTATCCGGTAAATTATTAAAGCTAAGCTCTTCTGTATGAACTTTATATGAATAATCCGGCTGGCGCTCAAAAGCAGTCATAATTACTAAACAATTTGTCTTTAAGGAAATGTTTGCTGCGCCTGTAAATAATGCGGTAGGTCTATCAAAAAAAGAAAATCTAGGTCCTTCATATGATCCGCGCTGATCACCGGCAATACCAACAATACCGCCACTTTTAAGATTTTCATACAACTTGCGTACTGAAATGCCGGATAGAATAATTTCATTACCAAATGTTTTTCTTGCTTTCATTATATAATCCGAGATAAGAGAATTTGATTGCGGCTGTGCTAATAGCTGAAATGGTCTTCCTATTTTTTGAGAAAGTGATGATAAACAAAACTCCCATCCGCCAAAGTGCCCGGTCAAAAATATTGCTGATTCATGATTAGATAATTTTTCTTTAATTAGGTCAATATCTTGTACAAAAATTGATTCATCAATTTCTTTCTTTGAAACAAACGGCAAATACATCAATTCGAAGAAAGTGATTAGAATATTCTGATATGTTTTAAGAATTAATCTTTTTATTTCGGTTTCTGATTTTTGAGGAAAGGCAATATTCAAATTGTTCTTAACAACTTTCTTGCGTATTGGAATTAAGTAATAAAGAATATATCCAAGAATATTCGCACTGTGCCGGGTTTTATTTAATCCGACTAATTGAAAATATTTTACGAAAGAAATAAAAAGGAAATATTCAAACCTATGTTTAATTTGCATACTAATATTTATTTACCACTAATTCTTCTCATCCAATTCTCGTCTTTAACTTCACCGCGTTTTGTTGAATGAAGTAATTCATAATTTCCGAAACCTGTTACATCACCAAATATAAAGTTAACACCGCCTTCGATTTGATTATAGAACCATATTTCATATGGTTTGACCTCAGAATCACTCGGGTAAAAATCACGTTGATCGGGTTCGCCGTACAATAATACAACTCTTCCTCTATCGGTTAAGAATCCTTCCCTTATCATTGAAGTAAAATTTTTATTTGCATAAGCAACACGTTTCATGTACTCTTCTTTATATTCATTCTGAGTGGTAGAAGGATCAGTATCTCTATTTCGCCAAAAATTATATAGAAATTCTCTCTTAGCTTTAAGTGAGTCAAGACTTTTAAATTGACTTAATTCACGATCGCTTGCAATATATTTTACTTGCAAAAACATTTTATCGCATTCATCTTTAGTAAATAAACCGAATTCACTTCCTAATACACCGGTATTAACTTTGGATAATCTGCTTGTGTCTTTTACACCCGGATTATAAAAATAAAATCTTTTTGAAGATACATAAGCTTGATTTGTTGCCGGGTCAATTAAACTCAATACAAAATTATATGAGTCAGTTGGATATTTTGAAAGATTGACAACTCCATACTCAACAACTGCATCATGTCCTTGTTTAACACTTTTTGTATTTCTGTAAATAGGCGTTCCTGAACTATTATAAAGTATTTTTTGTAATGAAAAATTCAAATTAGCATCTGCTAGTTTTAAGTTATATAATTCTGCGTAATAAAACATCACTGGAGCGGAATTAGTATAAATCATAGCTGGATTTGAAATTACTTCTAATGTGTTCTTATAAAAAATAGAATTTGGGTCAACATTTTCAATTTTAATATTATCTGCTAATTCAATATCGCTAATTGAAAATTTATCTGATTTCACAGGTTCAATTAAAAGTGTTTCGTTAATCGTCTTGTTAAAATTTGGGTTTTTAGAATCCCATGCTTTTACAAGAAGTGAATATTTCGCTTTCGGAACTACAAAGCTTAATACTCCGCTTAATAACTTTTGCACACTATCATTGCTTGCGGTAGCTACAAAATCCTGAACTTTCCAATCTTTCTTAATAAAAAATTCATTAGTTACTAAATCTTTTATTTCAATATGAACAATCGCCTCGATCATCTGACCTTTATCGCCGCTGAAAACCTGCATGTTTTTAGGATTAAGTCCATAATAAAACTCAAGGTAAACAGATGTGGAATCATAATTAAATTTTGCATAATCGAATTCAAATCCTAATTCATTTTGAGCAAAACTTAAAGTAGATAATGTCATTAACACTAAAAAGAATGAAAATATTTTTTTCATTGAAGGCATTCCCGTTTATTAACTAATAATTTTCTTTACAAAGATAATTACTTATTTATAATTATAGAATCAAGGTATTCAGTTTTTCACTGAGGATATAAATTATTGTACTATGCTGGTAACTTACCTTACGCAAAGTGATTTATCAAATAGCCGCGAGCATGTATACAGCTCGGACATATTTGCAGCAATTATTTTCCAAATATTGTTTTATTAAAACTCGAAGGTTCTTGCAGCATGAATTAAACTAAACGATGCATCTGGACTTTTTTGTAACTCAGATTTTTAATCTGAGCGTAAAAGAACAGAATACAATTCTGTTCTACATAGGTAGGAAAAACCTTCGGGTTAATAGAATCTAGACAAAAAAAACCCCGACAGTTGCCGGGGTTTTTGAAAATAATAGAATATGATTTTAGAAACCGAATTGAACAGCAATAACATGGTTATTGTTGAAGAATTTAGTTTGTCTAAAA
>JACRFC010000083.1 GCA_016234355.1 Ignavibacteriales bacterium
CTTTCGATAAAAATTTCGTAGCTGTCTCGTGCGATTCGCCAAGATATGGAGGCATTGATGCTTCACCATATCCCGTTATTCCTTCATATTCAATTTGTGTCAGCATTACCGGCGTTGTTGTTCTGGAACTTGTTGCTATAGTAAAAACATGTTTTAATTCCAGAGTGTAGGGTTTAAATGTTAGTTTCATGTTCGAATTCTTTTTTATGATTTTGATATTTTTAGAAAAAGTTTGGGAATTAATTCCTCCTGCTAATATTGATCCGCCGATAAGACTGCTGTTTATTAAAAATTTTCTGCGACTTTGCTTCATTATATTTTTCCTAAGTAATATTTATTATTCTTTACCGAAGAGACTCCATTTTTATCAACTGAGTTTAATATTCTTTTAGCGCGAATATAATGTGTTAATCTATATTCACTATAATCAGCTGCGTTTTTATCTAATGAATTTATCTTTACTCTACCTGAAGCATGGATAAATTTGTAATTCCCAATATAAATACCGACATGGGTGATTCTCTCTTTTGTTGAATCGGTTTCTTGCGAACCAAAAAACAGTAAATCACCGGCACGCAAATTTTCAAATCCGTTTTCTGTATCAACCAAGATACCGGTATTTACTTGCTGCGAGGCATCTCGTGGAAGAACAATCCCATTAATAAAATATACCGTTTTTGTAAAACCACTGCAGTCCATCCCTTTTATAGAAGTGCCTCCCCACAAATAGGGAATTCCCATTAGCGATTTAGCTGCTGTAATAATATCAGTCTCGGTTGGATTTGTTTTTTTCTGCCATTCAGAAAAGTTTTCACAATTTGTTTTTTCAACGAATGCAATTCTTCCGTCAGGGTATACTACTTTGTAAAAATTATTTTCTTCTCCAAGAACTGCTAATATATTTCCTGCGGCTAAATCGGAAACACGTTGAGAAGATTCGAACGGCATTGAATATGAAAAGCCGAATTCTTTAGTAAAAATTATTTTTTCAACATTTACCCAACTGTTAAGCTGTTCCTTGTTAATAAGACATATTCCATCGTTATCAACCCAGCCGATGTAGTCATCCGGTGTCTGTATTAAATAGTATCCGGGAATTTTTTTATAAATTTTTACGAATGTACCTAAAAGTGATTGTGAAACAAGTTCAGCCTCATCTTCTGGTTTAATCCTAATATTTACAACTGATAAATTAACTATACCGTATATGGCGCCGCCTAAATCCTTTGAAGGTAAAAGTTGTATCTCGTCTTTGAATGTTAAATTTAGTGTTTTCAGCTTACCAAACAGTTTTTCCTTTGCTTCAAGAATATTTGTCTCGCCCGATAAAGTTAAAACACTTACGCTATCGGTAGCAGTTACATCAAAGATTGCTAATCTTTTATCCGGGGCATATTGAGTTTTTATTTCTTCTATAATTTTAGTTATCGAATTCATTTTATCTTCCTGAGCCGGTAAATAAATAAATGCTAAAAAAAATAATAATAAAGTAATTATTGTTTTCATCATAGTTATCTCAAATTTTTTTATGCTAATTTCTTTTTACTGAATTCAGGATCAATTTTCACCAAAGCTGCAACAATAAATCCCGGGATAGTAGAGATTATTACCCATAAAAAGAAGTTCTGGTATCCAATCTGTTCTTGCAAAGCACCGCTGTACATTCCGGGAAGCATCATTCCTAGAGCCATAATTCCGGTACATATTGCAAAGTGTGCAGTTTTATGTTCTCCTTGTGAAATCATGATCATGAATAACATATATGCAGTAAAACCAAAGCCGTAACCAAATTGTTCAAATGCAACTGCAAGATTGATTAATATGAAATTAGTCGGTTGATATTGTGAAAGATAAACAAAAGCAAGATCGGGTGTGTGCATTATAATTACCATTGGCCATAACCACCACTTCAACCCTTTTTTCGAAATTACATATCCTCCGATTAAACCGCCGATAGTTAGAGCGATTATGCCTACTGTTCCATATACTATTCCCACTTCCGAAGTTGTAAGTTCGAGTCCCCCTTTGATTCTTGGATCGAGAAGAAATGGCTGCACAAGTTTAACAAGTTGAGCTTCTGCAAAACGGAAGAACAACAGGAAACCTAGAATATTCCAAATGTCCTTCTTCTGCATAAATATTACAAACGCTTTTAGAAATTCTATGAATGGCAGCAAAATTTCATTTTTACTTTCCGACTTTTCAAATTTCTCAACAAAAGTTGCCACATAAGTTCTGAAAAGAATTACTACAATTAATACCAAAAAAATTGTTGACACAATAGTTTTCCAAGGGGATGCAACTCCGAACAAAGAAAGTGTAAAGCTGATAAGCAAAAAAGCTAAATAAAAAATTGCTGCAAAGAGAATAAATCCGCCAAGCAATAAACCAATTTGAGAACCGCTTAGTTTTTTATCTATCATAGTTCCTTTGTCTTCTAAAGGATATGCAAGAATAAATTTATGATAAACAAATAGAAGTACGAATAATATACCGGCTATAATAAACACAATTGACCACGCATTCTTAAAACCCATACCTGGAGCTAATTGACCGGCAATGACTACAAGGAATCCCGAACCTACTATCGTTGCGACCCGATAAAAAGTAGAACGAACCCCGACAAATGCAGCTTGCTGCTGCTGTTCAAGACTGAGCATGTAAAATCCATCGGCTGCGATGTCATGCGTTGCAGATGCAAATGCCATTAAAGCAAAAACAATTAAAGTTAAACTCCAATACATCGCGGTCGTTAAGCTTAAAGCTATTCCAAATAATGCAACGGCAACTATAAACTGCATAGTTATTGTCCAAAATCTTTTTGTCTTGAACATATCTATGAAAGGACCCCAAGCAAATTTTAAGAACCATGGGAAATAAAGCAGACTTGTGAAGAATGCAATATCGGAATTGGATACATTTAGGTTCTTATACATCATAACCGAAACAGACATTACCATTACATAAGGAATAGCTTCGGTAAAATATAATGAGGGTACCCAAACCCATGGATTTCTACTTATTGGTTTTTGGTTAGTCATTAAAACTTACTCCAAGAATATTTCAACAAAAAATTTTTTGATAATATATTATAACATAGTTTTAGCCAAAAAAGCTGCCCCGATTTCCGGAGGGTTTTCAGCCGACATTATTTTCACATTCGGTAGATGCAGTTCGATTTTTTTCTTAAACATTGCGGAATAAAAATTTTCCGTTGCTATTGTTCCACCGATCAAACATAATTTTAATGTTTCCTGTCCTATCATTTTATATATTGATTTTACATGAAGGAAGAGTTCATCCGATTCTTCTTCCAATATTTTATTTGCTATCCTATCACCGTTTTGAGCTGCTTCAATTACTTTAGGGGCAAATGAAGCGATGTCGAAATTATTTCTATACACTTCCGTGATTAATTGAGAAGAATCGGTAATCCCGAAATCGCGTTTTAATATTTCTGTGAGTAAAGTTTTATCACCTCTTCCGTCAAGTTCTTTTGCGATTTGATTTAGTCCCTTCCGTCCTAATGTGCTGCCGCTTCCTTCATCACCAATGAATTTTCCGTAACCGCCAACGCGGTATACATTGTTATTTTTATCTTTTCCAAAAATCACCGATCCGGTACCCGCAATTAACAATGAACCGGGTCCACCGGAAAAAGCTCCTTCAAGTGCAATTCGTGCATCACTATCTACATTAAACGATTTGAAGAAAAAACCTTTTGATTCCGCATACTGAAGAAAATCATCTTTTAATTTTTGAGCATCACTTGGTCTTCCGGCTCCGGTAGTGCCGATCAATATTGAAGCGATATCATCCGGTGAAATTTTCAAATATTCTATAGATTCAAGAATTAGAGAAAGAATAGTTTCGGATACTATTTGAGTTCCTATTAAAAGAAAATTGGAAGGACCGCCCCGGCATTCATACAAGGGATTGAAGTTGAAATCGGTCAGTACACATTTTGTTTTTGTACCGCCGCCGTCCAAACCGATTAAATATTTTTTTTCCACTAAAGACCTAAAAAAAATACAGACTTATTTCAAAAATGAATCTAATTAATAATCAGATCAATTATTCATGTACTTTAAATAATTGATTAAACCCTCGTAAATTTTTTCAGCCATTTGCTGGCGGAAATTATCGTCATAAAGTTTTTCTTCATCTTCGGCATGAGATAGGAATGCCTGTTCAACCAAAATTGCGGGCATCTCCGACATTCGAGTAACACGATAATTGAATGATCCGACGGAACCGAACGGTTTAATATCCAATTCAATCAATTTATCAAAAACTTTTTCAGCTAATTTAGCCCAAAACGGATTATGATAAAAAGTACATGTGCCGGAGGTTCCTAAAAATTCATTTACCGGTTCGCTAGAATTTGCGTGGATACTTAAATGAATGTTCGCATCGGAGTTTGTTACTGTATCTCTTTTAGTTATGAGCGTCATATCTTTATCTGAATCTCTAACCTGCAAAACTTCAGCGCCATATTTCTTCAAAAGAGTCTCTAACATTTTGCAAAGTTTCAAATTAATTTCTTTCTCTTTTATTCCGGATAAACCTACAGCGCCGAGATTACTTCCGCCGTGTCCTGCTTCGAGAGATATTTTAATTCCTTTCAATGGCAATGTATTATCCAAATTATAATTCGGTGGATATTTTATTTTAAAAATCAATTCCTTCCCATTAGGTTTAATTTCGTATCCCCAAATTTTTGATGTTTTTAAATTAACATAAATTTTGTATGTCTCTTTCGTTGTTTGCTGCCATGTTATCTTTTCTATATATCGTAAATTACTTTTATGAATAATCCAGGTGCTGCTTGTTTTCACACCGTATAAATTAATGATAATCCTATTCTGTTCGGGATCGGGATAAATATCATACGGTACATTTTCCAGATAAGGGATTTTTATAATATCAGCAGAAGCTGAAGGATAGCAAGAAATTGGATTTATAAAATAACTTGGAGTTATAGAACCGGTCGGCAGCTCTTTTACAAATTCACGATTTATATATCCTTCTTCAGTGTCACTTAAATGTATTCTATAATATTCTCCGAAAATTCCGTTTGATTTAAGAATTACGTTTTTCGGAAGTTCGTTTCTTATCGGCGCACCTAATCTTATTGGTGCAAGAGTAAAAGTCAAAAGAGAATTATCTTGAGTAGTTGTTAATAATGGAAAATCAGAGTACTCTTTTATTAATAAATTATGATCAAGAGATTTCTCAATTAAATCTTGATGAGGATTA